>JAUNHU010000008.1:0-55018 GCA_030523825.1 Lautropia sp. | reverse complement strand
CGCCCGGCAGCACCATCAGCTCGTTGAACTCCGCGCCCTGGCGCCATTCGGTGACGAGACCATAGGGAATGCGTCCGTTGGTCTGGAAGGTATGGGCGTTGGCGCTGACGAAGGTCTGTGCTTCCGAGCGCTCATCGATTCGGGTGAGTTTCTGCTCGGCACTCAGCGTGACGTTGGTACCCGACACGGTGATCTGCGTTTCGGTAACGGCACCGCGGATGGGGCGCTTGCTGGGATCGACCGGCTCTCTCAGGCCACGGTACAAGGTACTGTCCTGTATCACTGTCGCGGTGCCGTCGTCGAACGCTGTGTATTCATACAGGCTGGACGTGCAGGGCACGTCATGTCCCGGCATGCCGACAGGGGGCTGCTGGCCGGGCTTGAGCTTGTAGTTGGGGGCGCCCTGCAGGGCGATGCCGGCAGTCGCGTTCGGGGTGTTGCCGCGCTGCGCGTCGCTCAGCAGTGGGCCGTTGTACGAGGCGGCCGGTTTGAGGTTTTTGTGATGGCATGTCCGGTGATCGAGCATGCTCAGCAGCACGTCGCCGCGGATGCCGTTGGCGTCGATCGGGGCGCCCTCGGCTTCGGCGGCCTGCTGGCCTGCTGCCGGTGCATTTTCGGCCGGAGCAGGGGTGTTCTGTGCCGGGGTGGCGCCAGCATCCTTGGGGGCTACGCCGGTGCCTCCGGTACCGCCGGAATCACCGGTGCCAGAGCCGCTGCCGCAAGCGGCCAGCAGCACAGCCAGTGCTGCGGCAGTCAGAGGAGCCTGAAGATTTCTGATGGTCATGTCGTGTTTTCTCCCTCACGATTTGCATGGAACGATTGGCATTTAGTGCGTGGCCATGAGTAGAACGCAGGGAAGTAAACGGCGTGACAGTGTCGCGTGAAAAACGAAACAAAATCTTGCTATTGCCAGAAATGAAAAGTCGATGTCATCGGTTCATGACTCATGTCCGTCTTGAAATCATGTCTTGATGGAAAGTCGGTGTCTTGTGCACGTGGTGAAGCTGATTCGATCGACGGACCAGTGGTCGGGTAATGTTCTGCCGCGAACAAATCGCGCGGCGTGGTGCGCGAAAACATCTTGAAAACAAGGGTCAGGCGAAAGTGCCCCCGCGCTTGCGCGCTGCTGTCCGATGTTCTTCTGTACAGTTGACTGTCTCCTGTCAGGATGCCTGCATGCGCCATCGCTGTAACGCTCGGCTCTGGTGCCAGGCACGAAAATCTGAACGGCGCGGGCGAAATGTCTCCCCCTTAAAAATGACAGGGCACATGAAAAACGCGGCCCCCCACCCGAAATGGTGGGGCCGCGTCTGCGGGGAAGTCTGCCAGCAGACGCTGTCAGTGGCTTGTGCCCGCTGTTCCTGTTGAATTCGCCAGCGTCTGTAACACTGGCGAGGGCTCAGGAATTGCCATCAGGCATCACCTGGTAGTTTTCCAGTAGGAATGACCGCTCTTGCCGGGGAACACCGAACGATCGCTGATGAGCGTCTGCTCGACATCTTCCAGCTTCTCCTGATGCGGCTGCCAGTCGGCCGGCACCTTCCAGCTGATGCACTGCAGCTGCTTCACGTTGGTCATGTTGTTGTCGAAGCACAGCCGCACCTTGTTGGGGTCGCTGCCGTCACCCTTGTCGATGAACATGTGAACGTACTGGGCGTTAGGGCCTTTCCAGTGCATGACCGTGCCAAACGGGATTTCGGCGTTGTAGGCCAGGCGGAGTTCGGCGTCAGCGCTCATGTCGACAGCGCCGCCCGGCTCGGTCTCCGTTCTCGGCGCGTAGGACTTCATGTCCTTGCTCAGCACCACGTCCTGATCGCTGACCGTGACGGGGATGTTGAGCGCGGTATGGCGGATTTCGGCGTGCGGGGGGCCATTGAAGCGGCCGAAATAGCCATTGCCGAACCTGTAGGTGTGCTCGCCGGCCTGAACCGGTGCATAGGTCTGTCCCGAGCAGCCGATGGTGTGGACGACGTGGATGTCGGTGCGGTCGGTGTAGTTGCCCAGCTCGGCATTGGCATAGGTGTTGACCTGGCCAGCCGAATGGTTGCTGCCATCGGGGCCTGCCACGGGCGTGAACCAGCTGTTGCTGCACGGCTGCTGTTCCAGCATGCCCAGCAGCACGTCACCACGAATGCCGGTTGCCGAGATGGGCGTGGCGGCTGCTGCGACCGGTGTGGCCCGGGGAGAGGTGGGGGCAACGGAGCCCGGCACTTGGGTGTTGGCAGCCGGTGCGGGTGCATTGGCGGGGCTGGCGGCAGGTGCCGGCGCATTTGTAGCAGGGGCGGCCGTGTCGGCAGCAGGTGTCTGAGCGTTGGCTGCAGCGTCCTTCACACCGGAAGAGCCAGTGCTGTTGGCGCCATCACCGCCCGACCCACCGCAGGCTGCCAGCAATATGGCCAGTGCGGCGGCGGTCAGCGGGATATGCAGTTTCTTCTTGCTCATGTCAGATATCTCTCCTTCCCGATCTGTTCGATCGGATACGCAACAAAAGGTGGTGGCAGTAGACCGCAAAAATTGTGCGTGTGCTGTGCATGTCGCGTGAAAACTCAAACAAATGTCCGCGCTTTCTCTTTTGTTTGTTTGTCTTTTTCTTGAGAGTGTTTCTTCGTGATACCTGAAGAAAGGTTCTGTGATTCAACGGTGGGGGTTCATGCAACGCCTGCTTTTCACATGAGGAAATTTCGGTGCCTGTACCCATGTAGGCGCTTGAAAACCGCTGCGCAGCAGATCTTCCGTGAGTGCTCCGGCAGGTTGTCCTTGTGCCGGAGCGGCGGACAAGGCGGGCCGCTGCGGACAAGCGCTCATGGCCCGGATTTTTCGGTCTTTTCCGCTTTTCTCATCATGAGATTGGGAAATTTGTTGCGGCACTTGCCGCAACCGGAGCTTCAGGGATTCGAGCGCCAGTAAACGGTGCCGGCGCCTGCTTCCCCTTCCTGAATCGAGCGCCCCTCGGTGAGGCTCTGCCCTTTCAGGGTGATCGGATCGCCTCGTTTCCAGCCGTTCGGAATCTCCCATTGCTGGCAGTGCAGCTGGCGTGAAAATACCGTCTGGCTGTTCCAGCAAAGTCTCACCTGCTGGGGCTTCGAGCCCGGTACCGGCTGCAATTGAAGCGCGGTGAAGTCGTTGCCGTCTCTCCATTCGGTCAGGCGGCCGTAGGGAACCCGTGCGCTGGTCTGGAAGCTGTAGGAGCTGGCGCTGACGAGTGCCTTGGCTGCACTGATGTTGATGCCAGGGTTTTCGATCTGCTGTGTGGTGCCCAGCGTGACGGTGCCGGCGGAGGCGCTGATGGGGGTGTTGAGCGTGATGCTGGCGGGTCTGATGGCGTTGCTGGTTGCAGCTCGCGTTTTTACCTGCAATGTGGCCTGTCCATCATCAAAAGGGCTGTACCGTGCCGTGCTGCAGAGTGAGTTCCCGGCTGCTGCCTGTCCGGTGTTTGCTGCCACAGGCTGATAATTGCTGGGGCTCTCCAGTCCCGTCTCGGCAATCACGTCGGGCAGTCCGGCACGCTGCTCCGGAGAAAACGCCGGCCCGTCCTGAGAGGCTACGGGCTTCAGTGTCTGGTGCTGGCAGGTGCGGTGATCCAGCATGCTCAGCAGCACATCGCCCCGCACACCATTGGCATCGACAGGTGCGCCCTGGGCCGTGGGGGCTTCCGGGGATGCCGATGTTGGCTGTCCTGCGGGCGGATCGGCCTTTTCGGTCTGGGCGGAATTGCCGGAAGAAATGTCGTTGCCGGTAGCGGGGCCAGAGTTGCTTCCGGAACCACCGCACGCAGCAAGCAGCACGGCGAGCGTCAGGGCGCTCAGAGGCGGGCGCAGGGGGAACTGCATCATCCTGTTTTTCTCCAGTACGTTCAATGGAACGCATGTGTTCATCGGGATTGCGTAGTAGACCCTGCCTGCGTGAACGGGGTGGATTTTTTTAGTGAACCGTGAAACAGGAACTTTCACAAACCTGCCATTTATCGGGTGTTTCTGGCAGCGAGTGCCATCACACGGCAAGAAAATCCTGCGTGAAATTACAAAATGATGAGGGACTGCAGGAGTCTGCGGCGAAGGGAGCAGGCTTCTTGAAGACAGCCGGCGAGCCCTTGAGGGAAGATGCCGCTTCAGGGCAGGTAATGAATGTGCGGCCCTGAATGAAATTCCGATGCCCGTATCCGTGCATTCACCGAAAATACGCTGTGCAGCAGGTCTTCTGTCAGGATGTCGGCGGGTTTGCCCTGCGCCACCACCTTGCCGGCCTTCAGGATGAGCAGCTCATCGCAGAACATCGCTGCGTGATTCAGATCGTGCAATGCCATGATGCTGGTCATCGGCAGGCCGGCCACCAGTTTCATCAGGCCCAGCTGATGCTGGATGTCGAGATGGTTGGTGGGTTCGTCGAGAATCAGTTCCCGTGGCGTCTGTGCCAGCGCACGTGCCAGGTGGGCGCGCTGCTTTTCTCCGCCCGACAGGTTCTGCCAGCGGTCGTTTTGCTTGTGGTCGATGCCGGTTGCCTGCATGGCGTTTTCCACGGCCTCCTCATCGGCGCGTGTCCAGCCGGAAAACAGCGAGCGATGCGGAAAACGCCCGAGTTTCACGACATCCTTCACCGTGAGGTTTGCGGTGGTGGTGGCGTGCTGTTCGACGAAGGCCACGCGCTGGGCGAGTGCGCGGCGGGGAATTGCACGAATATCCTTGTCTTCCAGCTGCACGTGACCGGCATGAGGCATTTTCAGTCCGGCCAGCAACCGCAGCAGCGAAGTCTTGCCCGAGCCGTTGGGGCCCAGCAGACCCAGCAGTCTGCCGGGTCTGGCGCTGAAGCTCACGCCATCGACGATGGTCTTGCGACCGATTTTCCAGACGAGGTTTTCTGCACGGAAGCTCATGGCCGCTCCGGAAGGGTCATCGAATCGATTGTGTTCATGTCTGTTCCGCTGCATCGCTCATGGCCGGGGCATTGGCATCATGTCCGTCGCGTTCATGCCGGGCAGGCGCTTCCCGGCATGTGCTCATGAGGGTCTCTGCAGCCGGTACAGGATGATCGAGAAGAACGGCACGCCCACCAGGGCAGTGACCACGCCGATGGGAATCACCTGCTGGGGCACGAGGGCGCGAGAGGCGATGTCGGCCACCACCATGAAGATGGCACCGATGAGTGCGCAGGCCGGTAGCAGGCGCGCGTGCATCGGTCCGACCAGATAGCGCGCCACGTGCGGCACTACCAGACCGACGAAACCGATCGAGCCCACCATGCTGACAATCGTGGCGGTCATGATGGCGGTGATGGCGAGCAGGATGAGGCGGGTACGCGGGACATTCACGCCCAGTGCCGCAGCCGATTCATCGCCAAAGGCAAAGGCGTCCAGCACGCGGGTGTAGAACAGGCAGCCGACGAGGCCCAGACCCACCACGATCGAGATCAACGTGAATTCTGGCCAGCGCACGGCCCCAAAGCTGCCCAGCAGCCAGAACATCACGTCGCGGGCCTGCTGGGCATTGGCGGCCGTGGTAACGATGTAGGCGGTGGCTGCGTTGAACAGCTGCGAAGCCGCCACGCCGGCCAGAATGGTGCGGTCGGCACCACCTGCCATGCCGGCAGACAGCATGGCCACGAAGAAGAAGGCGGCAAAGGCTCCCACGAAGGCGCCGCCCGACAGCGAGGCGGCACCGGCACCCAGGCCCAGGATGACGACCGCTACGGCACCCGTGGACGCCCCGGCTGAAATGCCCAGCACATAGGGCTCGGCCAGCGGATTGCGCAACAGCGACTGCATGATGGCGCCCGACAGCGCCAGCCCGGCACCGCAGAACGCGGCCACCAGCGCACGGCTCAGCCGGTAATCCCAGATCACGGTTTCATGGATCGGGTTCAGCTCGACGGCCGTCCATCCCAGCTGGTTGGTGATGGCGGCCCAGGTGGTCGAGAGCGGAATGGGCAGGTCGCCCACGCCCACGCTTATTCCCACCACCAGGCCAATGACAAACAGTGCGCCAAGGATCAGGGCGCCGAATCGCAGCAGGTGCATGAGTCTGGATGCAGCCGGTCTTTACTCGGCCAGCCCCTTGTCCTTCAGCTGTCTGGCCAGTTCCTCGGCGCCAAAGAGCGTGCGGATCGAGGGGTTCATGGCCTGACCGTCGATGACGAACAGGTTCTTGTTCTGAACGGCCGGCATCTTGCTGGTGGCCGGGTCGGTCGTCAGGAACTTGATCTTCGCCTCGGGCTTGTCCAGCTCCCAGCGGTTGCGGTCGAGGTGGGCAACCACGATCACGTCGGGGTTGCTGGCGATGATGCCTTCCCAGCCCAGCGTCGGCCATTCGGTTTCGGTCTTGATGGCGCTGGTGCCGCCCACCATGTCGGCAATCTGGCCCGAAGCGCCGTTCTTGCCGGCCAGGTAGGCATCGGCCGAAGGCGAGGGGCTGGAGAACCAGAACACATAGGACAGCGGCTTGTCGCCCTTGGTCTTGATCTGGCGGACCCTGGCTTCGCGCGCCTTCAGGTCGGCGATCAGCTTCTGGCCGCGATCCTGCACATCGAAGATCTTCGCAATGTCGTCGATCTCCTTGTACATGATCTCCATGTTCCACAGGTTGCCACGGCTGCCATAGGCGTCCTTGCTGTTGGAGGCGTCGAGGCAGGTGCTCGGCGACATGTAGGTGCCGATCTTCAGCTTGCTGAAGTCTTCACGCTTGGCCACCTTGCTGTTGGGGCCCATCAGCGTGGGCAGCATCGAGGCGACGAAGTCCGGGTTCTCGGCCAGAATCGACTCGAAGGTGGGAAACTCCACCGTCAGCAGCTTCACCTTGGCGTTGGCATCGGCCAGTTCCGGCAGCACCTTGGTCGGCCAGAAGGCGGTGCCCACCATGCGGTTTTCCAGGCCCAGCATCAGCATGATCTCGGCGCTGTTCTGGCCCAGGCCAACGGCACGTTGCGGAGCTTTCTGGAAGGTGACGGTTGTGCCGCAGTTTTCCAGGGTGAGGGGGTACTGCGTCTTGCCGGCTTTGGTTCCCGCCGCGATGGTATCTGCCGCAGCGCCGACCGAGGGCATGACGACAGCAGCAAAACCGGCCATCAGCATGGGCAGGACGGCGCGAGCCATCGGAGGGGCAAATCTGAAAGTGCTCGGATTGGACATGATCGTGCAAATACCATTCAGGTAATAAGGATTCGCAATTCTCTTCCGATTCATGCCGTGTTGCCAAATAGCCGCACAGTGCCAGGGGGCTCCCCGCGCCTTCGGCGCACACCACAGGCTGTTCAGGGCTTCCCTTCTCCCGGTTTTCGCCGGCTCCCCGGGGCTGCGGGCAGGAATGTGCCGGCCAGAGGCATTGTCATTTCGCTATCCCGAGGAACACGGCCAGACGGTGTTCAGCTTCTGCCAGCACATCCGCATCGAGGCGCCCCGAAGGCTGGCCCTGCCTTGTCATGCTTCCGCGTCATGGCCTTGTCCGCCATTGGTGGGTGATTGCGTGTTGCCGGGGCCATGATGGCGTGCTGTCACGCAAAAACGTCCTGCCAGCCCCTGGGTACGGGGCAGGCAGGACGATATAGGGTGTGTTGCGTGATGCGGGCAGGCCGGCTTTCGATGTTGCCCGTCCGAATCCGGCCGGCGCCTGGCCTGAATGGCTCTGGCAAGACGGCAATCTCGGTCGGCTTGCCAGTCAGGTCATCAGAACTGGTTGTGGAAGTGAGCCTGGCTGCCGCGGTTCTCGTTCGGGTAGGTCGAACGGTCATCGCTCAGATACTGGTCGACGTAGGTCAGCGGCTGACCATATTCCCAGCTGGCCGGCACTTCCCAGGCGGTGCACTGCAGGCGGTTGGCAAACTGCATCTTCGTCTTCCAGCACAGCTTGAAGCGGCTGGGCTGCTGCGGCAGCGGCAGCACCGACATCTGGATGCCATGCAGGCCATCCGTCCATTCCTTGAAGGTATCGAAGCTGGCGAGCCCGGATTTCAGCATGGTGAAATCGCCATTGCTGCGAACGGTGATTGACTGTTCGCCGGGGGCCTCGTCGCCCAGATAGCCGCGACCCTTGTCTTCGGAATTTTCCAGTTCAGCCGTGCCGGCCAGCGAAAAGCCGGTGTCCGTCACCGTCAGCCTGAAGTCGGCGTCCAGATAGTGGAAGCCGCGGGTGGCGCCCCGCGAGTCGCGGTAGACGGGATTGGAAAACACGTCGAGGTCGTAGCTGCCGTTGGCGGGCGCCTGATACACATGGGTGGCGCAGATGCCTGCCAGAGGGGAGATGACGTTCGGGGCGTCTGCGGCACGGACGTAGTTGCTGGGCTCACGCAGGGCATGGCCAGAGCCCACGGTCGGCATGGCGATGGCGTCGGCACCGGTCACACGCGGGCCGTCGATGGCGGTGGCCAGCGACAGGTAGTCGTTGCAGGTGAGCTGTGCCAGGGCGGTCAGCATCACGTCGCCGCGAATGCCCTTGTGGCTGATGGCAGCCACCGGGGTGTCGGTTGCAGCAGGGGCGTGTGCCGTATGGGTATTGTCATGACCGGCGGCTGGAGCGGCCGTATTGGTGGAGGTGCTGGAGGCGTTGGCAGCATCCGGCGAGGTGGTGCCGCCCCGGGTGCTGTCCGTTTGCGTGCTGCTGGCCGCGACGTTGTTGGTGGTGTCGGCATGGATGCCAGCGACCGGCGTGGCGTCGTTGCCACCGCCGCCGCCACAGGCTGCCAGCATCAGGAGAATGGCCGAAGCGATGGGGGCGTGCGGGATCTTGTTCAGCATGAGCGTGCCTCGAAGAAATGTGGCGAGGACGCAACAATAGCGGGTTTTCTGCCGTCCGTCGGACTGTTTTCGCCTTTGGTGCGGGAGTGCACGCGCCGGCCGCGACCTGCGTCACGGAGCGGGGTTGGACGAGTGGCGGCTGCCAGCGGATGAGCGCAGAAAGAGCACGACAAACAGGCCCAGCACGATGAGGCTTTCGCGCCAGACGCTGAGCGCAAAGGCGGCAATCATCAGCAGGGCGAGCATGGCCAGCCAGCGGGTGGGGCCGTGCCGGTAATGGCGGATGGCGCCGGCCAGCGTGATGAGATAGATGAGCAGGAAGCTGGCCGACACCAGCGGCACCACCGTCTGTTCGGCGCCGTCGAACAGGTACATGAGCAGGAAGATGATGGCGTGAAACAGCGCCATCCGGGACATGGTGCGCAGATTGACGAAGCCGTTGCGGTCGGCCATCCAGCCCGGAAAATGGCCGTCACGCACGCTGCTTGCCAGAAGGCGGGCGGCTGACAGAATCCAGGCATTGGCCGAGAGGAACACCACCACTATCGCCAGCAGGTTGGCGAAAAGGCCCAGTGCCGGCTGGTTGAAGCGCCCCATCAGGTGGTCGAGCACGGCCAGGTTGCCCTGCAGGCCGCCGTGCGCCTGGCTTGCCAGCAGCAGGCCCAGCGCAACCACCAGGTAGATGAGACTCACCAGTGGCACCGAAATGGCCAGCGCAATCGGAAAGGTTCGTTCGGGCTGCTTCACGTCGGGGGCGATGGTTGCCACGTTTTCCCAGCCCAGAAAGGCAAAGAAGCAGATGCCGATGGCGGCCATGAGGCCGGTGGCAGAAAAGGCGCTATCGTCGGGCACCACGCTGTCGGCCATGCCGATGCTGGAGGCTGCCAGTGCAATCAGCACCAGCATCGCAACGGCCACCAGCAGGGTCTGCGCCCGCGAGCTGTTGCGCAGCTTCATCAGGTTGAAGGCCAGGGTCATCAGCATTGCGAACCAGCCCAGCGGATAGAGCACGCCGGGAGAAAGATCGAAGGCGGCAATCGCGTAGCGGGCAATGATGAGCCCGGCCATGGGCGTGCCCACGATCATCGTCAGCACGATCAGGCGTGACAATGCGGCCTCGGCGCGCTTCGACACCGAATGGCCGACGAAGGCCAGGATGCCGTTCTGGTTGGGAAAGTCGATGCAGATGCGGCCCATCACCCACGCGGCGGGGCCGGAGCAGATCGCCATCAGCAGCCAGGCCACCAGTGTCCAGCTGCCGGCTGCTTCCTGCGCCAGTGCCGGCAGCACGAAGATGCCCGCGCCGATCAGGTTGGAGAGGTAATAGGCAGTGAGCTGCGGGACACCGATGACGGGCTGGTGGCTGCTTGCGCTCTGGTCATGCTCGTCTGCCGTAGGCGTGGCGGGCTGCCCTGCGGTCGTGGTGGCAGCTTGGTGCGCTGCGGGGGAGGCAGGGTAGGGGGCCGGTGGCATGATGCAAGAGGAAGGCAAAACGCGGGCCGTTAATTTGCCGCAGGGGCGCGTCCGTTGTCAACGCGACGGCGGGATGTGTGGTGCTGGTGGGCGAAGGTGCAAAGAGTTGAATGCAAGGTTGTGCTGGATTCTGATGGCTTCGGGTTCTGTGGCCTTGTGTGGGCGTGCAATGTTTTCAGGTGGTGGAAAATTGTGTTTGTTCCAAGCTAGACTTGTCTTTTGACAAGGCAATGAAATCCGTTTGTCGTCCTGCTTCAGGGGGCAAGGTTTCGTGCAATACCCGGGAGGGGCCATAAATGAAGACATCTGCCCAACTGAGCTGCAGCTGTGGAAAGGCCAGCATCGAGGTCATCGGCGAACCCTTCCTTGTCACGGAGTGCATGTGCAACAGCTGCAGGTCTTCGGCAGCGCGTTTGGCCAGTCTCCCCCATGCGAAAAACATGCTCAGCCCCATAGGTGCGACCGCTACAGCCATGTATCGCAAGGATCGCGTGCGGTTCGTTGACGGCTTCGACACGCTTGCCGAGTTTCGGCTTGCAGAAAACGCAGGCACCCGGCGGGTGGTCGCAACATGCTGCAATACGCCCATGTTCATGGAACTGAAGGGGGCGCATTGGCTTGATATCTACCTGCATCTCTGGCCGGAGGCTTGCCGACCGAAGGCGCAGCTGCGCACGATGGTCAGCGATCTGGGCGATGCGTCGGAGCTGCCTGACGACATGCCCAATTTGAAAAATCAATCCGTCTCGTTCTACGCCAGGCTGCTCGGTTCCTGGATTGCCATGGGGTTCCGAAATCCCGAAATTGCCATCAAGGAGAAGCTCCATGTCTGACGAAAAAATCGAAATCGAGAACATCAATACGCCGGGCAAGACCTCTCGCGTGGATCGGGCGAAATATCTGGCCATGCGACAGGCCTTGCTGGCCGTGCTCCCGGCCACGCCTCCGGGCATGACGGTTCCACAGGCAAAAGAAGCGCTCTTGGAGCACCTCCCGGAAGATCTGTTTCCCGGTGGTTCCACCGCAGGGTGGTGGTTGAAGGCGGTTCAGCTCGATCTTGAAGCCAAGGGCATCATCGAGCGCGCGCCGGTCAAACCCGTGCATCTGTATCGCGTCGGCTCGTAGCAGCGTTGGGCGCGGTCATGCCGGGTGATGATGGCGCGCGCACCCTGATGCGTTTTGATGGCGTGCAGCCGCAAAAAAGCCTGTCTGAAAACTCATCAGACAGGCTTCGGCAAAACATGTGTGCTTGCGATTGGTTCCCTGTCTGGCAGGGGGCTGCTTACCCTTGCTTCAGCAGCGGCCCCAGATAACGTCCGGTATGGCTTTCGGCGCATTGGGCCACGGTTTCAGGCGTGCCGGCCACGACCAGCCTGCCGCCTCCGGCGCCGCCTTCCGGCCCCATGTCGATGATCCAGTCGGCCGTCTTGATGACATCGAGGTTGTGCTCGATGATGACGATGGTGTTGCCCTGATCCCGCAGGTTGCGGATGACCTCCAGCAGCAGTGCAATGTCGTGAAAATGCAGGCCGGTGGTGGGCTCGTCCAGAATGTAGAGGGTGCGGCCGGTATCGCGTTTGGAGAGTTCCTGCGAGAGTTTCACGCGCTGTGCTTCGCCACCCGACAGCGTGGTGGCACTCTGGCCCAGGCGGATGTAGCCGAGGCCCACATCCAGCAGGGTTTTCAGTCGGCGGCTGATCTGCGGCACCGACGAGAAGAATTCGTGCGCCACTTCCACCGTCATGTCCAGCACGTCGGCAATGCTCTTGCCCTTGTAGTGGATTTCGAGGGTTTCGCGGTTGTAGCGCTTGCCCTTGCATACGTCGCAGGGCACGTACACATCGGCGAGGAAGTGCATTTCCACCTTGATGAGGCCATCGCCTTCGCAGGCTTCGCAGCGTCCGCCCTTCACGTTGAAGGAAAAGCGCCCGGGGCCATAGCCGCGTTCCTTGGCTGCGGGCACTTCGGCAAAGAGTTCGCGGATGGGCGTAAAGAGGCCCGTATAGGTGGCGGGGTTGCTGCGTGGCGTGCGGCCGATGGGGCTCTGGTCGACGGCAATCACCTTGTCGAAATTGTCGAGCCCCTCGATGCGGGTGCACGGTGCCGGTTCTGCCTGCGCGCGATACAGCTGCTGCGCCACCGTCTTGTACAGCGTGTCGTTGATGAGGGTGGACTTGCCGCTGCCCGAAACGCCCGTCACGCACACCAGCAGGCCGACGGGAATGTCGATGTGTGCTTCCTTCAGGTTGTTGCCGGTAGCACCGACGATGCGGATGCGACGGCGGTCGGGAGTCTTGCGTTCGGTGGGCACGGCAATCTTCAGCTTGCCGCCAAGATATTTTCCGGTGAGGGATTCGTCGCTGGCGATGATGTCGGCTACCGTGCCTTGCGCAATGACGTTGCCGCCGTGTTCGCCCGCACCCAGGCCCATGTCGACGATGTGGTCGGCCGCACGGATGGCGTCCTCGTCGTGTTCGACGACCAGCACCGAATTGCCGAGGTCGCGCAGATGCACGAGCGTGCCCAGCAGGCGGTCGTTGTCACGCTGGTGCAGGCCGATGGAGGGTTCATCCAGCACGTACATCACGCCCGTCAGACCTGATCCGATCTGCGATGCCAGGCGGATGCGCTGTGCTTCGCCGCCCGAGAGCGTGTCGGCCGATCGCTCCAGCGAAAGATAGTCCAGGCCCACATCGGTGAGAAAGCGCAGGCGGTTGCCGATTTCGCGCACGATGCGCTCGCCGATGGCCGCGCGGGCGCCGTCGAGTTGCAGGTTCTCGAACCAGCGCGCGGCTTCGCCCAGTGTCCAGGCGCTGATTTCCCAGATGGGCTTGTCGGCGCCAGCCGGCCCGACGCGCACGTGGCGGGCGTCGATGCGCAGGCGGGTGCCGTTGCAGGCCGGGCAGGTACGCATGTGCTGGAACTTGGCCAGCTCGTCGCGGATGGCGGCCGAATCGGTTTCCTGATAGCGACGCTCGAAATTGCGCACCACGCCCTCGAAGGGCTGAACCTTGGTGATGGGCTTGCCGCTGGGGTTGAGGTGGGTGAAGGTGATGTTCTCGGTGCCCGAGCCGAACAGGATGATGTTGCGCGCCTTTTCGGGAAGTTCCTCGAAGGGCAGGTCGAGGTCGAACTCGTAATGGGTGGCGAGGTTCTGCAGCTGCTGATAGTAGAACTGGTTGCGCCGGTCCCAGCCGCGGATGGCGCCCGCACCCAGGCTGAGGTTCGGGAACTGCACGATGCGCGCCGGGTCGAAGAACAGCGTGTGGCCCAGGCCGTCGCATTCCGGGCAGGCGCCCAGCGGGTTGTTGAAGGAAAAGAGGCGCGGCTCCAGCTCGGGCAGCGACCAGTTGCAAACCGGGCAGCCGAATTTCGAGGAGAAGGCCAGCGGTTTGCCCAGGCGCTGCACCAGATGGGCGCCATCCGCGTCGCCCTGCGTGGCATTGCCGTCTCCGGCAGGGGGCGCCGATGAGGTGCCGTTATCGGCGCTGTCCTGTGCAAGCCGGGTGTCGGATGGCTCGTTGCCTGCCGGGGCATCGGCGGGCGCGGGCATCGGCAGCGCAATCACGCGGCCATTGGCAAGATTCAGCGCGGTTTCCAGTGATTCGGCCAGCCGCTGGCGGGCGCTGTCGGCCACCTTCAGGCGGTCCACCACCACATCCACCGAATGTTTCTGCTGCTTGTTCAGCGCCGGCACGCGGTCGAGTTCGACAATCTCGCCCTCGTCCTGATGAACGCCTTCGGTGCGGATGCGTACCCGCACGAAACCCTGCGCCTGCAGCTGGTCGAACAGGTCGACATGCTCACCCTTGCGGTTGGAGAGCACCGGCGCCAGGATCATCAGCCGGGTGCCTTCGGGCAGGGCCAGGATGCTGTCCACCATTTGCGAGATGGTCTGCGTTTCCAGCCGCTGCTCGGGGTGATCGGGGCAGTAGGGGGTGCCGGTGCGTGCAAACAGCAGCCGCAGGTAGTCGTGGATCTCCGTTACCGTGCCCACCGTGGAGCGCGGGTTGTGGTTGGTGGACTTCTGCTCGATGGCGATGGCGGGTGAGAGTCCCTCGATCAGATCGACATCGGGCTTCTCCATCAGCTGCAGGAACTGCCGGGCATAGGCCGACAGCGATTCGACGTAGCGTCGCTGCCCCTCGGCATAGAGGGTGTCGAAGGCGAGCGAGGACTTGCCCGACCCCGACAGCCCGGTGATGATCACCAGCTGGTTGCGCGGGATGTCGAGCGAGATGTTCCTGAGATTGTGGGTGCGGGCGCCGCGCACCCGGATCTGGTCGTCCGAGGCTTTCAAGGTGAATCTGGAAGGAGAATCGACAGGCTGCTGGAGAGCGACCTGAAACTATACCAACACCGGGGGGCGGGTTCACGGGTTTGCTTGCCTTGGGTGGCGTGCATGCCGACAGGGGATGGGGGCGGCCAGCCCGGAGGGCGGTGTGCCGTGTCATCCATGCCCCGGCTTGTCAGGCGGAGGCGACTGCAGCTGTCGGCCGGGAAGGCTCTGTCGGGGCGTTTTCCGGGGACGGCTGTCTGCCCGGGGGCGCAGGCATTCAGGCGGAAGCCTGCTGATAACATTGCCGCAGGCTGATGACGAATGGCGCAGATGAATACGGACGATAGGGCCACCGGGGCCGGCCGCGAAGACGGCCATGACGCGATGCGGATGTCGAAGACGGAGTTGCGGGCCAGTCTGTGGCTGGCGTCACTCTATGCCATCCGCATGCTGGGGCTGTTTCTGGTCATGCCGGTGTTTGCCCTGCACGCGGCCGGCATGCCCGGGGGCGACGACGTGTTCTGGGTGGGCTTCGCCTTTGGTATCTATGGCCTCACGCAGGCCATTTTCCAGATTCCTTTCGGCGCGGCTTCCGACCGCTTCGGGCGCAAACCGGTCATCACGGTGGGGCTGCTCATCATGTGTGCCGGCTCCATGCTGTCGGCCGTGGCCGAAACCGTGCCGATGCTGGCCCTGGGCCGGGCGCTTCAGGGCGCTGGTGCAGTGTCGGCTGCCGTCAGTGCGCTGGTGGCCGATTCCACACGCGACGTGAACCGCAGCAAGGCGATGGCGCTCATCGGCGTGATGATCGCCCTCTCTTATGCGCTGTCGCTGGTCATCGGCCCGGTCATGTATGAGCGCTTTGCGCTGAGTGGCATTTTCGTGCTGACGGCAGCGCTGGCCCTGGTGGGCATCTTCGTGCTGTGGAAGCTGGTGCCGGCATCGGCGCCGCATGCGCCCGCAGCGGGTGCCGTCCGGCCGCCAGCACGCGAAGTGCTGCATGCCGATCTGTGGCGCCTGAATTTCGGCATCTTCGTGCTGCATCTCACGCAGATGGCGCTGTTTGTGGTGCTGCCGGCCAGGCTGGTGGCGGCGGGCATGCCCACGGGCGATCACTGGCAGCTCTATCTGCCGGTGGTGGTGGCTGCCTTCGTGCTCATGCTTGGCCCGATGCGAATGGCCGAAAGCAAGGGCCGGATGCGGCCGGTATTTCTGGCTGGCGTGCTGCTGGTGATGCTGGCGCAGGCCGGGTTCGCCGTGCCCTCACAGTCGATGCTGTGGCTGGGGGGGCTGCTGGTGGTGTTCTTCGTGGGTTTCAACCTGCTGGAAGCCATGTTGCCCTCGCTGGTGTCGCGGCTGGTGCCGGCCAACGGCCGGGGGCTCGCGCTGGGGGTGTACAGCACCAGCCAGTCGCTGGGCGTGTTCGCTGGTGGGGCGCTGGGGGGGCTGATGGTGCGGCATCTGGGGGCCGTGGGTGTCTCGGTGGCATCGGCCGCGCTGCTGCTGATCTGGTGGCTGCTGGCCCGGCAGGCCACGCGCTGGCCATCGGCGGCCGACGCAAAGGCGCAGGCTGCGGGCTGAGTCGCTCACCCAAGCGGCCTAGTCTGCCCGGCTGCCGGGGGCGTTCACCCGGCACAGATCGGCGGCACAATGGCCGCGTTGTAATTCCGGCTCGCGTCGTCCGTTCTTCGGGCGCCCGGCCGACATTCATGGAATCATGCGGGGCTGGCTGCCGTGCTGCGGGATGGCAGCGCCCGTTTCCGTTCAGTACAGGAGTTTTCTGATGGCATCCGTCAACAAAGTCATTCTGGTGGGCAACCTGGGCCGTGACCCGGAAGTCCGCTACACGGCCGAAGGTTCGGCCATGTGCAACCTGTCGGTGGCAACAACCCACCAGTGGAAGGATCGCAACTCGGGTGATCGCCGTGAGGAAACCGAGTGGCACCGCGTCAGCATGTTCGGCCGCCTGGCTGAAATTGCCGGCCAGTATCTGAAGAAGGGGCGCTCGGTTTACATCGAGGGCCGCCTGCGTACCCGCAAGTACACCGACAACAACGGCGTCGAGAAGTACAGCACCGAGATCGTGGCCGACCAGATGCAGATGCTGGGCGGCCGTGATGGCGGCGGTGACTTCGGCGGTGGCGGCCAGTCGGGCGGTCGTGGCGGCTTTGGTGGTGGTGACGACTTCGGTGGCGATGGTGGCGGCGATTACGGCTCGGCCCGTGGCGGCGCCCGCAGTGGTGCGGCGCCTGCCCCAGCCAGCGGCAATCGCCCGGCTGCCAGCTTCGACGACATGGATGACGACATCCCGTTCTGAGCGGCATGAGGCGCAGGCTCGCGCTGCGGTCTGCGCCGCTTCATCCGATATCAGGCCGCATCTTGCGGCCTGTTTCGTTTCCGGGGAAAGAAGTGTGGTGATGGCGCTGCCGTCTGTCATGGGCTGATCGGCATCCTGCCCGCCGGGCCCTATAATCGAGCGTTTTTTCATGCGCGGGTGCAAGGCCGCGTTCTCACCAGGGAGCTTTCCGCCGCCCCCGCCCTGGGGATTGCGGACCGGATGTCGAGTTTATGCCCATCTACGCCTATCGTTGCAGTGCCTGCGGCTTTCAGAAAGACGTGCTGCAGAAGTTTTCGGATGCCCCGCTGACGGTGTGCCCGTCGTGCCAGAAGGACACCTTCGGCAAGCAGGTGACGGCTCCAGCCTTTCAGTTGAAGGGCACGGGCTGGTACGTGACCGACTTCCGGGATAATGGCAAGAAACCGGCCGGGAATGCCTCATCCGGCGGCACGGATGCCGGCAAGGCCGGTGGCAATGACAGTGGCAATGGTGATTCGGCCTCGGCTGGAGCCGCTGCGTCGGGCGACAAGGCGTCTGCCGGCTCGTCTTCCTCTGCGGGGGCATCGACAGGTGGGGCCTCGTCGGGATCTGCTTCGGCAGGCGGCGCCAGCGCTGCCTGATGGGGCCTGCCGCTGCCGTCGGGCCGGAATGCGCCCGGCCCCGCGCCTGCATCGGTTCAGGTGGCAGGGTGTGGCAGTGGCTTTTTCCGGATGGGGCCAGGCTGGCCCCCGGAGCCGGATTGCGTGAATGAACTTGGGTGCGGTGCAGGAATGGCCGCACAATAAGAGATTGTGTCGCCGGGGCGGCCACCGTGTGGAGTGGTTGCCGGCCGGTGAAATGGGTTGCTTGCCAGGAGAGTGTCTGTGAAACGTAGTTGCTATGTCGGTGATGTGTCGGAAGCCTTCCTCGATCAGGAAGTGACGCTGATGGGCTGGGTGCACCGGCGGCGGGATCACGGCGGCGTGATCTTCATCGACCTGCGTGACCGTCAGGGTCTGGCGCAGGTGGTGTGCGACCCCGATCGGCCGGAGATGTTTGCCCTGGCCGAGAGCCTGCGCAACGAATTCTGCATCCGTGTCACCGGCAAGGTGCGTCGCCGGCCCGAAGGCACTACCAACGAGTCGATCAAGAGCGGTCAGGTCGAGATCCTGTGCCACGAGCTGGAAGTGCTGAATGCGTCGGTGACGCCGCCGTTCCAGCTCGATGACGAGAATCTCTCGGAAAACGTGCGTCTCACGCACCGTGTGCTCGACCTGCGCCGTCCGGCCATGCAGAAGAACCTGCTGCTGCGTCACCGCGTGACGATGGCAGTGCGCCGTTATCTGGACGAGCTGGGTTTTGTCGATGTCGAGACACCGATGCTGACCAAGTCCACGCCCGAAGGCGCGCGCGACTATCTGGTGCCGTCGCGGGTGCATGATGGCCACTTCTTCGCGCTGCCGCAGTCGCCGCAGCTGTTCAAGCAGCTGCTGATGGTGGCCGGTTTCGACCGCTACTACCAGATCGTGAAGTGCTTCCGCGACGAGGATCTGCGCGCCGACCGCCAGCCGGAATTCACCCAGATCGACTGCGAGACCTCCTTCCTGAACGAGGAAGAAATCCGCGGCATCTTCGAGCCGATGATCCGCACCATCTTCAAGCAGGTGCTGGACATCGAGCTGCCCAACCCCTTCCCGCAGATGAGCTTTGCCGACGCCATGCGTCTCTATGGCTCCGACAAGCCCGACATGCGCGTGAAGCTGGCCTTCACCGAACTCACCGACGTGATGAAGACGGTGGATTTCAAGGTGTTTTCGGGGCCGGCCAACCAGGCCGATGGCCGCGTGGTGGCCCTGCGCGTGCCCGGTGGCGCCAGCATCAGCCGCAGCGAGATCGACGCCTACACGCAGTTCGTCGGCATCTATGGCGCCAAGGGGCTGGCCTGGATCAAAGTCAATGACGTGAAGGCCGGCCGCGAGGGCCTGCAGTCGCCCATCGTGAAGAACCTGCACGACGAGGCCATCAAGGCCATTCTGGAGCGTACCGACGCGAAGGACGGCGACCTGATCTTCTTCGGCGCCGACCGTGCCAAGGTGGTGAACGATGCCATCGGTGCGCTGCGCGTGAAGATCGGCCACTCGGAATTCGGCAAGGCCAACGGCCTGTTCGAGGCCGGCTGGCAGCCGCTGTGGGTGCTCGACTTCCCGATGTTCGAGTACGACGACGAAGCGAAGCGCTGGGTGGCCCTGCATCACCCGTTCACCTCGCCGAAGGATGGTCACGAAGACCTGCTGGAAAGCGATCCGGGCAAGTGCATCGCCAAGGCCTATGACCTGGTGCTGAACGGCTGGGAGCTGGGTGGCGGTTCGGTGCGTATCCACCGCGAGGAAGTGCAGAGCAAGGTGTTCCGCGCGCTGGCCATCGGGCCGGAGGAGGCGCAGGCCAAGTTCGGCTTCCTGCTCGATGCGCTGCGCTACGGCGCGCCGCCGCACGGTGGTCTGGCCTTCGGTCTCGACCGCATGGTGACGCTGATGACCGGCGCCGAGTCGATCCGCGACGTGATCGCCTTCCCCAAGACGCAGCGTGCCCAGTGCCTGCTCACCGAGGCACCGTCCACCGTGGACGAGAAGCAGCTGCGCGAGCTGCACATCCGTCTGCGCAATCCCGACGCCAGCCGTCCTGCGGTGGGCTGAGCGCTTCGGGGCAGGGGCGTCGGCTGTGCAGGCGAAGACTGAGACCCATTCCGCACCGGAGGCCGGGCAGCACGCCGTGCGACCGCCAAAGATTCCGGTGTCGGTGCTGGTGCTCATCCACAGCGCCGACGGGCAGGTGTTGCTGCTGCAGCGGGCCGACCGGCCCGATTACTGGCAATCGGTAACGGGCAGCCTCGATGCCGTCGATGAAGATCCGTTGCTGGCCGCGCGACGCGAATTGCAGGAAGAAACCGGCTTCCTGCCGGAAGACGGTCGCCTCTGGTCGCTCGACATCCGCAATCGCTACGAGATCTATCCGCACTGGCGGCATCGTTATGCGCCGGGCGTCACGCACAACACCGAGCACGTGTTTGCCTATGCGCTGCCCGAGGTGCGCGAGCCCCGGCTGGCACCGCGCGAGCACCTGAGCTTTGAATGGCTGCCCTGGGCTGAGGCGGCGGCGCGCTGCTTTTCGCCGAACAATGCCGAGATGCTCCGGGTGCTGGCGCGGCGCGAGGGCTGGCCGGGAGCTGCGCGATGAGTCTGCGTCTGCGGGTTGCCACCTACAACATCCACAAGGGGGTGGTGCATCTTCCCGGCAGCTTGTCGCCGCGTCCCAGCGTGCACGAGTTGCGCGACCGGCTGCACGCGCTTCAGCCCGACATCGTCTTCCTGCAGGAAGTGCAGGGAAAAAACAACCGTTTTGCCGAGCGCTATCAGCACTGGCCTTCCGACCCGCAGGCGCAGTATCTGGCCCTGGCACCAGACGAGGACGGTGGTTTTGAGGCTGTCTATGGCTTGAATGCAAGATATTTGCACGGCCATCACGGCAACGCGCTGCTGTCGAAATATCCGGTGGTGTCCATCGAGAACCGTGATTTTTCCGATCATGTCCTCGAACGCCGGGGGGTACTGCATTGCGTGCTGCAGCTGGGCGGCCGGGCAGTGCATTGTTTCGTCATCCATTTCGGTCTCTTTGCACGAAGTCGCCTGCGTCAGGCCGATGCACTCATCAAGTGGATTCGTGCCGAGGTGCCGCACGATGCGCCACTGCTGGTGGCCGGAGATTTCAATGATTGGCGCGATCAGCTGAGTCAGCATCTGATCGCGGGCCTGTCGGTTCATGAGGTGCTGTCGAGCGCGCGGACCTATCCGGCGCTGATGCCCTGCCTGCGCATGGACCGTATCTATGTTCGCGGTTTCGAGGTGGAGCAGGCCACGGTGCTGGGTGGTTATCGCTGGGCAAAATTGTCGGACCACGCGCCCGTGGTCGCCGATCTGCGGATGGAGGATGAGTGAGATGAGGGGATCTATTGAGGAACTGCACGTGGAAGGGCGTGCGGCCCTGCGGCTGCGCAATGCAGCGGGTGACGAGGTCGTGGTGCTGAAGCATGGTGCGCAAGTGCTTTCCTGGAAGACGGCAGACGGCATCGACCGGATGTATGTCTCTCCTTCTGCCGCCGTGGAAGGCCAGCCGGTGCGCGGCGGTGTGCCGGTCATCTTCCCGCAGTTCAATCTGCGCGGACCGGATTTCAGCCTGCCGCGCCACGGTTTTGCACGCACCCTGTCGTGGACGCCTCTGGAACAGCCTGCTGGTGCCGACCCCGACACGCTGCAACTGGTGCTTGCGCTGGAAGACAGCCCCGACAGCCGTCTGCTCTGGCCCTTTGCCTTTGCGCTGCAACTGCAGGTGGCATTGCGCCCTGGCGAGCTGACGGTGAGGCTCGTGGTGCACAACCGCAGCGATCAGGAAATGCCCTTCACTGCTGCGCTCCATACCTATTTCGCCGTGGCGATGGACAGTGTGGCGCTGCACGGACTGGATGGTTGCCAGAAGCTGGACACGCTGGTGAATGAGCCGGGTGTGGCCGGCACCGGGCCGTTGCAGCCGCGTGGCCCCATTGACGACATCTTCTTCGGGGTATCGCGTCCGCTCACGCTGGAGAGTTCGCAGGGGCGCGTGCGCATCGACATGCAGAGCGGTTTTCACGATGTCGTCGTCTGGAATCCCGGCGAGAAGAATGCTCGCAACATCAACGACATGCCGGACGAAGACTGGCAGAAGATGCTGTGCGTGGAAGCTGCCTGCATCGGCCAGCCGGTGGTGCTGGGGCCTGGTGAGCGCTGGAACGGCGCGCAGGTGATGACTGCTCTTTCGGCCTGATTTTCTGCCCTTTTCCGACAGCGGGTATACTGCTTCGTGTGGTATTCACCACACAGTGCAGGGAGCCCGCAGGTTTTCACTGCCGGCTTCGATGGCCGGCAGGGGGCCTGCAACGATGTGTCGGGCGCACCGCCAGGTGCTCTCATGCCGTCTGCCTTGCCCTGTGTGCAGCCGGTTTCCGGTGGATGGCCTTGTCAGGATTCGGAGCATTAACGGGATATGTCGCGGGATGGCTGGAGCCTTGAGGCAGAAATGCCGGGCGTTGAAAACGAGGGCGGAATCAACTGGCTGGCGCTACCTTTCGACCGGCTGAGTGGCGGGCTGCTGTATCGGGTGCTGGCGCTGCGCAGTGCCGTGTTTGTCGTCGAGCAAGAATGCCTGCATCTGGACATGGATGGCCTCGACCTGCGTTCCACCGTGGTGCTGGGTGTCCGTTCGTGGGGGGCCACGGGCTATGCCGATGCCTCCTGGCATGATGTGGTGGCCACGGCGCGCATCCTGCCGCCCGGCGTCGGCTTCCCCGATCCTTCCATTGGCCGCCTGTGTGTCAGCAACACCTGGCGCGGGCAGGGGCTGGGGCGCATCCTGCTCCGTCAGGCCGTGAAGGCATGCGCGCAGCAGTTTCCCGGCATGCCCATCCGCATGTCGGCACAGGCGCACCTGCAGAAATTCTGTCGGGCTGCAGGCTTCAGGATGGCCTCCGAGGTCTACCTGGAAAATCACATCCCGCACATCGAGATGGTCATCATGCCGCAGGCAAGTGCCCCCGCACTGCTGGCTGGCTGAGGGGCGGCTGCCGGGCTGCTCCGGCTGCAGATCTGGCGCGCTGTCCTTGCTGGCATGGGCTCTTGCCCTGCCGCTTTCCTGCCTGACTGACGGTTGTGCGCCGGACTGCTTCCCGGCGTGCGGCCTGGGTACGGCCAAGCTGGCTTCGGGCCTCAGCTGGCAGAGGAGATCGGATGCGGCTTGCCGTGTTCGTCGAGCGCCACATAGACAAACTGGCCGCTGGCCACATTGCGAACCCGGATCGGGCCATCCGGGGTCAGCCGCTCGGCCTCGATGTCGAGGCGAACGGTGATCGAGGTGCTTCCCACACGCTCGATTTCGCCCATCAGCAGCACGCGGTCGCCCTTGAACAGCGGAGCGCGAAACTGAACCTGATTGGCGGCCACGGTACTGACCCGGCGCTTGGCGAGGCGCAACGCAAGAATGCTGCCACCGATATCCATCTGGGCCATGATCCAGCCACCAAAGACATGGCCGGCGGGGTTCAGGTCGGCGGGCATGGCCACCACGGCGAGGATGGGTTCGCGGGTGTCGGCTGAAGGCTGCTCTGGCATCAGGTGGGAAGCGTGGTCGTGATGAGTCATGGTGGGTCGGGTCGAGGAGCGCGCAGGTATCTGCGGCTACCCTTCCGGGATGGGTTGGCTGGGCGCCCGGCCACGGCTGGCTTGGCACGAATGACAAGCCGCAAGGATAACGCATCGTGCCGACCTGTCATCTGGATGGCATGGAACTTGCCTGATCTTCACATTGTTTTGTCCGATGCGGCCGGTTCGTGTCATGTGCTGCCCGTGCTGCTCAGCGCCAGTGCAGGGTCAGCAGATGCGGGCAGTGGTCGCTGGGGCGTGGCGCCGACAGTGAGATCGGGCCGGCAAAGGGCAGGACATCCACCCTCAAGTCGTCTGCCGGTTGTTGCAACCAGGGCAGCAGCCCCCGGCTCAGCACGAAGGGGTCGATGTGCCGGTGGCAGTCGGCATGGCGCCGGTAGTTGCCATTCTTCACCAGCAGCAGGTGGCTGCCTGCGGGCTGACCGTCGTCCAACTCGGGCAGGATGCTGCTGATCTGGCTAATGGTGTCCGGCGTGGCGGGTGAAGCAGCATCGCTGCCGTCGGCACGTGCCGGCAATGCCAGCTTCAGCTCGTCGCGCAGGCTGCGGTTGAAATCGCCGCTCAATATCACCTGCTGACCGGCGGCAATCTGCGTGTCCAGCCAGGCTTCCAGAGCCGGCACCTGCGCCTGCAGGATGGAACAGGCGGCATGGCGTCGCCACTGGCGTGAAGGAGCACGACTGGTGCCGCGTTCCAGCCGGCCATGCCGGCAGCCGGCTTTCAGGTGAACATTCAGGATGGCGAGCGACAGGCCGGGTCGTGCTTCCAGATGAAGCGCCATGCCCGGGCGGGTCAGGCGGCCATCGTCCCCCTGGCGACTGAGTGCATCCACCACCTCGATGCGTGGAGACTGGGCCAGCCGTTCGGGTCGCCAGGCCACTGCGATGTTCTGCGAAATCTTCGGGCCGTTCGGCCATTGTTCGGCCGTGCTGTGTATCGACCAGCCTGCGCCCAGAATCTCCGACACGGCCCTGGCATCGCTCACCTCCTGCAGCAGCACAATGTCCGGGTCGGCCTGCGCCACCAGTTCGCCAAGCTGCCGGATCTTGGCCTCATGGTCCTTCATCGAGCGCACCGCCCTGAAAATCTGCCGTCCCCGTGTGTCCTGTCCATTCAGGGCCTCGCACCAGGGCAATCCCTGCGGGCGTGGCACATCGGTGGCATCCCGCCACCCCTGTTCGGTGCACCAACCCAGCCAGTGTTCTGCCAGGGCGCGCGACATCAGATGCTCGGCGTTCAGGGTGAGTATCTTCAGGGCGCGGCCAGGGGGCAGGCCGACGGGAGTCGTCCTGTGCCGGCCTCTGCCCGTGGCTTTGCCGGGAGCTTCCGCAGGCAGCAAGACGGTTCCCTGTGCAGGCAGGGTGGTGCGTGCATCCTGTCTGGAGGATTTTTTCCGCGTGCGTTTCGCACGGGCTTCTGCTTTTCGCTGCGCTTTCCGGGCTTTCTTCCTGGTGGCTTTCCGCGGACGGGTGTCGATCTGCACCATGTGGCCGCTGGCGTCCATTTCCATGATCTGCCCCTCGGCCTGGGGGGAGCGGGTTTTCGCTGCTGCGTCGGTGGGCAGGATGAAGGAAAGCAGCAGGGCCAGTGACATCACTACACCAAGCGCGGCACGCAACCAGGCCGGTTTCCACCTGCATTGCAGTGGAGCGCCGGGTGTGGCCAGTGCGTCGTGGCGTTGCGCACTGTCTGCGGGGCTGCCGGTGACGGCCCCGGTAATGCGGGGAGCCGTTCCGGTGGCATCGTCGAGAGGGCAGGGGGGCAAGGGACGATTAGCGTTCATGATGAGCAGGCGCGGTGCTGCGCAGACCGGGTGATCGTCGCACTATGTCATCGCAGCGGGCCGGGCAGACGGGGCTTCGCGCCGTCTGGCCTAGTCGGTTTGGCCGGGGTGTGACAGCCTCCTCCTGCCAGAGCGGCAGAGCGAGGTGTCATTCGGGGGCAATTCCGGACGTGGGGCGGGCCCATGCCCGGTTGAGACGGCGTCCGGGGTGTGACGGCATGCGCTTTCTGTCCGTTGTCGGGCCGTTCATGGGATCATCCTGTCTGACCCTTAATGAAGCGGAGCGACCCTCATGGCAGACACGGATACCCTGACCCTCAGAGCGCCGGACGACTGGCATCTTCACCTGCGCGATGGTGTGGCGTTGCAGTCGGTCGTGGCAGCCAGCGCCCGCCAGTTTGGTCAGGCGATCATCATGCCCAACCTGAAGCCGCCCATTACCACGGTGGCTGCGGCAACCGAGTACCGTGCGCGCATCCGTGCGGCGTTGAATGAAGCCGCCGTGCGTGGAGAACTCACGCAGCAGCAGGCCGACAGCTTCAAGCCGCTGATGACACTTTATCTTACTGAAAAGACATCGGTGGAAGATATCCGCGAGGCGGTGGCGGGCGATGTGGTGGCTGCCGTCAAGCTGTACCCGGCTGGCGCCACCACCAATTCCGATGCCGGGGTAAGCAGCATCGACCGCGTGATGCCGGTGCTGGAAGCGATGGCCGAGCTGGATCTGCCGCTGCTGGTGCATGGCGAGGTGGTCGATCCGGCGGTGGACGTGTTCGACCGTGAGGCCGTGTTCATCGACCGGGTGATGATTCCGCTGCGCGAGCGCCTGCCCACGTTGCGGGTGGTGTTCGAGCACATTACCACCCGTCAGGCAGCCGAATACGTGAAAACCGATACGGCCGCGCCGGGGCTGCTGGGCGCCACCATCACGCCGCAGCATCTGCTCTACAACCGCAATGCGATCTTTACCGGTGGTCTGCGTCCGCACTGGTATTGCCTGCCGGTATTGAAGCGTGAAACGCACCGGGCCGCGCTGATGGAAGTGGCCACCAGCGGTGATCCGCGTTTCTTCCTGGGGACCGATAGCGCACCGCACGCGCGCATGCTGAAGGAGCACGGCACGGCCTGTGCGGGCTGCTACAGCGCGCCGCATGCGATGGCGCTCTACGCCTGGGCCTTCGAGGCGGCTGGTGCGCTCGACAAGCTGGAAGGTTTTGCCAGCGTGCACGGTGCGCGTTTCCACAAGCGCCCGCTGAACGAAGGCACGATCACCCTGCGCCGGCGTGAATGGAGCATCCCCGAAACCCTGCCCTATGCCGGCACCGAAATCGTGCCGCTGGCAGGCGGTGAAACGATTCCGTGGCAGGTGGAGCCATCCGGCCTGCAGCTGCGTTGAGCTGCAGTCTGTCCGGGAAACACACTCTAAGGATGTTTGACCAGCTTTTGCATTGTGGATGGCGTAAATCTCTCGAATACCCGTGTTCGTTCCGGTTGACGACGGCATTTCCGGGGCAGATGGGCTAGCATCAGCAGTGTTGTGCCGGCAACTCCTTTCATGGGCTTTCAGGGGCAGCGCCTTTGGGTGCCGTATTCCGCCTGTCCTGAGCAGGTTTCATTCACCTGCCTGTGCGCCGGCAAGGCATCGTTCCTTCAATCGTTGTTTCCTTTCAAGGAGATTTTGATGATCAAGTATCTGAGCGCAGCGCTGGTTGCTTCTTCCCTGGTTCTGGCTGGTTGCAGCAGCCTGTCCGATGCTGGCTCCAGCATCAAGGAAGGTGCTTCCAACCTGGGTAGCAAAGCCAAGGAAAAAGTGATGGGCACCACGCCCGAGGCAGAGGGCGCTGCCACCGACGCAGCAAACACCACCACCGATTCGATGAATCAGTCGACCGATAGCATGCAGCATCAGTCGCCTGATGCAATGCAACACTCGCATGACGCAGCCACCACGCCTGCTCCTGCAGCCGAAGACAGCCAGTCGACCTCCGGTTCCTACATGGACAAGGCCAAGGCAAAGGCCGGTGAGTACAAGGACAAGGCTGCTGACAAGGCCAAGGGCATGTTCAGCAAGTAATTGCCGCGTGTCCGTGCTTGCGCCGGGGGAATGCCTCGCAACTCCCGGTGCAGCATGAAACCCGTTTCATCCGCCTTCCCGGTGGGGTAATGGGTCAGAACCGTCGATCCGGATTCGGGTCGGCGGTTTTTTTTGTCATTGCGTTGTTTTTTAACAAGAATCTTTATTATTATCTATGTCATAGTCTTTATCTGCTGACATACCTGTGCCATGTTCCGTACCCGTTCCCTTGTTGCTTCCCTGCTGCTGACAGGGCTGTCTCTGGGTAGTGCCGGTGCGCAGCCTTCCGCCGACAAGACCCTGTCTGGACGGCGCATGACCTCCATGCCGGCCCACACGCTCGACGACATCGTCGTCACCGGCACCCGCACCGAAAAGAACCGGGTGGATGCCCCTGTGCGCACCGAGGTGGTGGACCGGGCCGAGCTGGAAGCCACCGGCGCCAGCACGCTGAAAGAGGCTTTGGCCAACGTGCCGGGCCTGCAGATCCAGGATCTGGCCAGCGGTGGCGGAGGCGGCAAATCGGGCTTCCGGCTCATCATGCAGGGGCTCAGCAGCGACCAGGTGCTGGTGCTCATCGACGGCCTGCCCATCGCGGCCAGCACCAATTCCACGGTGGATCTGGCGCAGTACCTGCTCAGCGATGTCGAGCGCATCGAGGTGGTGAAGGGCGCGGCATCCGCCCAATATGGCAGTGCGGCGATGGGCGGGGTGGTCAATGTCATCACCCGTGCGCCGCGTGCCGGGCTGCGCGGTGCTGCCGGTGTGGGTGTGGGCACGCGCGGTCGCCAGAATCATTCCGGCAAGCGGGTGGATGATGCCATCCGCGAGTATCAGGCCGAGCTGGAAGGGGGCTCGAAGCGGCTGCGTGGACGGCTGGCGCTCGACCGGCTGGATGATGACGGTTTCGGGGTGAACCCGGCGGGCTGGGCCCGGCAGGGCGACCGCATCCGACGGCAGCAGGTCGCTGGCAAGCTGTCGTTCTCGCCGGCCGAGGGTACCGATCTTGGCGCCGAATTCAGTCACTATCAGGAAAAGGACCTGCAGCGTTACGAGCAGTTCAGGCCACCGCGCATGGTGCCGCTGCACAAGACGGAAGACATCGACCGCGACCGCCTGGTGCTGCGCGCACGCCATCGCCTTGCGCATGGTTCGGTGGTGGACGTGCGCGGCCTCAGCGAACGCTATGACAGCATCAGTCGCAATCATGCCAACGGCGTCCTGCAGGTGGACCGCAGTTCGCGCCAGAAGAACGAACACCTCAGCCTGCAATGGGATCTGCCGCCGCTGGTCACGCAAGCCTGGCAGTGGGGGCTCGACCTGCACCGCGAGAATCTCGACCAGCGCCAGAACGGTGCCAACGAGCTGACGGGCAGTGGTGCCGTCAGCCGCAAGAGCCACGAACTTTTCCTGCAGGGCGATGTGTTCGTCACGCCTGCCTGGGAAGTGGTGGGCGGGGTGCGCTGGCAGGATGATTCGGATTTTGGCGGACACTGGGCGCCCAAGCTGGCCGTGCGTGGCCGGTTGCTTGAGGCCGGCGAGCGCACCCTTACGCTGCGGGTCAGCGCGGGCAAGGGCTATCGCGTGCCCAATCTGAAGGAGCGGCACTACCTGTTCGATCACAGCGCGCTCGGCTACATGGTGGTCGGCAATCCGCAGCTCAAACCCGAATCGTCCACCGGCCTGCAACTCGGACTGGTGCTTGCGCAGGGCTCGGACTGGTCGCTGGACGTGAATGCCTGGCGCAATCGTGTCAGCGACCTGATCGAGGTGGATCGCAACAACAGCCGCGATCAGGGCGGGGTTGCCACCTACAACTACCGCAACGTGGCGCGAGCCCGCACGCAGGGCATCGAAACGGTTGCCTCCTGGCAGCCTTCATCCACCTGGCGCTTCACCGCGGCATACACCCTTACCTCGGCCCGCAATCTCGACACCGGCGGTGAGCTGACCCAGCGGCCACGGCACATGGCCCGCTTCGGGGCAGACTGGCAGATGCTGCCCGGCACCACGCTCACCACGCGCGTGCGTCATCAGAGCCGGGAACTCAGCGATTCGGCACGGCGTCTGTATTCGGATGCGTGGACCACGGTGGACCTGATGTTGCGCCAGCAGATCGGCCGCCATCTGAGCGTCTCGCTGCAGGCCGACAACCTGTTCGACGAGCAACGCAATTTTGCGCAGGACCACCAGTTGGGGCCGATATCGGGGCGGATGCTGATGCTGGGCATCCGCTACGGCGAGGATCTGGCCCGGGTGGGCGACCCCTGATGCTTCAAGGGGACGAAAGCCGTGGCACCTCTGCTGGCGGCTCCATTCAATATCCTTTTAAAAAATCTTGATCGGGAGATATTTTTCATGACACAACACGGTAAATGGATTCTGGGTAGCGGCTTGCTGGCATTGCTGCTGGCGGGCTGCGGTGGTGGCAGTGACAACGGCGCGCCGGCGCCGCAGGCCAACGCAGGTGGCCGTCCCTTGGCCGGTGCAGAGGGTGGTGGCCCTGGCGGCGGTGGCGGGCGGGGCGGTGGCCCCGGTGGTGCAGGTGGTGGCGCGAGCGATGCCGCAGGCGGTGGTGGGGGAGGTGCTCCCGGCGCTGCGGGCGGTGCTGGTGCCGGAGGTGCTGAAGGCGGCGGTGGCGGTGCGGGGGCCGGTGGTCCCGGCGCCGGCGGGGCTGGTGGCGCTGGTGCGGGTGGAGCAGGTGGTGCCGGCAACGCAGCAGCCGGCCCCGACCTGTTCAACAAGAAGGCCAGCTGGACATTCACTGCACCGGCCGATGGCGCCGAGCTGTGCTACGACTTCGATGCGGCAGCCGAGGTGGCGGGCTGTACGGGCAATGCCTGGGACATGAAGGTGACGGGGGGCCAGCGTGGCCTGCAGGTCGGCACCAACAGCGGCCCCAATGGCGAAGGGCAGGGCGGTACCTACGCTGGTGCCCGTAGCGCATTCCTCGACTGGAGCGAGCTGCAGACGTGGAAAGCGGGAACCCGTTTCCCGGCGGGCGATCAGGTGCCGGCACGTCTCTATTTCCCCGACGTGGCACAGAGCGCCTTCCGCGGCACCAACCAGATCAACAGCGCGGCCTTTGAATATGGTCTGAAGGGCGAGAACGACCACCTGCTCTATCCCAGCTATCGGGTGTTCCTCATCACCACCAACCACGAAAACGACAGCACCACCGGCACGCCCGATGCACCGGTGTTTGCCCTGCAGCTCACCGGTTACTACGGTGGCGACACGGGTACGGTGTCCGGTCATCCGTCCTTCCGCTGGGTCGATCGCGCCAACCCCGGTGCCGCGCCGCGTACTGCCACGGTCGATGCCACCAAGGGCTGGGTCTATTTCGATCTGGTCAGTGGCACGCCGTCCAGCGAGAGCGGTACCTGGCACATCGCGTTCAACCGCTATCAGGTTCGTGTGAATGGCGGCGTGTCCGGTTCGGGCAAGGGCGGCAGCGTCGTCGGTGTCACGCCCTCCAGCCTGTATTCCGACAATGGCAGCAAGCCCGTGGTCGACGCGCTCACCGCAGCGAAGCCCGAGCAGTATGAGTCGTATCTGACCTCGTCCGAACTGCCTGCCACGGCCACCTGGACGGTGGATCGCCGTCAGTCCAGCCTCTCGCCCGAGCCGGCCCGCAATGACAACGGCAGCTTCAACGGCGGGTTCTACACCTATTACCCCACGGCTGAACTGGCTGCAGCCGCAGGCCGGCCGGCTGTGGCGCACACGCTGGCGCCCAATGCCGACAAGGGCGCGCTCATCCGCAGCGGCGAAGGCACCAGCTATTCGCGTGTGCATCTGACGAAGATCGACTACCAGGACGCCAATAACGCGACCTCGCCGCAGACCTGGACTTTCGAGTTCGACGTTCAGCCGGCACAATGAAGCAGGTCCGTCGGGTGATCCCATCCTGACGGGGTGACGGGCCGGTATCCGTGCGGGTACTGGCCCGGTTTTCTTTTGAACAAGACATCGAGTGAATATGGCAATCGAGTCATTGCGGACACGTCACGAGGCCCTCCTGTCGGCCAATCCGGGCATGCGCATCCGTGAGCGCGCAAGGCAGCTGGGTGTATCGGAGGGTGAACTGGTCGCCCTGCAACTGGGTGTGAGTGCCGTGCCGTTGCGCTGCGAGCCGGCAGGCATTTTCCCGAAGCTGGGCAGTCTCGGCCGCATCATGTGCCTCACCCGCAACGAATGGGCGGTGCACGAGCGCTACGGTCAGTTCGAGCAGGTGGATGTGTTCGACAAGATGGGGCTGGTGCTGGGCAATGACATCGACCTGCGCCTGTTTTTCAGCCACTGGCAGCATGTGTGGGAGGTGAACGACAAGGGGCGGATCAGCTTGCAGTTCTTCGACAAGACGGGCCTGGCACTGCACAAGATCTTCCGCACCGACGAAACCGATGCAGCGGCATGGGAGGCACTGGTCGCCGAGTTCCGCCTGCCCGATGGCGCGCAGAACGCCGTGGTGTTCGAGCCTGCGGTGGTGAAGCCCCGCGATCACGGGGCAGAACTGGATGCGGACACGCAGCGGGCACTGCGCGAAGGCTGGCTGGCGATGACCGATCCGCACGAATTCATCCCGATGCTGCGGAAGATGAAGCTCAGCCGCATCACGGCCGTCGCGGCGGTGGGCGCCGATCTCGCCCAGCAGGTCGATCGTCTTGCCATCGAGAAGGTTTTGCAGCACGCATCCGATACCGGGCTGCCGATCATGGTGTTTGCCGGCAATCACGGGGCGGTGCAGATCCACGGCGGCACGGTGAAGAAGCTGGTACGCACTGGCCCGTGGTACAACGTTCTCGATCCGGCGTTCAACCTGCACGTGAATACCGATGCGGTCGTGTCGTCGTGGGTGGTCAACCGTCCCACCAGCGATGGGCCGGTCACGTCGCTGGAACTCTATGCCGATGACGGCGAGCTGATCGTGCAGTTCTTTGGCCTGCGCAAGCCGGGCAACCCCGAATTGCCGGCCTGGCGTGCGCTGATGACATCGCTGTGCGCGCAGCCGCTGCACGGCGGCTGAGATGCGCCTTTCCTTTTCCCCGGCCGGTGGGCCCTGCTTGTAACTCTCTTGCAGCGCATGCGCGTTTGTACGGTATCAAGGCATGGGCTGCCGGGCACGAGGGGCGGAAAACTTTCCGTGCGTGCCATGCCGCGTTCACAGGAGTCTCCCCATGAATCATCATGATGATCACGATCCGGATGGTCTTTCCCGCCGACGGCACCTGAAGACATGGCTGGTGGCTGGTGCTTTCACGCTGGGGCCGCTTTCTCTGGCGGCAGCGCGTGTGGCGCAGGCCGCTGCGTCTGCCGATGGGCGTGCAGTGGAAGGTGGCCCGGCAGCCGGGCCTTCTGCGGCCGCAGAGGCAAGGGACGCCATCTCTGCGAGAGGTCCCGGTGGCGAGCCGGGCACTTCCCGTGCATCGGGCGCAGCAGGGGCGCCGGGCATGCGGCTGGTGGTGCTGGGCGGCACGCTTACCGAAATCGTTTTTGCGCTGGGCGCGGGCGGGCAGGTGGTGGGCACCGATCGTTCCAGCATGTATCCGCCGGCTGCGAGGAAGCTGCCGCAGGTGGGGTATTACCGGCAGTTTTCGGCCGAAGGGGTGGCAGCACTGAAGCCCGATCTGGTGATTGCTGCAGCCGAGTCCGGGCCGCCGCAGGCCATGCAGACGCTCAAACGGCTGGGCATCCGGGTCGAAACACTGTCGCTCACGCACGAGGTGGCGGCACTCACTCAGCGTGTGCAGGATGTGGCCGGTCTGCTGGGGCGCGCAGAACGGGGCAGGGAGCTGGCTGCGCAGATCCGTGCGCAGGTGGCGCAGGCCTCGCGCGTGAAGCGCCCGGTGCGGGTGATCGCCGTCAGCCGGCATGCCGGGCGCCTGGCAGGCGCCGGTCGCGGCACGGCGGCCGACGCGCTGTTCGGCCTGTTGGGCGCCCGCAATCTGCTGGCGGATGCGCATCAGGGGTACAAGCCGCTGTCGGCCGAGTCGCTGGCAGCGCTCCGGCCTGATGTCATCGTCACTTCGTCGCTGTCGGTAGCCGATGGCGGGGTGGATGCGCTGCGGGCCGAGCCTGGCTTCAGCACCACACCTGCGGCGCGCAGCGGGCACATTATCGTGCTGGATGATCTGTTGCTGCTGGGCTTCGGGCCCCGCGTGGGCGAGGCATTGCGGCAACTGCACCAGGGCTTCGTTCGTATCGGGGCGCCGGCAGGCCGCGTCGCTTCCGGCAGCGTCCTGCCGCAGTCCGGGGCATCCGCTGGCCAGTGGCACAGCGCAGCATGAAAGCCATCATGAGGGATGCAGGCCAGGGCGCTGGCGCTTCGCGGGCAGGTACCGGGTGGTGCGCGTGACAAGCGCATGGCCCTTCGGCCGCGCAGCGCTCGGCTGGCGCCTGCTGCTGCTCACTGCCTTGCTGGGGCTTGTGGTGGTGGGGGCTGCGTCATCGGGGGCAGTCCAGATTCCGTTGGACCGCCTGCCCGATCTGTGGCGCGCTGCTGGCGACGATGCCGAGTTGCAGATGTGGCAGGGCGTGTTCTTTGACATCCGCCTGCCGCGCATCCTGCTGGGCGTCATCACCGGAGCGGGCCTGGCGGTGGCCGGGGCGGTCATGCAGGCGCTCTTTCGCAACCCGCTGGCCGAGCCCGGTCTGGTGGGCATCTCCTCCGGTGCGGCCGTCGGCGCCGTGGGTGCCATCATTCTGGGGCTCGATCGCGTTCATGGCCTGACCGTTGCTGGCGCGGCCTTCGGCGGCAGCCTGCTGGCCACACTGGCTGCGTGGCGGCTGGGCCGTCGCTCGCCGGGGGCCGCCAGCATCCTGCTGGCCGGCATCGCGGTCAATGCCTTTTGCGGGGCACTCATCGGTGTCTTCACCTATCTGGCCGACGACGCACAATTGCGTGGTCTCACCTTCTGGAGCCTGGGCAGTCTGGCGGGGGGCGAATGGTCGGTGCTCGTCTGGCTCGCGCCCTGGTCGCTGCTGCTCATCCTCTGCCTGATGGCTCGCTGGCGTGTGCTGAATGCACTTCTGCTTGGCGAGCGCGAGGCCCTGCATCTGGGCTTTGACCTGAATCGGCTGCGGCGTGAACTCATCCTGCTGGTGGCCCTGCTGGTGGGGCCGCTGGTGGCCTTCACTGGCACCATCGGTTTCGTCGGGCTGGTGGTGCCACACCTGATGCGTCTGCTGGTGGGGGCAGAGCATCGGGCATTGATGCCGCTGTCGATGGTCTCGGGGGCGCTCATCCTGTGCGCGGCTGACTGGGGCGCGCGCATTGTCGTGGTGCCGGCCGAGCTGCCCATCGGCATCGTCACCGCGCTGCTGGGGGCCCCCTTCCTGCTGGCGCTCATCCATCGGGAGGGATGCTGATGGTTCCCCTGCGTCCCCGGGGCGGTTTGCGCCCCCTTTCGCCGTCGCGGCTGGTGCCATTGCCCTGGGGCGGATCTGTCCGGCACATTCCGTCTTCGTCCGGGGCAGGAGGGCTGGCCGGAAGATTTCTCGCGCGGCGGGGCAGTCTGTTGCAGGGAAACCGCTTCCTGCCAGAGGCCGGATGGGCAGCAGGAGGCCGACCATGCTGAGCGCCCGGCGAGTGACTGCGCGCCGTGGCGGACGCACCGTGCTCGATGGCATCGACCTGATCCTGCAGCCCGGTCAGGTCACGGGCATTCTCGGTGCCAATGGTGTGGGCAAATCCACCCTGCTTGCCGTGCTGGCGGGTGAGCTGGCTGCAACGGCGGGAGAAGTGTCGCTGCTGGGCAAGCCCCTGTCGCAGTGGCCGGTGCACGAACTGGCGCGCTGTCGGGCACTGCTGCCGCAAAACCCGTCGCTGCAATTCGATCTGCCGGTTGCCACCCTCATCGGCATGGGCGCCTATCCCCATGCGGCCACAGGGCAGGGCAGCGTCGAGGAAGACCGGCAGGTGCTGGCACGGGTGCTGGCGCTGGCCGATGTCGAAGCGCTGCATGGCCGGCATTACCGTGAACTGTCGGGGGGTGAGCAGCAGCGGGTGCAGTTCGCGCGCGTGCTGTATCAGTTGCTGCTGGCGCGCGGGCCGGATGAATATCGGGTGCTGATGCTCGATGAACCCACGGCCAGTCTCGATCCGCTGCATCAGCTGACCCTGTTGCGCGCCGTGCGCACATTGGCGCGGGAAGATGGCATCGCTGCCTGCGTCATCCTGCATGACGTGAATCTGGCGGCCGGGCATTGCGACCAGCTGTTGCTGCTGGCCGGGGGGCGGGCGGTGTCTTGCGGTACGCCGGCCGAGGTGTTGCAGCCGCACACGTTGCGGCAGGTATATGGGGTGGAGGCGCTGGTGCTGCCTCATCCCGGGCGCCCCGATCAGCCGATGGTGGTGTTCGAGGCGCCCGGCGCCTGAAGTGCCGTGCCGGGCCGGCATGCCGGTCTTCAGGCGGATTCGGGTGGAAAGGGCAAGATGCCGGTCAGTGTGCCGGCTTGCCGCGCATTTTCTGGAAGGCCATGTAGATCAGCGCCAGCACGGTGCCGGCCGCAAAGCCCACCAGCCCTTCGCCAATCGTCATGCCCCAGCCAGACAGCGGCCCGAGGAAGGTGGCCTTGGCAACCATGTCCTGCAGCCAGTGGTGTACCGCGCTGAAGCCATGCACGACGATGCTGCCGCCCACGAGGAACATGGCCAGCGTGCCCGCAATGCCCAGTGCCTTCATTAGCCAGGGGGCTGCCATCAGGATGCCCTTGCCGATGCCACGGGCCAGGGCATTGGCGCGCTGGCTCAGGTACAAGCCCAGGTCATCCAGCTTCACGATGCCGGCCACGAGGCCATAGACCCCAACCGTCATCAGTGCGGCGATGGCGGTGAGAACCAGCACCTGTGTCTGCAGGGGCTGATCGGTGACGGTGCCCAGCGTGATGGCGATGATCTCGGCCGAGAGGATGAAGTCGGTGCGGATGGCACCCCGGATCTTGGTCTTTTCGTCGACGGGTTCCTCATCGGCATGTGCGCCGTCGTCCGAATGGAACAGCTTGTGCAGCACCTTCTCGGCGCCCTCGAAGCAGAGGAACAGCCCGCCGATGGTGAGCAGCGGTGTCACCAGCCAGGGGGCAAAGGCGCTGATCGCCAGCGCCAGCGGCACCAGAATGGCCTTGTTCACGGCCGAGCCCTTGGCCACAGCCCACACTACGGGCAACTCACGTTCCACGCTCACGCCCGTCACTTGCTGGGCGTTCAGCGCCAGATCGTCGCCCAGCACGCCTGCGGTCTTCGCCGTGGCTTTCTTGGTCAATACCGCCACATCATCCAGCACGCTGGCGATGTCGTCGATGAGTGTCAGGAGGTTGGCAATTGCCATGCGTCTTCTCGTCCGGAAGGGGAAAATCGCTCATTGTGCGGCAATTCGGCGTCATGCGCCGAGAATTTTTCATAAAAACACAGAAGATGCGCGCAGGCCACACCGGGCCCCGGGGCTGCATCTGCATGGCAGAATGACCCCGCCGGATGCCTGATGACCCGGTTCGTCTGCGCACGGAAGCGGTTGTGGATGGGGCCGTCAGGCCCCTGTCGTCATCCGTCATTTCCTGTGCCCGAATCTGCTGAACCCGGTCTGAACAGGGGGGCAGCGCAAGGGATACAAGCGCAGCGGCAGTCGTGGAACAAAACGTGGAACAAATCTTGCCGTGAAACAATTCGTGGAACAATCCATTGAATCGACGCCCCGCCGCCGCCTGCTGGGCCTGCTGCCTCCGGTGTTGTTGGGAGGTGCGGGCATCTGCTTCACGGCGCCGGTGCTTTCGCGCGAATCCGGACAGACAGGCGGCAGGCCGCCGGCCTTTCCGCGCGAGGCCCGTGTGCCCGGTGGGGTGGCCATCCTGCCGCTGGGGGCTGCCGCTTCTGCCCCGCGTCTCAGGTGGCAGGGCATGCCCGTGCTGGTTGCAGGCTCGCCTGCCGGCTGGTTCGGGGTGCTGGGCATCCCGCTCGATTTCACCGGAAAGACACTGCGCGTGGATGTGCATGCCGCTGGTTCGCAGCCGGCACGCCAGATCGCGGTCGATGTCGGCCATCACCAATACGCAGTCCAGCACCTGAAGGTCGCTCCCGGCCAGGTGAACCTGAGCGATGCCGACATGGCGCGTTACCAGCGCGAGCGGCGGCGCACCAGTGCCATCACCGCCACGCATTCTCACCCGGTGCCGTCTGCCATGCGCATGCGCCAGCCCACGAAGGGGGTGCGTTCCAGTTCGTTCGGCCTGCGCCGGGTCTTCAATGGTGTGGCCCGCAACCCCCACGGCGGCATGGATATCGCGGCGCCCATCGGCACCCCGGTACACGCTCCCCTGCCGGGACGTGTCATCGACACCGGCGATTATTTCTTCAATGGCAGAACCATCTGGATGGATCATGGGGCGGGTCTGCTCACCATGTACTGCCATCTCGACCGCATCCATGTGAAGGCCGGGCAGCGGGTGGCGGCCGGGGATCGCATCGGCTCGGTGGGCAACACCGGGCGCTCCACCGGGCCGCATCTGCACTGGTCGGTCATGCTCAACCGCACGATGGTCGATCCGGCCCTGTTCATGCCCGAGGCCCCGCAAAAACAGGGGAAAAGGCAGCGCTGACTCCCCGCCGCTCAGCTTTCCCCGTGATAGCTGCGCTGCTGGCGAATGAATTTCTGCAGCGACGCCTTCAGGGCGTCCGTCACCTCGGCCGATTCGGCCAGCGCGGCCAGTGCGTCGATGGCACGGGGAGATACGGGCGGCTTTTCGCGGGGCGGGGGCGGCTCGGGCCAGCGCACCGTGTTGGGTTTGAACCTGATCCGGCTTACCAGCCAGCCCCGTGCCTGCAGGCCGTCCAGCAGCCGGGGTTCATATTGGCGCAGCCTTGCCGCCATCGCGCTGGAGGCAGCCGTCACCAGCAGCACCCGGTTCTCCAGCTTCAGCGGCTTCAGTGCAATCGTCGGCAGGATCGTCCGCAGATCCTGTTCCAGTGCGGTCATCCGTCGCCAGGTTTCCCATAGCCCCGACCCTTTCCGTTGCAGATGATCGAGCGCCAGTCGCGCTTCCCGGTCGCGTTTTTCCTTGCCGGCCCCCCCCGGTCCCTTGCGAAAGCCGGGGCGTGCGCCGGCAGCGCGCGGTGCCGGTGCGCGATCGCCGGAGGCTGGTTGACGTGGCTTGGCTGGAAACATGCTGATCCGTGAGCAGGAAAGGGCGGGCGGGATGCACGCCAAAAGCAGCGGAATACCCGCCCATTCTACGGCCAGGGGGCCTCTGATTGAGCCCCGTATAGCAGGGCGCCCCGAATCGTGGAGGTGACGCAGGCGTCAGGTCGGCTCCCGGCTGCATGCCGACCGCCCGTCAGGCGCCATTGCACTCATGCCCACGCCGGGGGGCAGATCGTAACCCGTCGCTGACCGTCAATCCTTCCCGGCCTGTCGCCGGACTGCTTTCGTCCCTAATCTGTCGGCATGTGCCGCAGCGCTTCCCGTGATGTCGATCCCTGTCGACCGTGGGCGGATGTGGCCACGGATCGGCGTCGTGTGCAGGCAGCCCGCAGACAGCGAGGCGGCGGTGCACACAGATTGCGGCCAGGGTGGATGGATTCTCTGAAGAAGATGATGAAGTGCGGGAATCACAAATGAATATGCGTGCTGTATTGCCATTACATGGGAGATTGCTGGCAGGTGTGGCGGCGGGGGTTCTGATGACATCGCCTCCTGTGGCGCAGGGGGCTTCGTCCTCGTGGGAGCCTGCTGCCCCGGCGCAACTGGCTGAAGCGGGTCTGCGTGAATCAAGTGTGTCCGGGCAGCAGGAGCCGGGCGGGCAGGGGGCTGTCGTGTCGATGCCCGAAGGCGGCTGGCAGGGCAGTGAGGTTGCCGAAGCGGCCGCTGCAGAACCTGTCACACAGGAAAACGGCGGCATGACGCCGGCGTTCATCGACCAGTTTCAGCCCCATCAGCAGATGAATGCCCGCGAGGAACACGCCAGCGGCTCGCAGATCGAGCGTTTCACGAAAAACGCCATCTGGATGGTGACGCTGCCGGCTGCTGGTGAAGCTGTCTGCTATGACTTCGACTCTGCCAGCGAAGTGCCCGAGTGCCTAGGCCGCCGATGGGACATCAAGCTCACCGGTGGCAGCCCGGTACGGCTCAGCACCAACAGCGGGTCGGTCGGCAATGGCCGCGCCGGCGTCTATCAGCAGGCGAGCGACAAGGCTGCCGCAACCATGTCCTCATGGCGCCATCTGGCGTCCTGGAAGTCGGCCACGCGCAACCCTCGCACCGATCAGGCCATCCCCGACAGCCTGTTCGTCTCCGACGTGAGCCGGGGCGCCTTCAGCGGCGCCAATGCCATCCAGTCGGCCGTCTATGAATACGGCCTGGGCGGCGCAGGCGATCAGCGGCTCTACCCCAGCTACCGGGTGTTTCTCATCACCAGCGATGCCCGTGAAGCCAGCCTGCATGGCACCGAGCAGTCTCCCGTCTTCGCCCTGCAGGTCATTGGCTATTACGGCGACTCGGGGCAGGATGCCGGCCACATCCGTCTGCGCTGGATCGACCGGCGCGCACCGGCCAACTTGCGTCAGGCCACGGTCGATGCCTCGCGTGACTGGGTCTATGTCAACCTCCAGACCGGCCAGACCTCGCACAGCGACGATGGCGCCTGGCACATTGCCTTCAATCGTCAGGACGTGCGCCTGCGGGGCGGTGACTTTGCCCGGGGGCGGGTGGGCGGCATGGTGGGCCTCACCTCCGAGCGCCTCTACGACATCGAGGGCAATCCGATACGGGCTGCGCTCATGACGGTGCGTCCCGACGATGTGCTGCCGGATCTCACGGCGGTGGGGCTGCCGGTCACGGCCAGCCGCTGGCAGCTCGATCAGGCTCATTCCATCCTGTCCCCGAACCGGGTGGTGCAGCCCGATTCCTCGCAGGACCACGGCTGGTACACCGAATACCCCTCTGCCGAGCAGGCCAGCATGGCCGGATTGCCGGCCGAAGCCGGACTGCGCAAGGCGCGGGATGACCGGGGCATGCTGGTGCGCAGCGCCGAAGGCAACAGCTACGCGCGCTTTCGCCTCACCCGCATCGACTACCAGGACGCCGACGACAGCCGCTCGCCGCAGACCTGGACTTTCGCCTTCGATGTGCAGCCGGCCACCGGCCACTGATGCGCTGTTGTTTTCACGCGACCCGGGCCGGCCAGCAGTCGGCTGCCTGCCCGGGACGGTCGGGCGTGGCGCGGATGCCCTTTAGGTCAAGGCTTGCAAATCAGCCCGCGTGATACCATTTTTCGCTTAGATTTGACAAGTACAGGTACGGGAATCCCCGACGTGTTCCCGTGAACCCGTTCACGGTTTTCCCGGCGCCGGCAATGGTTGTCCGTCGCGTTCGTCTCGCCTGTCCACTCCCATCCAGCCCATGTTCCAGACACTATTGACCAGCATTTTCGGTAGTCGCAATTCCCGGCTCCTGAAACAGTACCGCCGCCGGGTCACGCGCATCAACGCGCTCGAACCCGAAATGAAGGCCCTGTCTGACGACGAGCTGCGCGGCAAGACCCAGCAGTTCCGGGAGCGCATCCAGACCGAAACCGAAGCCGGCAAGTCGCTGGACAAGGTGCTCGACGACCTGCTGCCCGAAGCCTTTGCCGTCTGCCGTGAAGCCTCGCTGCGGGTGCTGGGCATGCGCCACTTCGACGTGCAGCTGGTGGGCGCGATGGTGCTGCACGCCGGCAAGATCGCCGAGATGCGCACCGGCGAGGGCAAGACCCTCACCGCCACGCTGGCCGTCTACCTCAATGCACTGGCCGGCAAGGGCGTGCATGTCGTCACCGTCAACGACTACCTCGCACGTCGTGACGCCACCGAAATGGGTGAACTCTACGGCTTCCTCGGGCTCAGCACCGGGGTCATCGTCGCCCAGCAGCCGCAGGACGAAAAGCGCGCCGCCTACCAGGCCGACATCACCTACGGCACCAACAACGAATACGGCTTCGACTACCTGCGCGACAACATGGTGTACGACGCCGACGCGCGCATGCAGCGCAAGCTCTTCTTCGGCATCGTCGATGAAGTCGACTCCATCCTCATCGACGAGGCCCGCACCCCGCTCATCATCTCCGGCCCTGCCGAAGAAAACGCCGATCTCTATGTGCGCATGAACGCCGTGCCGCCGCTGCTCACGCCGATGGAGCGCGAGCCCAAGGCCGGCGAACCCGACGCCCCCGGCGACTACTGGGTCGATCACAAGGCACACCAGGTTTACCTGTCCGAAGCAGGCCACGAGCACGCCGAGCAGATCCTCACCAGCCAGGGCATGCTGGCCGAAGGCGCCAGTCTCTACGATGCCTCCAACATCGCCCTCATCCATCACCTGATGACGGCGCTGCGCGCCCACTCGCTGTTCCTCAAGGATCAGCACTACGTGGTGCAGAACGGCGAAGTCGTCATCGTCGACGAATTCACCGGCCGCCTGATGGCTGGTCGTCGCTGGTCCGATGGCCTGCATCAGGCGGTCGAGGCCAAGGAAGGCGTCAAGATCCAGGCCGAGAACCAGACCCTCGCCTCGATCACCTTCCAGAACTACTTCCGCATGTACGAGAAGCTGTCCGGCATGACCGGCACGGCCGACACCGAAGCCTACGAGTTCCAGGAAATCTACGGTCTCGAAACCGTCGTCATCCCCACGCACCGGCCGATGGTGCGCAAGGACATGCAGGATCTCGTCTACCGCACAGCCAACGAGAAATACGCCGCCATCCTCGCCGACATCCGCGACTGCCATGAGCGCGGCCAGCCGGTGCTGGTGGGCACCACCTCCATCGAAAACTCCGAGCTGGTTTCCAACCTGCTCAAGAAGGAAAACCTGCCGCACAACGTGCTCAACGCCAAACAGCACGCTTCCGAGGCCGACATCGTTGCCGAAGCAGGGCGCCCGCACCAGATCACCATTGCCACCAACATGGCAGGCCGTGGTACCGACATCGTGCTGGGCGGCAGCACCAAGAAGGAAGTGCTCGCCATCCGCGCCCGTGAAGATCTCAGTCACGAGCAGAAGGACGCCGAAATCGCCCGCATCGCCGAAAGCTGGCAGCCGCTGCACGCCGATGTGCTCGCCAAGGGCGGCCTGCACATCATCGGCACCGAGCGTCACGAATCCCGTCGTATCGACAACCAGTTGCGCGGTCGCTCGGGCCGTCAGGGCGATGCCGGTTCCTCGCGCTTCTACCTGTCGATGGAAGATCCGCTGCTCAAGATCTTCGCCGGTGACAGGCTCAAGTCCATCATGGATCGCCTGAAGCTGCCCGAAGGCGAAGCCATCGAATCCGGTCTGGTCTCGCGCGCCATCGAATCCGCGCAGCGCAAGGTCGAGGCCCGAAACTTCGACATCCGCAAGCAATTGCTGGATTACGACGACGTGGCCAACGACCAGCGCAAGGTCATCTACGCCCATCGCAACGAGCTGCTCGACGCGCAGGATGTCACCGAGGTCATCACCGGCCTGCGTCAGGGCGCACTCGAAGAAGTCTTCCGTCGCCACGTGCCGGAAGGCACCGTCGAGGAGCAATGGGACATTGCCGGCCTCGAACAGGTGCTGGCATCCGACTGGCAGCTGCACCTGCCCGTCTCGGCCTGGCTGAAGGAAAACGAGGATCTGGCCGACGAGGCCATCCTCGCCCGCATCACCGAAGCGGCCGATGCCCAGTACAAGGAAAAGGTCGATCAGGTCGGCGCCGAAGCCTTCGGCAATTTCGAGCGCTCGATCATGCTGCAATCCATCGACCAGCACTGGCGCGAGCATCTGGCTGCGCTCGACTACCTGCGTCAGGGCATCCACCTGCGTGGCTATGCGCAGAAAAATCCCAAGCAGGAATACAAGCGCGAAGCCTTCGAGTTGTTCGAGAACCTGCTGCAGGTCATCCGCAACGAAGTCAGCCGCGTGCTGATGAACGTGCAGATCCGCTCGCCCGAAGAAGCCGAACAGGTTGCCGACTCCGTCGAAAGCCGTGCCGAACGTACCGCCGAAGGCGCACGTCTCACCCATGCCGATTCCTCCGACATGGGGCTGGCCGGCGATGGTGCAGAGGGCGGTCAGATGCCGGAAGTCCAGCGCGCCGATCAGGCCACCATGCAGCGCTTTGCAGGCCAGCACGTCGGCCGCAACGACCCCTGCCCCTGCGGCTCGGGCAAGAAGTACAAGCACTGCCACGGCAAGCTGGCCTGATCTTCCTGCCTCTGCCGGCCCGGAGGGCGCCCGCACATAAAAGCGGGCCTTTCCGGGCACTTCGGAGAAAGCGTCCTGTCTTCTGCATGCCAAAGACAATGGCAATATCTCCTGGCTTTCAGAGACTGATCCAGCCCGGATCGCAGGCCCTCGTCATGGAAAAACCCGCCGCGCGGAATGCCCGCCGGCGGGTTTTTGTCATTTGTACCTTCCTGACGTGTTGCACAAGCACCGTAGCGTCAGGAAGTCTTTCTTTTTTTGCAGGGTCACGTCGGCAGTGAAAGCTTCCGGTCAAGCGATATCTGCCGGGCTGGGCCCGCATCCAGCAGCGTCGTGCCGGAACGCAGGCTGCTCGCCGAGAAGGGCAGCGGGTAATGGCGGATGGCTGAATACTCGGTGTTGTCCGGTATCCACAGCCTGCCATCAAACTGGCTCACGTAATAGGGCGTGCCCCGAAAGGCCGATGAAATATCCTGCATCCTGCCCGCAGCCAGATCATCCAGCGAAGCAAAAACGAAGGCTTTTCCGGGCGTGCTGGTCAAGATGCCTGGCCCGCCGGCAAGCGGGTCTGTGCCCGGGGTCTTGTCCGTCAGGCTGCTTGCGCGTGCCGTGTCTGGTGCAGATGTTGTCATAGATGCGGATGCAGGGGCCTGGGCGTTGTTGTGCCCAAAGGGCTCATCCAGAAAGAAAATGTCGTTCGAGCCCCGGCAGATCTCGGGTAGCGCCCAGCGCCTGCCGGCATACGCCAGTCTCATGCCGTCAAACCGATAGGCCACGATATCGTTGCTGCCCACCAGATACAGCACATCGCCGCGCTGCGTGATCGAGCGGCAATACTGCCCATTCAGCTCGGGCACGATGGTGGAAAGCACGGGCTCAAGCAGGCCGTCGCGCACGCCAAACATGTGAAGACTTTGGTCTTCTGATCCCACCACCAGAAACACGCCACGCGCTGCGTCGTGAAGAACACGGTGCGGACGCCTGCCAACATCGGGCAGATACTGTACCTGCCGAAAAACATGGGTCGCCACTTCACGATAAACCTTCAGGCCGTGACGCCCGGTGTCCTCTGCCACGTACAGCGTGCCATTCGATGCAATTGAATGTGGGCCGGCAATATCTTCGTCCAGCGTTCTCCATGCATTCAGCGGCGCATCCAGCCGTTCGCTGTACATGATGCGATGGTGCCAGCAATCGACGATGAAATAGTGGGAGCCAAGCCGCGTGATCTGCGTCGGCGTGTACAGCGTCTGCCGAAAATCCTTCACCTCATCGCGTTCGGGCTGTTCCCGAGGGCCGTTCCCGGTGTCCCGCGGCCCAGATACGTTTGAATCGGCATGTGCCGAGTGCGCCGCATCGTGCCTGTCAATGTCGGCCGCATCCTTGCTTCCGTTCATCTTGCCATCGTCCGCGTTCGGAGTCTCGTCTGTCGATGCAGCAAGCCTTCCATTGCTGCCGTCATCGCCGCTGCCACATCCGCCCACCAAGAGCGATAGCGGTAACCCCAACAAAAGCAGCTCCGCCGCATTACGGCGTTGCCGGTTCAGTATCGGTGTAGTGATGGCATCGGTCTGGCCCGAAGCGGGTGCGCAAGCATGGCGTGTGCGGTTCATGACGACGGAAATCCGGAGGCTGGTGCTGCGCTCATCATGGGGCTTGCCGCCGCTGCCAGGTAGTTTCTGCGACCATTGGCCATCCGATTCGGAATGAAGGCAACTGTGGTGTTGCTTGGGGGCCGCAAAAGGCTTTTCGGGCGTGCCATCATGCCCCTGCGGTCTGGGCTATGGCAAAACGCCATCAGCATTGCCCCGGGCTGTAAAATGGCGCTTTTCCAGGGGCCGGGCACCCGGCCGCCACCCCCACCACCTGCGAGAGGTCCACGCCATGCCCGTCAATCTGTCTGCGCCCGATGCCGCCGCGCTGTTGCCCGTTGCCGGGGTGGAGCTGGGCACTGCCCGCGCCGGCATCCGCAAGCCCAACCGGCGTGATCTCCTCATCGCACGCTTTGCCGAGGGCTCCCAGGCGGCGGCCGTCTTCACCCGCAACCGCTTCTGCGCCGCCCCCGTGGTGCTGTCGCGTCAGCATCTGGAAGGCACAGGTGGCCGCATCCGTGCGCTGGTCGTCAATACCGGCATCGCCAATGCCGGCACCGGCGCCGAAGGGCTGAAACGCGCCTCGCAGGTGTGCGAACACGTGGCCCAAGCGCTGGGCGTTCGCACCGATGAGATCCTGCCCATGTCCACTGGTGTCATCCTCGAACACCTGCCGGTGGATCGCATCGCAGCCGGCGTCCCGGCTGCTGTCGCAGACCTGGCCGACACGCACTGGGCCGAAGCCGCCGAGGCCATCATGACCACCGATACGCTGCCCAAGGCTGTGTCGAAGCAGATCAATCTCGATGGCAAGACGGTTTCCATGACCGGCATCAGCAAGGGCGCCGGCATGATCCGCCCCAACATGGGCACCATGCTGGGCCTGCTGGCCACCGATGCCGGTGTGGCTCCGGCGCTGCTGCAACGCTGGGTGCGCCAGATTGCCGACGCCAGTTTCAACCGCATCACCGTCGATGGCGACACCTCTACCAACGACACTTTCCTGCTGGTCGCAACCGGCAAGAGCGGCGTGCAGATTGCATCAGACGATGCGCCGGGGGCCCGCGAACTGCTGCAGGCGCTCACCGACACTGCCGTCCTGCTCGCACAATCCATCGTGCGTGATGGCGAAGGCGCCACCAAGTTCATCACCATTCAGGTGGAAGGCGGCAAGACACAGGAAGAAGCGGCAGACGTGGCCTATGCCATCGCCCATTCGCCGCTGGTAAAGACCGCATTTTTCGCGTCCGACCCCAACCTCGGCCGCATTCTGGCCGCCATCGGCTATGCCGGCATTGCCGACCTCGATGTCGACAAGGTGGAGGTGTGGCTGGATGATGTGCGCGTGGCCAGCAACGGTGGGCGTGATCCGGCCTACCGCGAGGAAGACGGTCAGCGCGTGCTGAAACAGGCCGAGTTCCAGGTGCGCGTGAATCTTGCGCGCGGCACGGCACAAACCACCGTCTGGACCTGCGACCTCTCGCACGATTATGTCAGCATCAATGCCGACTACCGTTCCTGAAGTAGCGCGCTTTTGCCTCGCATGATGTCTTCCCTCCATTCACCATCCGGCGCGTCCGCCCCGGCTTCGGTTGCAGAGTCTGTGCATGCCAACGCTGCACAAACCGGCTCTGCGCCTGCTGGTGCTGTTTCCGCCGACAATCCCCTGCTGCAACGCCTCGACCGCCTGCTCGCGCAGGTCGAGCCGCTGCTCGGGCAACTGAATCAGTCACTGCTGAATCCGCGTCAGCCCGACTGGAACGCCACGGCCTTCCGCTGGCAGCGCCGGCAGACGCCTTTTGGCAGCGTGGGTGAACTCATCGCCATTCCGCGTCCGGCCACCCTGTCGCTCTCCGATCTGCAGAACATCGACGAGCCCAGGCGCCTGATCGAGCAGAACACGCGCCAGTTCGTGCAGGGCCTTCCAGCCAACAACGTGTTGCTCACCGGCGCACGTGGCACCGGCAAGTCATCGCTGGTAAAAGCCTGTCTGCCCACCTTTCAGGCGCAGGGCCTGCGTCTCATCGAAGTGGACAAGAGCCTGCTCACCGATCTGCCCGAGTTGGTCGAGTGTGTGGCAGGCCGCCCCGAGCGGTTCATCGTGTACTGCGACGACCTGTCCTTCGAGCAGGGGGAGGGCGCCTACAAGGCACTCAAGACCGTGCTCGATGGTTCGCTGGCCGGGCAGGCCGACAACGTGCTCATCTACGCCACCTCCAACCGCCGTCATCTCATGCCCGAGATGCTGTCCGAAAACCTGCAGGCCAGTCATCAGGAAGACGGAGAAATTCATCCCGGCGAAACTTCCGAAGAAAAGATTTCGCTGTCCGAGCGTTTCGGCCTCTGGGTGAATTTCTATCCCTTCCGGCAGGATGAATATCTTGCGGTTGTGGCACACTGGCTTCGCCACTTCGGTGCCGGTGACGAAGCAGTGCAGGAGGCACGTGCCGATGCCCTGCGCTGGGCATTGGAACGCGGCTCACGCTCCGGTCGCGTGGCCTGGCAATTTGCCCGCGACTGGGCCGGCCGCACGGGACGGACTTGAGACATGGCAGATCAACACGAGACAGCGAAACACACCAGCGCCCGCCCGATCATCGACGTTGCAGTCGGCATCGTCATCCGTCCGTCCGATGGCTGGATTCTCATCGGCCAGCGTCCGCCCGGCAAGCCCTTCGAGGGTTGGTGGGAGTTCCCCGGCGGCAAGTTCGATCCGGGCGAAAACGCTGCACAGGCCACTGCGCGTGAACTGGATGAAGAACTGGGCATCCAGGTGTTCGAGTCGCAACCCTGGGTGGTGCGCGAACACGTCTACGAGCATGCGCATGTGCGCCTGCATTTCCGGCGCGTCACCAAATGGCAGGGCGAGCCGCAATCCCGTGAAGGGCAGGCATTTGCCTGGTGTCATCCGGCGCGGGTAGATGTCTCCCCGCTGCTGCCCGCTTCTCTGGCCCCCATTGGCTGGCTGGGGCTGCCAGCCACTTACGCCATTTCCAATGCGGCAGAACTCGGCTCCCGGCAATGGCTGGCGCGTCTCGATGCCTGGCTCAAGGCACAACAACCGGGGCCACACACTGCACACGCATCGGGCGTTTTGCCCGGCTATCCGGGGCTGGTGCTGCTGCGCGAGCCTGCGCTGGACGAGGCGGCATTTCAGGCGCTGTTCCGCGAAACCCTGGCTGCGCTCAGGGGCACGGACGTGCGCCTCTTGGTCAGCAGTCGTCATCCGCGTGCCTGCATCGAGCAGGCTGCCGAACATGCCGGCGGTGGCGTGCATCTCACCGCCACCGATCTTCAGATGCAGGCGACAGGGCAGGGCAGGTTCCCTGCACGTGCCGGGCAACCTTCCGGAGCGTCTGCTCCCGATGCGCAGGTTGCCCCCAACCCGCTTCGCCCGGACTTTCCGCTGGTGGCCGCTTCCTGCCACACACCAGCCGATCTGCTGCGCGCAGGGGAACTTGGTGCCGACTTTGTCGTGTATGGGCCGGTGTTGCCCACCCGCAGCCATCCCGATGGTTCGCCATTGGGATGGTCTGAATTTGCCCGTCAGATCAGCCGCACGCCGGTGCCTGTCTTTGGGCTGGGTGGCTTGAAATCAAGCGATATCGGCGCGGCGTGCGAGGCTGGTGCTCATGGCATCGCCATGCAGCGCGCTGTCTGGTGCTGAAGGAAAACGGGTTTTCCGTGCTATCGGCGCCTGCTGTCCAGCAGCAGGGCGGGCGGCACATAATCGGCTTGCGCCTCCTTTGCGTCTTCCGTGTCTTCCTGCTGCTGTCGTGCCTTCACCTGCGCCATCACGGTGGCACTGCATGACCCCTCGATGAAATCGGCCCGGTGCAGCATGCCCTTGCGCGCATCCACAAACAGGCTCAGGGCATCGCCGCTGTTATGGCTGCTACTGGTCACCATGCGGGCACGGTGGGGCAGGGTGCGTCCGTCCACCTTCAGCACATGGGTGCGAGGGCGCAGGCCGCAATGGCTGTATTTGCCTTGCGCATCCGACACCATCCAGGTGCCGTTCTGCAGGTACAGGCGCACTCCCGGAATGCCCGGCTCCTGGCGATCCTTCACCGAGTTTCCGTTGCAGTCCACGAAGATCTGGCCGGTGAGGCAGGCTTCCTCGCTGAAAACGCCGCTGTTCACCGTCACCTTCCAGCGCGATTCGTTCGAGCAATCTTCCAGATCGCTGCCGTTCGGTTTCGGACATCTGATCTGCGCACGGTTGATCCCGTCCCCTTCCTGAGAGCCCACGCCCACGCGCGCACGATAGGTGATGAGCACCTCCTGGCCATCACTGCCTGTCGGGTCGATGCGGTTCAGTGTGAGGTGCATCTCCCGTCCGGAGCCGGTTTTCACGGATACCTGCCGGGCATTTTCCACCCGCAGTGAGCCGGGCTCGAAGCGGAAGCCGCGAGGGAGCGTGTCCACCACCACTGGCGACAGGGCGGGGCCCTTGCCCTGATTGCGGATGCGCAGGCGGTAGGTAATCAGATCCCCCACTTCGGCGGAGCGCGTGACAGCGCGTTTTTCCAGGAGCAATTGGGCCTGATGCCGGGATTCGGGCGTGTTGGCGCAGGCGTTTGCATGCAGCAACTGGTTGTCGCCGGTGTTGGTGCTGCCGGTGGCACTGTCGTTGCGGGTGTTCAGGCTCACCCGGTTGTAAAGGCCGTTGCCGGGGTTGCCTGTGCATGCGTTGTTGGCGCTGTTGCTGCCTTGGGGCACGCGGATGCGCAGCTTTACCTGGTAGGTGTCCGTGTTGCCTATGGGTATCGGTTGCTGCGTGGCCAGCTCCCATCGTGCCGGCGCCGATGTCACGCGCAGCGTATTGCCATTGCGGCTGATGGCATGGCTCAGGATCTGCACGTCCGGGTCGAAGGCGGGTTCATCCACCAGGTCATAAACACCTTCGGCGCCACCGGTGTGTGTCACGCGAATTTCATAAGTCACCTCATGATCGGTGTCGCTGCCTGCCACAGGCTGAACGTTACCCTGCAGGATCTTGGTCACATCCAGCCGGGTGGGAATGCGCTTGCGCTCCACCCGGCAACTGATGGGCGCCTCGGGCAGGACGAAGCGGATATGGTTGTCCTGTGCGTCGACACGCTGCGCATTCAGTTGTTGTGCCTGTGCTTCGCAGGACAGCCGGGTGTCGTAGCCGGGTGTGAGCGAGGCGCGCAGTTCATAAGCCCTGCCTACGATCAGCTCCAGGCGTTGGTCCTGTTGCCCGGCGTCGCCGGTGCTCTCTCCCCTGGCCAGCGTCATCGATGCGCCGGTTTCCACCGACGTGATGGTCAGTGCCACCGGGGGCAGGGTGCTGTCGTCCACCGGTCTGTTGGCACCATCTGCGACATGGAAGGTGCTGATGAGATCCAGTTTCACCTGCACCGGGTCGTCGGTATTGGTCACGCTGCAATGCGCGTTTTCGCCGATGCCAAGATTCAGTGTGCTGCCGGGCACGGGCACATCCATCGCATCGTTGCTGCCGGGTTTCTGCACGCGGCACACCCAAGGAAACGCGGTGAAACCGGGGCGTTCGCTTTCGCTCAACAGGTAATTGCCGGCCGGCACCTCCGCGCCGGTCACGGCGGGCGCGCCCGTGACGCCGCTCTGGCGTACATCGGCACGGTCGACGTGCTGTGCTTCCAGCGTGAAATCACCCACCGTCGCCTGGCGGCCATGCTTGATGTCAAGCTTCTTTTCCAGCGTCAGGCGGGCCGGCTGGTCGTCGTAGCGCAGCGTGCAGGTGGCCTTGTCGCTCAGCGCGAGGGACAGCGTGTTGCCCGTGATTGCCGGCTGGCCATTCAGCACGCACGACCAGCTGGCGTTGTAGCCAGGCAGATGCGCGTGGCTCAGCGTGTAATTGCCCACCGGCAGGCTGATGGCGCTTACCTCCGCAGAACCCGTTGTGCCCGACAGGCTGACGGCAGGATTCAGTCCGTTGCTGTTCACGGCCAGCAGCGCCTGGGGGGCTGTGGCCGTGCCGCCATCGTCATTGTCCATCTCGGCCAGCAGGGTCAGACGCGGCAGCGGCGGAATGTCGTCATGATGGATCGTGCAGACGGCATTGTCGCCATAGGTCAGTTGCACGCTGTTGCCGCCCACCGGGCTCCGCCCGTTGATGACGCATTGCCATTCACCGCTGTTGTAGCCATCCAGCGCGGCGGTGCTCAATGTATAGGTGCCGGCTGGCACGGGCACGTTCGTCACTTCGGGGGCAGCGGAGAATCCTGCAATGCTCACCTTGCTGCCGTTGGCAGAGGTGCTGCTTTCGGCGCTCAGGCGCAGATCCTTGCTGGATGACTGTCCTTCCTGATCGTTGGTGATTTCTCCGGCCAGCGTCAGACGGGGCAGGGCAGGTTGATCGGTGAAGACATACGTGTCGGCGTGATCGGCATCGGCCAGCGCAATGTTCTGAATCTGCTGTCCCGTCACCGTGCCGCCGGCGTTACCTGCGTGTGCCGCAGCAGGGACCTGGTGGGCAATGCCGGTGTCGGCGTGGCGGCTCAGCGTGTACGTGCCGCGCATCAGGCCGGCAAAATGCCGTTGCGGCGTGCCGCTGCAATCCTCGCCATGATGGATGTTGTCGGTCGCTTCCAGAAAGCGGAAATTGCCGTCCTGATCGGTGCGCATCGAGAAACGTACTGCGTGGTTCTTGAAATTGGTGCCGCTGATGCTCACGCATTGGCCAGGCAGGGGCCAGTCCTCCGGATCGAATGTGCCGTCCTGATCCACATCGGCAAACACGCGACCGCTCAGGCTGCCCATGGCCATGCTGATGTGCACGCGCATGTCCGATGCCGAACTTACCGGATCAAGACGGGCAGAGGGGTCATACGGGCCGGCAACCGCATGGTTGGCAAAATTGTTGCCAGGGTAGGTCAACACCGGATCGGTTGTCAGGTTCATCGTGACCGCGTATTCGGTGCTGCCGGGCAGCAGGTCGATGCCGGGCACGATGCGCACGGCCGTGCTCTCGCCGATGGTGGCCGGACAGCCCGGGGTGCCCAGTTCCTGTTGCTGACACCAGCGGGTGCTGCCGCCTGGAATGCGGTTGCTCGGATCCTCGGGGTTGTTGTGAATCTCGCGGGGCGCACGAAGCGTGTAGAGGATTCTGGCGTTGGGATCCAGCGCGGGGGGCGTCACGCTTTCCAGCCGGTAGGCGCCCGGCTCGAAACTCGATGCCGGTGTGCGTGCCGCGAACTGCTTGCCGGGGTTGGCAACACCATCTCCCACGAAGGGCAGGATGTCGATGATTTCGGGAATTTCCGGTCGGCTGACCGGCGCCCCCATCGAGATGAAGGCAATCGTGTAATCGAAGGGGTCGCCCGGTTCGATCTCGGCGCGGGACGAGCGTTTCTCAACGAAGAAACCCGATGGCGATTGCACCCGGAAACTCGCCATGCCGTTCTTGGCGCAACTGGCCCTGCCGTTTGACGCCACGAAACTGCTGGTGGCTGCATCCCACGTGCACTCGGCCTCCAGATCGCGCTGGCCGCCACTGATGACCGCATGATTGCGCAGTGTGACACCATCTGCCAGGGTCTGACTCACACGTGCCTGAAATTCGATGGCAGGAAGTTTTGCTTCTTCGGCCGTTACCAGCCCCACGAAGGGAGTCTGGCCCGGGTAGCTCCAGGTCAGTGTCGTCATGCCGCGACTCGGGGTGTCCGCCTGCAGGCGTGGCTCACGAGCCGTGCCGCCCACGCGGGATGAGCCCGACACATACTGCAGGCCGACGGGCAGCACGTCGGAGATGGTGACGGTGCTGCTCACCGGCGGGTAGGTGGTGGCAAAGCGTGGCGTCAGACGGTAGGTGACGGCGCTGCCGGCCCGGACGGCGGCAGTTGCAACGTTGGGCGGATGGATGATTTCCTTGTTCAGGCGTGACAGCGTCTTGTTGTCACTCACGCGCAGATGATCGATGTGCGTCGTGCGCGCAAAGATCCGCGGCTGTGTGTCCGATACGATGTGGGCACGGCTGCGGATGATCGTGTCGGGAAGAATCGGTTGTCCGGCAACACGGGTCGTGGCATTTGGACCCAGCACGGCAATGGTTGCCGCCCAGGTTGGCCGAAGCCGCAGCCCGTAGACGTTGGCCGAGATGTTTCCGCGCTCAGCCAGCGTAGGCTTCCGGATACGCACATAGACCAGGCCGCCGGCCGCTTCGGCCTCCTGCCAGGTGTTGAACCAGCGGATTTCAGGTGCTGCGCACGAAGCGGTCGAATATTCCGACGAACCAGGTGCTGTAACCCCATATTCGCTGGCACTGTTGTCGGTCGAGGCGAAATAGGGGGATCCGGGTCGGGTGCCGTATTGCACCTGGACGGATGGGTCGCGTGCATTCTGTGCGCTCAGCAGCACATGGAAGTGCGGTGCAATGTCGAAGGCCGTGCGGTCGATGACTTCACAGACCGAGATGTTGGTGTGTTCACCGGTGCCTGTGTTGTTGTAGTTGAGGTTCGTCGCCACCGACTGGCCTACCGCCATCTGGTTCACCTGGTTGCTGGTGTTGGTGGTCTGGTCGCGGTAGGTGCGCTCCGCCGCCGGCAACGCGGTACTCTGGTCGTGCGAGAAGATCTTGCTGGATGAACTTCCGGCGGCGTTGGTGAGGTTCTGGCGTGCGGTGTTGTTGTTCGGCCTGTCGCCCTCCAGTGGCTGCCCCGACAGTGAGCGGCCACGCACGGTCGTTGCCGTGATGTCCTGATTCTGCAGGATGCCTTCCGGGTAATCGCTGAGGTTCGTCCACAGGACGAGCATCTTGTTCGTCACCCAGTATTCGTCGGCGGGCACATTGCCCTGGTTTCCGCCGGTCAGGATGGTGGGCACGTGCGCGAAACTGCTGTTGATCCCGTCGATGGCCAGGCGGACGATGTTGCGATCCGAGGAAACCACCCGGCAATCGCCACCATTCAGCACGGCGTTCACGGCGGTGCTGCGGTTCGGCCCGAGGTCCATTACCCGGGCGGTGGCGGCAGGTGTGCCTGCCAGCGTGCTGGGCCGACCATCGCCGGGGCTGCCGCAGCCGTCACCAAAGCTGCCCGTGGCATTGCTGGTTCCGGGTGTGCTCCAGTTGAACACCCGTACCGAATTTCGGAAGCGACTGATATCCAGATCGATTTCCACGGGAACGTCGGGATCCAGCGATTCCACCCCCTTGTTGCCGAAGCCCGCGGGGTTGCGTCCAGCCAGACCGACCATGATGCGGTGGCCGTAGCCCTGTTCTCCGTTGGGGCCGCTGCCCCTGTTCAGAACCGTTGGGCCGTAGCCGGGTTGCACGATCACGTCGTAGAAGGGCGCTGCACTCACCGTCAGCGGATCGGGGCCTGGTGCAGTCGGCCTCATGCCTGCGGTCTGGTCCGAGCTGGCTTCGAGGATCGGCGGCTCGATGCGCGTGGCGTTGGGCACGTTCGGCAGCACGATGCCGTCGAAGCGGACGATTTGCGTGGCCCCTGGCCGCATGTCGCCGACATGGCATTCCATGCGCTGCCCGTCAGGTGAAATCGACGAGCGGGCAATGTCGCAGATGGGCGCCAGCGCATGCCAGCGTGCAACCGGCAGGCCCGAGGCCGAGGGCGGCAGGTCGATACGGACCCGGATGTCCTTGTCGTGGGCGCTGGTGGTAATGGTCAGCGCGTAGCGGAATATGTCATTCGTGCGGACGATACGGTTGTTCTGGCCGCTGTCACGACCGGGGCCATCGCTGCTGTCGAATCCTTCGGTTCCGTCGAAATCATTCTGCAGCTTCAGGCTATGAATGCCAGCGAAAGCCGGCTGGCTCAGCAGGGCCATTGCCACGAGCAGGGCGCCGGCCAGCGGCCGGTACAACATTGACCGCAGGGCAGGGCAGGCGCGAGAACGTTTCGATGTGGTTCCATCGACAGAAATCATGGCGAGACGATCAGGTTATGTGAGGCGGTGGATCGGCTTTCAGTGTCTTGTCGCTGCCGGCACCTTCTGGCTGCGGTCGGTGCCCTGCTGGCGTGGCCGGGCATTGGCACCGCGCTTGCTGTCGAAGGTCAGCGCAGGCTGGCCATCTTCGGTCTGCACGCTGGTGTTGGCTCCTTGCTGCTGGCGGGCCTTCACCTGCTCGATGACCGTGGCACTGCACGAGCCCTCGATGAAGTCGGCCCGGTGCAGCATGCCCTTTCTCGCATCCACAAAGAGGCTTTGCGCATCGCCGGTATTCTGGCTGCTGCTCGTCACCATCCGGGCGCGGCGGGGCAGGGTACGGCTGTCGACCTTCAGCACATGGGGGCGCGGGCGCAGGCCACAGTGGCTGTATTTGCCCTGCTCATCGGACACCATCCAGGTGCCGTTCTGCAGGTAGAGGCGTACAC
>JAUNHU010000289.1 GCA_030523825.1 Lautropia sp. | reverse complement strand
GCTTTGGCCGGCACTGGCAGGATCGCGTGCGCATCATGCTGACCGAGCTGGCCGATGACCCAAGACTGGTACGAGTGCTCCCAGTCTGATCACCCCTCACGACCACACACGGAAAAACGCCGGCCTGAAAAGGCCGGGCAAAAACCCGGTCGACGCCAACAGGCTGAAATTACAGCGCGGCGCATCGGCCTGGCGCGCAGCTTCCTGCAAACAGCGGCTCCCGAAAGGCCGCCCCCGAACTATCAGGCCAGCGCCTCACCCTTCTTGCTGACAGCCGGCTGTGCGGCGCCCAGACGGGCCAGCATTTCTTCCAGCCGCTGCCCCGCCACTTCATTGCTCACCTGGCAGGTGCCGGCAAACTGGTGCCCACCACCGCCAAAGCGGGTGCAGAGATCGCCCACGTCCACGGTGGAGGTGGTGTTGAAGATGGAACGGCCCACCGCCAGCACGGTGTTGGCCTTCTCGCGCCCCCACATCACGTGCACCGAGACCGTGCAATTGGGGTAGAGCGCGTACACCAGAAAACGGTTGGCCGCGTAGATGACGCTTTCCCGGCGCATGTCGAGCACGATGACATCACCCTCGACACGTGCACAGCGACGAAGCTGATCGATGGCCTGTGCCTCGTGCTCGTGATAGCGGCGCACGCGCTCGGCTACATCGGGCAGGGAGAGGATGCGCTCGACATCCATCGCGCGGCAGGCATCCACCAGCATCATCATCAGTTGCAGGTTGGACACCCTGAAATCCCGGAATCGTCCGAGGCCGGTGCGCGGATCGGTCAGAAAGCCCAGCAGCGTCCAGCCACGCGGGTGCAACACGTCCGCCAGCGAATAACCGGCGCTGCCGTACTGGTCGGCCGCGTTCAGCAAATCCTGCGAAAAACCGGGAAAACGGCTTTCTCCGCCGAAATGATCGTAAATGACGCGCGAAACCGAGGCTTCACCGACCCCCATGACCAGATTGCCATAGCCCACGCGCGGCAGCCGGCGCGAACCCGGCGCCTGATAGTCGAACACCTGCCCGGCAGTGGCCACATAGGGCAGGTTCACCAGCATGTCGCCCCGGCCCACCAGCACCTTGCCATCCTGCACGTCCTTGGGGTGGACGAACATCACGGAATCGACCGCGCCGATGTCGCGCAGCATGGCTGCACTCACCAGTCCATCGAGGTCGGAACGGGTAATGAGGCGGAAGGGACGATCGGCAGACGACATGGACGGAAACCCCGAAAAAACGGCGCGGGGAACAGAGCGTGTCATGCTCCGGTTCGTGCCCGCGCTGGCAAGGCTGACAGTATCTTCAGTCTGCCCCTGCCTCACCCAGCCATGCCCGATGGATGGCCCGGCGCCGTTGACTGGCGGCTTGCCAGTGGCGTGCATCCCAGAAACGTGCCACACCCTCATCGGGTATTCCCGAAGTGAACACACCCACCGGAAAGCCGGCGTTACGGCGTTAAGATGGCACATCATGCACCGAAACATTTCCCCCCGACCCCAGCCGCCTGCGGGCGGCCCCCCGGCTTCGATTGCGGCAGAGTCGCTGCCCGCACGGCTGGCAC
>JAUNHU010000084.1 GCA_030523825.1 Lautropia sp. | reverse complement strand
GTGCGATGGAAATCGTCCACGAGCAGAAGGATCTGGAGCGCTACATGCGCGAGGCGGTCAAGGTCAGCAACGATTCCCCCGTGCTGCTCGACCGCTTCCTGAACGACGCGATCGAGGTCGATGTCGATTGCGTGTCCGATGGCGAGCGTGTCGTCATCGGTGGTGTCATGGAGCACATCGAACAGGCGGGCGTGCACTCGGGTGACTCGGCCTGCTCGCTGCCGCCGTATTCGCTGTCGGCTGAACTCATTGCCGAAATCAAGCGCCAGACCGTTCTCATGGCCAAGGCGCTGAAGGTGCGCGGCCTGATGAACGTGCAGTTCGCCATCCAGCTGGCCGACAACAGCGACAAGCCGGCCAATGCTGCGGCCTCCACCTCGGCGGGCGATGTCGTCTACGTGCTCGAAGTCAATCCGCGCGCCTCGCGTACCGTGCCCTTCGTCTCCAAGGCCACCGGCGTGCAGCTCGCCAAGGTGTCGGCCCGCTGCATGGCGGGTAAAACCCTGGAGGAGCTGGGCGTGACCAACGAGGTCATCCCTGATTACTACGCGGTCAAGGAAGCGGTCTTCCCCTTCAACAAGTTCCCCGGTGTCGACACCATTCTCGGACCCGAGATGAAGTCCACCGGCGAGGTGATGGGGGTCGATTATTCCTTCGACGATGCCTTCATCAAGTCGCAGGTGGGTAGCGGCGTGGTCATTCCCAAGGGCGGCACGGCCTTCATCTCGGTCAAGCACATCGACCGGCCGCGTGCCGTGAAGGTGGCCCGCGAACTGCACGAGATGGGCTTCAAGCTGGTGGCCACCAAGGGCACGGCTGGTGCCATTGCCGAGGCCGGCCTGCCGGTCACGCCGGTCAACAAGGTGCAGGAAGGGCGCCCGCACATCGTCGACATGATGAAGAACGGCGAGATCTCGCTGCTCATCAATTCGGTCGAGGAGCGCCGCAGCGCCATTCACGACTCGCGCGCCATCCGTACCACGGCACTGGCCCAGCGCGTCACCTTCTACACCACCATTGCCAGCGCGCTGGCCACCGTGCGTGGCATGCGCTCGCTGCACAAGCCCGATGTCTACGCGCTGCAGACCCTGCACGCCGGGCTGAAGCAGAAGCGGGCAGCCGCAGCCGGCTGATTGTCCGGTGAGCCCGTCGGGGCTCATGGCATCGCGCCGGTCTGATCGGTTTGCCGGTCAGGCCGGTTTTCTTTCAGGAGGCGCCGGGAGTGCCCGTTGCGAGCCAGCGCTCCCATGTCAAGGCTGTTGGCCTGCTGCAAAATGCAGGGTTCTCCTGAGCTGTGGTATTTCGCCATGCCCCAGCCTTTCAGGTACACTTCTCCAAGGCACGTCGGCGGGCCTGGGCGCACTTGATCCAAGCCCGATCCCCGTCCGGTTCGGGCCACATGCAGGTTTCTGCCTGCCAAACACATCCGGGGGTTTCCGGAATCGTCGGGGCAAAACGCTTCCCGTCGTTCTCGTCAACGCTCATCCCGGCTGTGTGTGCATCCCAATCCGATCCTTTGCCAGACCCCGGGATTCCTGTTCCGGGGTTTTTGTCTTTTTTCGGGAGTTCATCCTCATGTCCACCGTTCCGCTGACCGTGCACGGCGCTCAATTGCTCAAGGACGAGCTTCAGAAACTGAAGCACGTCGAGCGGCCCAACATCATCAACGCCATTGCCGAGGCGCGTGCCCAGGGCGACCTGTCGGAAAACGCCGAATACGAGTCGGCCAAGGAGCGTCAGGGCTTCATCGAAGGCCGCATTGCCGAGCTGGAAAGCAAGCTGGCCGCAGCCCAGATCATCGACCCCGCCACGCTGGACGCCGATGGTCGCGTGGTCTTCGGTGCCACGGTGCAGCTCGAAGACATCGAGTCGGGTGACAAGGTCACCTATCAGATCGTCGGCGACGACGAGGCCGACATCAAGCAGTCGAAGATTTCGGTTTCCAGCCCGCTGGCCCGGGCCATCATCGGCAAGTACGCCGGCGATGTGGCTACCTTCCAGGCGCCGGGCGGTGAGCGCGAGTACGAGATCCTCGACGTGGTCTATCGCTGATCGGCAACGCGCCGCGCTTGTCGGGCTGGCCACGTTACCGTGGTGGACGGTGTTGCCACGCCTGACAAGGCGGCCCGGCCTTGACGACGCATGGCACCTTGCCACCGCCACCTTCTTCATTGAAAAAACCGATGGCTGGCGGCGGATTCATGCGAACATGGCGGCAGGGTGTGCTCAGGCGTCCTCGTCATCCGGCCGCGGGCGGTACAGCACCAGCACGTTGCCGATGATCTGCACCGCAGCCGCCGACAGTGTCTCGGCAATCTGTTCGCCAGCCTGTGGCCGTTCGTCGCGGTCCAGCCCGGTCAGACGCACCTTGATGAGTTCGTGAGCCCGCAGCGCACGGTCGATCTCCTGCATCACGGCAGGCGTGAGGCCGGCGTTGCCGAGCAGCACCACGGGGTTCAGGGAATGGGCCTGGGCGGCAAGCGCCTTGCGTTCGGCCTTGTCGAGGGAGAGGGATGGCATCGGTCTTTTCCGTGTTCATCCGGTCCAGGCGAGGCCCGGCCGGATGGCAGATTGGTGTGAGAAAGGCGTCATTCTAGAGCGAGCAGGGGGCTGTCCGGTGCCGGCCTGCAAAAACTCCCGGTGCCGGCCTGCAGAAAGCCCGGTGCGTGGCGGGGCGCGGCAAGGCAAAGGCCGGTGCTGCCTTGCCTGGCGGCAATTCAGGTGCCCGCAGCACGCGGCCGGCGTCATTGCGGCGCCATTTTTCGGCACCACCGAGGTACAGCCGGCTTTTCCAACTTTTCCCTGAAACTGAAAGGGCCTGATCGCAGTGCATCGCAGCAGCAGCAAGAAACTCAACAAGGCGTGGCTTCACGATCACATCAATGATCCCTATGTGAAGCTCGCGCAGCGCCACCAGTACCGGGCGAGGGCGGCCTTCAAGCTCATCGGCATCGACGAGCAGGACCATCTCATCAAGCCCGGCATGACGGTGGTGGATCTGGGCTCGGCCCCGGGCAGCTGGTGTCAGGTGGTTCGCCGGCGCCTTTCTGCGCCGCATCTGGCGCCTGATGTGCGCAAGGCCGACGACGCCCGCAGCGAGGGGGCTCAGGTGCCGGTCGATGGCCGCATCATCGCGCTGGATCTGCTGCCGATGGAGCACATTCCGGGGGTGGACTTCCTGCAGGGCGATTTCCGCGAGCAGAGCGTGCTCGACCAGCTGGAGAAAATCCTGCTCGACCGCCAGGTGGGCCATGCCCAGGTGGATCTTGTTTTGTCGGACATGGCCCCCAATCTGAGTGGTGTAGGTGTGGCCGACACGGCTCGGATGGCGGATCTGGCCGAGCTGGCCGTGGATTTTGCCGTGCGCTGGCTGAAGCCCGATGGCGCACTGCTCATCAAGGTCTTTCATGGCAGCGGTTACAGTCAGCTGGTGCGGCTGTTCAAGGATCATTTTCTTGAAGTGCTTCCCCGCAAGCCCAAGGCATCGCGCGACCGCTCGGCAGAGACCTATCTGCTGGGCCGGCGCCTGAAGCCCGGCCTGCGTTGATCGGGCAGGGGCGTGGCGGCCGGCATCCTTGCCTGGCTTCCCGCCTGCCGGGCGTGGGGGCCGGCACGTGCAACCCCGGCGCATCCCCAGGCCATCGTCATCGCAGTTCTCGACGGGTGGCCCGTTTTTCGGTATGAAAAGGTGCATTTTCAGACCAATTGCACGGATAATGATTGTCATGAGCGTAGAATCGGGCGATTACGGGTCTCGCGGCCCCAGCCCTGAATGAGGATCAGCAGGTGAATAACGCGTTTTCCAAGGCAGCTGTCTGGGTCATCATCGCCCTGGTGCTGTTCACGGTGTTTCGGCAGTTCGAGACACGACAGAGCCGGGCAGGGGACATTCCCTATTCCCAGTTCATGAAAGAGGCAGAAAACGGCCAGGTCGAGAGCGTCCAGGTCGATGGCCGCTCGGTGCGCATCCGCACCCGCGACGGTCGCACGCTGTCCACCTATGTGCCGTCCACCGGCGACATCTGGATGGTCGGCGACCTGATGAAGTACGGCGTGCAGGTCAATGCCAAGCCCGAGGAAGAGCAGTCGGTGCTCATGCAGATCTTCATCTCGTGGTTCCCGATGCTGCTGCTGATCGGCGTCTGGATCTTCTTCATGCGCCAGATGCAGGGCGGTGGCCGTGGCGGTGCCTTCTCCTTCGGCAAGAGCCGCGCGCGCATGCTGGACGAGAACAACAACCCCGTCACCTTTGCCGATGTGGCCGGTGCCGACGAAGCCAAGGAAGAAGTGCAGGAGATGGTCGATTTCCTGCGTGATCCTTCCCGCTTCCAGAAGCTCGGCGGCCGCATTCCCCGTGGCGTGCTCATGGTCGGCCCCCCGGGTACCGGCAAGACGCTGCTGGCCCGCGCCATCGCTGGCGAGGCCAAGGTGCCGTTCTTCTCCATCTCCGGCTCCGACTTCGTCGAGATGTTCGTGGGTGTGGGTGCTGCGCGCGTGCGCGACATGTTCGAGAACGCCAAGAAGCATGCCCCCTGCATCATCTTCATCGACGAGATCGACGCCGTCGGCCGTCAGCGTGGCGCCGGCCTGGGTGGTGGCAACGACGAGCGCGAACAGACGCTGAACCAGCTGCTGGTCGAAATGGACGGTTTTGAAACCGGCCAGGGCATCATCCTCATCGCCGCCACCAACCGTCCCGACGTGCTCGACCCGGCGCTGCTGCGCCCCGGCCGCTTCGACCGCCAGGTGGTGGTCTCGCTGCCCGACATCCGTGGCCGCGAGCAGATCCTCAATGTCCACATGCGCAAGGTGCCGGTTGGCCCCGACGTGCAGGCCGATGTGCTGGCCCGTGGCACGCCCGGCATGTCCGGTGCCGACCTGGCCAACCTGGTCAACGAGGCCGCTCTCTTTGCCGCCCGCCGCAATGGCCGCCTGGTGGAGATGATCGACTTCGAGCGTGCCAAGGACAAGATCCTGATGGGCTCCGAGCGTCGTTCGATGGTGATGACCGAGGACGAGCGCCGCAGCACGGCCTATCACGAGGCCGGGCACGCCGTGCTGGGCCGCCTGCTGCCCAAGTGCGATCCGGTTCACAAGGTAACCATCATCCCGCGCGGTCGTGCGCTGGGTGTGACGATGTCGCTGCCCGAGCGTGATCGCTACAGCTACGACCGTGTCTACATGCTCAGCCAGATTTCCATGCTGTTCGGCGGCCGCATCGCCGAGGAAATCTTCATCAACGAGATGACCACCGGCGCCTCCAACGACTTCGAGCGGGCCACCCATCTGGCACGCGACATGGTCACGCGCTATGGCATGAGCGACCGCCTCGGCCCGATGGTCTATGCCGAGAACGAAAGCGAGGTCTTCCTCGGCCGTTCCGTCACCAAGACGACCAACGTGTCCGAAGAAACCATGCGCAAGGTCGACGAGGAAATCCGCCGCATCATCGACGAGCAGTATTCGCTGGCCCGCCGCCTGATCGAGGAACACGCCGACAAGATGCATGCAATGGCCAAGGCCCTGCTGGAGTGGGAAACCATCGGCATCGAGCAGATCGACGACATCATGGCTGGCCGGCCGCCGCAGCCGCCGAAGGACTGGAATCCTTCCTCGGGCAGCAGCAACGGCCCGCGCACGCCGCCCACGCCGCCCGCCATCGAGCCCAATCCGGCCACTTCGGCCTGATTCCGATGAGCAGCCGGGGGTATTCCCCCGGTGTAGCATGGCGCAGGCAAGCGCCAGAGCCACCCGAACCGGCCCCTCGCGGGCCGGTTTTTTTTTGGTTCATCACGGAACCCCGGGGAATGTGGCCTTGATCCTGAGCAAGAAGTGGCCGTGCTATCCCCGTGCCTGGCGCCCGATGACCTGATCCTGTTGTTGATGTCTTCGGGCTGGCATCTGTGATGGCCACCGTGCCCTGTTTTCCGCAGCTTCAGACCCGGCGCTCTCCGGGCCGGTATCATCGGGCCCATGTCCGCCGATCACGATTTCGTCATGTCTTCGCATCTTTCCCAGGCGAATCCATCGCCTCAAGCCAACCGCAGCCAGGCTGCCGACGGTAGCGCTGCCAGCTGGCGTTGTGGCCGCTTCAGCCTGTCGCTGCAGAAACCGCTGGTGATGGGCATCCTGAACATCACTGACGATTCCTTCTCCGACGGCGGGCGCCATCGCGCACCTGAAGTGGCCATTGCGGCGGCCCGCCGCATGGTGGAGGAGGGGGCCGACATCATCGACATCGGCGCCGAGTCCACCCGTCCCGGTGCGCAGACAGTGCCGCCTGCTGAGGAATGGGCACGCCTGCAGCCCGTCATTGCGGCGCTGGCCGGGCTGGACGTGCCGCTTTCCATCGACACCCGCAACCCCGAGGTGATGGCGCGTTCCATCGAGGCGGGTGCCAGCATCATCAACGACATCAGCGGCTTTCGCCGTGAGGAATCCCGGCGCATCGTGGCCGCCAGCCCGGTCGGTGTCGTCACCATGCACATGCTGGGTGAAGACCCTGCCACCATGCAGGCCAACCCGGTCTATGCCGACGTGGTGGCCGAGGTCGGCCAGTTCCTCATGAACAGTCGCCAGCAGCTGCTGGACGCTGGCGTGGCGCCCGAGTGCATCTGCCTCGACCCCGGTTTCGGCTTCGGCAAGACGCTGGCGCACAACATTGCGCTCTACCGGGGCATCAGTGCCTGGTCGCAGGTGGCGCCTGTGCTGGTCGGCGTGTCGCGCAAGTCGATGCTGGGTGCCATCACCGGGCAGCCGGTGGACCAGCGTCTGGCGGCCAGTCTGGCCGCCGCACTCGCCGGCGTGCAACGCGGTGCCCGCATCGTGCGGGTGCATGACGTGGCCGAAACTGCGCAGGCGCTCGCCGTCTGGAACGCCATCGACCAGGCCGGTTGAGCCTGAGGCACAGAAGTAGCTCCCCGTGGCAGGGGGCTGATCCCGGAGGAAGATGATGGTCGCCGCCCCGTCGGTGCCAGCCGGATCACATCGCCCGTCGGCTGGCGAGCGCAGTTGCCTTCCCGGGGCACCTTGGTCCTTCATCCCCCGCTGTCTGCATGCGCGGAAAACTGCCGGCGGTCGGGTCATCCGTGCCGGTGGATCTTTGCAGAAGGTTCCAGGGTGTATCTCTGCACATGTTTTGTTCAGAGCTGCCTCCCGTGAACGCTGACAACATGAGAAAATGACGGGTTGATCGCTTTCGGCCCGGCTCATGCTCCGGCCTGGCGTGTCGGGCAGAAAACGGGTTGGCGCACGCGCAGCATGTGCCGCCGCTTTCTGCCAGATCTCGGATATTTGTTCACGGCCGCAGTCACACACCCGGTGTGCCGGCCACAGCGTAAAAGGGAAATCATGGGACGCAGGTATTTCGGTACGGATGGTGTCAGGGGCAAGGTGGGTGAATCGCCGATCACGCCGGAGTTCGTCATGCACCTCGGCTATGCCGCCGGGCGCATCTTTGCGGAAAGCGCCACCAAGACCAAGCCTGCCGTGCTGCTCGGCAAGGACACCCGCATTTCCGGCTATCTGCTCGAAGCTGCGCTCACCGCCGGCTTCACCGCGGCCGGTGTCGACGTGCATCTCACCGGCCCCATTCCCACGCCGGCCATCGCCTATCTCACGCGCGGCCTGCGCCTGAACGCCGGCGTCGTGCTCAGTGCCTCGCACAACCCCTTCGAGGACAACGGCATCAAGTTCTTCTCGGCTGACGGCAACAAGGTGCCCGACGAAATCGAGGAACGCATCGAGTCCATGCTCGACGAACCGATCGTCTGTGTCGATTCCGACAAGCTGGGCCGGGCACGTCGTCTGGAAGGAGCCGCTGGCCGCTACATCGAGTTCTGCAAGAGCACCTTCCCCTATAGCCTTGACCTTAAGGGTCTGAAGCTGGTGGTCGACTGCGCCAACGGCGCGGCCTATCACACGGCGCCGCACGTCTTTCACGAGCTTGGCGCCGAAGTCATCCCGCTGGGCGCCGAGCCCAACGGCACCAACATCAACGCCGGTGTCGGTGCGGTGCACCCGAAGGCAATGGCTGCTGCCGTGCTCAAGCACGGGGCCGACATGGGCATCTCGCTCGACGGCGATGCCGATCGCCTCATCATGTGTGATGCTTCTGGTCGCATCTTCGATGGCGACGAGCTGCTCTACGTCATGGTCAATGACCGCCTTGCCCGCGGCAAGGTCGATGGTGTGGTGGGCACGCTGATGACCAACTACGCTTTCGAGAAGGCGATGGCCGAGGCCGGCATTCCCTTCGAGCGCGCCAAGGTCGGCGACCGCCACGTGCTCGAAATGCTGCAACAGCGCGGCTGGCTGCTCGGCGGTGAAAACTCCGGACACCTGCTGGCCCTTGATGCCCACACCACCGGCGACGGCACCATCAGCGCACTGCAGGTGCTGGCTGCCGTCCAGCGCACCGGTGCCTCGCTGTCCGAACTGGTCAGTGGCCTGCATCTCATGCCCCAGAAGATGATCAACGTGCGTGTGGTCAAGGGCTTCGACTGGCAGGCTCACGAAGGGCTGAAGGCCAGCATCGAACAGGCCAAGGCACGCCTGGGTAACGAAGGTCGGGTGCTCATCCGTCCGTCCGGCACCGAGCCCGTGCTGCGCGTCATGGTCGAGGCCCCGTCGGCCCAGCTTGCCAATGAGCTGGCCCAGATGATGGCCAATTCGCTGAAGGACTGAGGCAAACGCTTCCGCGCCCGGCTCCGGCTGGAATGCTCCACGGCATTTTCAGCCGGTCGCTTCTTTCGGGCGAAGATCCTTCCCGGGCCTGGGCTTCTGCCCGTCGGCACCGTTTTCCGGGCTGCGGGCAGGTTTGCCTGGTTTTGGTGCCTTGCCTGCTCTGGTGCCGCTCCGTGTGCCCCTCGCACAATCCGGTGGCGGCCAGGTTTCCCTGTCTCCCGGCCTGCTTTGTCAGAGGGGAGGGGCTTCGTGCCCGTCAGGGTCGTGTCGGTTCTGCCGCCATGCGGCTTGCCCGATGATCCTGAACCCGGTTATACTCCCAGCCTTCGGGGTGTAGCGTAGCCTGGTAGCGCGCCTGGTTTGGGACCAGGATGTCGGGAGTTCGAATCTCTCCACCCCGACCAGGATTTATTTTCAAAAAGTCGCTATAATGCGGTCTTGAATGAAGGCAGGGCAATCTCTCCGGTTGTTTTGTCATCATGTTCCGCCAGGCAGTATCTGGCAGGATAGAACTGCCCGTAGCTCAGTTGGATAGAGCATCAGCCTTCTAAGCTGAGGGTCACAGGTTCGAATCCTGTCGGGCAGGCCAAGCAGTTTTCCGGTGGTGGCTGTAGCTCAGTTGGTAGAGTCCCGGATTGTGATTCCGGTTGTCGTGGGTTCGAGTCCCATCAGCCACCCCACCATCTCCTTCGATGTCATCGGGTTTTCTTGGCCCTTGCATCGTGCCTGTTTCAAATTCCCCCGCCTTTTCCTTTGTTCGTCGCCTTCTGGTACGCCGCCTTCCGGTTGGTCGTTCTCGTGTCATGCCGTGATTCTCCCTGTTGTTCTGCTGAGGCACGCATGCAGCACCGAATGCAGCAATGGGGGCCGGCATTCTCCGACATGCTTCAGGCATTTGCGGGTGGCGGAGCCAGCGCCCTTTGGTCGGCTGATTGCGGGGACGTTGGCGAGCCTCTGTTATTCTTTGAAAAAATGATTGCGGAGTGATGGCGCCATGTTGCCAGCCCGTGCAATTACGTGTCCAATGACAAACAGCGAAATTTTTGCCTGTCAGGTGTTGCCGGCAGGTGCTTCATTCAGCAAACGGGGGTCTCCAGAATGACATGGATCAACTTCATAGCCCTTGCGGCAGTGATCCAGTATCTCTACTTTGGTTATCAGGTCAGCATGGCGCGCACCATGTATGGCGTCAAGGCGCCGGCCATCACGGGCAATGAGGCCTTTGAGCGTCTCTACCGTGTGCAGATGAACACGCTCGAACAGCTGGTGGCATTCCTGCCCGCCCTCTATATTGCGGCGGAGTACTGGTCCACCACGTTCTGTGGTCTGCTGGGTCTGGTGTATCTGGTGGGGCGTGCCGTTTACGCCCGCGCCTACGTGAAGAACCCCGATGGTCGTGGCAAGGGCTTCATGGTGTCGGTCATCCCCATCTTCCTGCTGCTGCTGCTGGGCCTCATCGGCGTGCTGTTCTGATCGGCCTGCATGTTTGTGGAGGCTTTCGTTGGCGGAAGCCTCCAGCACGAGAAACCGCGTACTGCAAGTGAGCAGCACGCGGTTTTTTCATGGTGCAGATACCCATCAAGATTTTGCAAGATGCAAAATCATTTGGTGTCAAATAATGTGTTCTGCATGCCGATCCGGCGATCCCGGACGACGCGGATCGGGTTCCCGCTGACCGGGCGTGCAGGAGTCTTCATCACAGTGCGGACTCAGGCCGCCTGTTGCAGGACATTTTCGGAAATCAGTCCCGCATCCCCAAAGCGCAGGATCCGGGTCGACAGCTGCCGGGCAATGTCCTCGTCGTGCGTCACCAGCACCAGTGCGGCATCGCTTTCCTCCACGGCCTCCAGCAACAGCGTCATCGCATCGCGCTGGGTCACGGTGTCCAGCCGCGAGGTGGGTTCGTCGGCAAACAGCAGGGCAGGGCGGGCCAGCAGCACCCGTGCCAGTGCCACCCGTTGCAATTCGCCTCCCGATATTTCCGTGGGCCGTCGCTGCAACAGCGTTGCCGGCACCTTCAGGCGTTCCAGCCGTTCCATCAGCAGCGGCCAGGGTTGCTTCAGCAGCTGGCAGGCATCGCGCAGCAACCGCTCCAGCGGATGGTGTGGCGCAAAGGATGCCACCGGGTCCTGATAGAGTTTCTGCAGCGCCTGATGCGGCAGTGCCGGGTTGCGGGTCACGGTGCCCGTGTCTGGCGGCACCAGTCCCAGCAGGACATTGCCCAGCGTGCTCTTGCCCACACCGCTCGCGCCCTGCAACACCACCCGTTCATGGCGGTGGATCTGCATGTCCAGCCCCGAAAACAGGGTGCGCTCGCCGTAGCGCTTGCTCAGCGTCCGGGCTTCCACCACCAGCTTGCCGGCAGCTCGTTCGGGCAGGGTCGACCACCGCCCCGGATCGGCATCCAGCAGGCGCCGGGTGAAGGCGTGGCGCGGTGCAGCCAATACCTCGGCTGTGTCGCCATCCTCCACCACTTCGCCCTGCTGCATCACCATCAACCGGCCACCCATCGCCCGTGCCACCCGCAGGTCATGGGTGATGATGATGACGCAGCCGCCGGCCGCGCGAATCGCCTGCAGCCGGGCAATCACCTGATCGGTCCAGTAACGGTCCAACCCCTTGGTGGGCTCGTCTGCTAGCAGGATGTCGGCGCCGCCGGCCAGTGCCAGGCTGGCAGCCGCCCGCTGGGCCATGCCGCCGGAAATCTGCCACGGATAATGCCGCAGCGCGCCACCCAGCCCGGCAGCCGTCAGGTGCTCGCGGGCTTTCTCATGGCTTTTGCCCGCATCATCTCCGCCCACCAGCCGGAAAACCTCGGCAAGTTGCGGTTGCAGACGCATCAGCGGATCCAGTGCCAGCACGGGCTCCTGCGGCAGCAGGCTCAGGCGGCGTCCCCACAGGCCCCGGCGCAGATCGGCACGCTCGGCAGGGCTTTCCTCGCCGGCTACCCGTATCCGGCCACTGACCGAGAGTCCGCGCGGCAGGTTGCCCATGATCGCCTGGGCCAGCAGCGACTTGCCGGCGCCGCTTTCACCCAGCAGGGTCAGACATTCGCCGGCGTGTACCGTGAAGGAAATGTCGCGCAGCAGCAGGGTCTTGCCGGCATTCACGCGCAGGTCATTCACGTCGAGCAGGAGCGAATCAGGGTGTTTCATCTGTCTACCTGTGGAGGGTTCGTGTCAGAGGGCTTGGGAAGCAATGCCTTGAAGATGTTCGGTTTTCGATGAGAAGGGGTCTGGAGGTCGTACTTCCTTCCCGTCGGGATTCTCCAAATATTTCCCCGAGGCGAACTCCTTTCGGAGGGAGTCCTCGTCCACGCCGTGAAACCGTTCTGTCTCCGATGAGAGAGGGCCGTGAGGCCGTACCCATCGCAGGCTCAACGCCGTCAAGCGCC
>JAUNHU010000288.1 GCA_030523825.1 Lautropia sp. | reverse complement strand
TCAACAGCGTCATGAAGCCCGTCATGTCTGCTCCTCGTGCATCAGGCGGATGAACACGTCTTCCAGATCGGCATGCGCGATTTCCATGTCCTGGATGGATGCCCCCGTGGCCTGGATGGCGGCGAGGATCGGCCCCACCTCGGCATAGTCATCCAGCGACAGCCGGATGCGATCGTCATCACCAACCGCCGGCAACTGCCGCTTCTGCAAAAATTCGGGCAGCATGCCGCCCGACAGGCGCAGCAACAGCGCACCGGCGGAAAAACGCTTCAGCAGCGATTCGGTTTCATCCAGCGCCACGATGCGCCCGGCCTTCATCACCGCCACGCGGTTGCACAGCGTTTGCGCTTCTTCAAGATAATGGGTGGTGAGCACGATGGTGTGACCATCGGCATTCAGCTTGCGCACGAAGCGCCACAGCGACTGGCGCAACTCGATGTCGACGCCGGCCGTGGGCTCGTCCAGCACGATGACCGGCGGGCGGTGCACCAGCGCCTGCGCCACCATCACCCGCCGCTTCATGCCGCCCGACAGGGCCCGCATGTTGGCGTCGGCCTTGTCCGTCAGGCCCAGGCCATCGAGGATCTCATCAATCCACGGCCCCGGTTTCTTCACCCCGTAATAGCCGGCCGAGATGTTCAGCGTTTCGCGCACCGTGAAGAAGGGATCGAAGACCAGCTCCTGCGGCACCACGCCCAGGCTGCGGCGCGCATCGAGATAATCGGTGACGACATCATGGCCCAGCACGCTGACGCGGCCCGTATCCGCCTTTGCCAGACCCGCGATGATGGAAATGAGGGTGGTCTTGCCCGCCCCGTTGGGGCCGAGCAGCGCAAAGAACTCTCCCTGCGCGATGTTCAGGTCGATGCCGGCCAGCGCCTGCAAGGTGCCAAATCGCTTGGTCACGCCCTGAACGGAAATGGGCAATGCCCCGGATGAACTCATCATCCATCTAGACTCCGAAAAAAAACGGCACGCAGCGCCTTGCGTGCTGCGTGCCGCGTCCTGCAACGGGCGGGCAACTGCGGCCCAGCCGCTCTCCGCCGTGCCGGCCCACGAATGACCAGCACGGCGGGGACTTCCATCTGAAAAGGGATCAGGCTGCCGCCTCGTCCTGCGAGGACAGCAGCAGATCGGACACGCCGTACAGCTCGGCCAGCGCGCGCAGCTTCGGGGGCGGGTTGATGGCCGCCAGGGGCTTGCCGGCGTAACGCCCCATTTCCAGCAGCATCGACAACACCGAGGAGTCGAAATCGGCAAGCTGCGCCAGGTTCACCACCACGCGGCTCTCGGCCGTGTAGCGGCGCGCCCGACACTCTGCGGCAATGGATTCCAGCACGGCATTCACGTTGCCGACATTGACGGAGGCGGGAATCATCAGCTCACCGCCGGGCACCTCGGCAGCCGGGGCTGCCTGTGCGCGGGTATCAGCCATTTTTCTTGCCGGCAGCGGCTGCATTCTTGGCAGCCAGGTTCTTGATGAGGCCGTCGATGCCGCCTGCGTTGATTTCCTGCGCAAACTGGTTGCGGTAGGTCTGCACCAGCCACACGCCCAGCACGTTCACGTCGTAGA
>JAUNHU010000287.1 GCA_030523825.1 Lautropia sp. | reverse complement strand
GCTGGCTGTCGGCACGCAGCAGGTGGCTGTCCCCCACACGGCGACACAGGCCGATGCGGTCGAAGAATTCGAGTAACTGCACGGCCCGCTTGCGTCCCAGGCCAGTGGCATCGCGGAAGGCGGCCACGTTCAGTTCCTGCCGGCCCTCGCCATCCGCCACGCCCTGCGCGGCCAGCGCCCGGATCAGCGCAGCCAGCCGGATGGTGGTGGCCTCATCCAGAAAGAGGTCACGCACCACCTGATAAACGTGACCGCTGCGCGCCAGACGCGCCATCGTGCCACGGAGCACGTCCACCGGCGTGTCGACGTGCGCCGCCATGTCGCGGACCCAGGCTCCCTGCGCCCCAGCCTCGATCAGCAAGGGCATCACCTTTTCCATCAATACGCGGTCACGTTCTGCCAGTTCCTCACCGTGGCCGGGCAGATGCACGAAGGCGCCATGCAGGCGAATCAGCCCGTCAGTCTGCATCTGCTGCAAGGCGGCACGCCAGGCTTCCTCATCCATGCGCACATGTACGAGACGGCGCAGGCGAGCCACATCCGGGCCGAGTTCTTCGGCATGCGTGTCATGAAAATGCTGCAATGCCGAGCTTACGCCCTGCCGAAGGGATTGCCAGGCAGCTTCGTGCATGACAACCGATGCAGACAGGCGCAGGCAAGGCTGCGTGCCCAGCCAGCGCTCCAGCGATGCCAGGTCGCGCAGGCCGAAATTGCGCTGCCAGCGCACCAGGCTCATGCCCTCGGGCGTTGACCTCAGCACACCGGCAAGCGCATCCGTGATGTCTGCTGCCTGCAGGCAGGCAAGCAGGGACAGGCGCGCAGGTGTGGCACGGTAACGGGCCGGACCGAGAACATCCAGCACGCGACCGCCCGCCAGCACGCGGCTGCCCGATGCGTCACGCAGGATGAGACGATCTCCCCAGCAGGCCGACACCGGCGCCTGCAGCACCAGCTGCACCAGCCCGACATGCCCGGGGAGCAGGACGGCGGACTGCTGCGGCGCCGTCTCTCCCTGTGGCTGGCGAACGCCCAGCACCGCAACGGATGCCATGACGCTTTCGGTGCCCATATGCACATGAACGCGCATGCCGCTGCGCAGCGGTTTTTCCTCGCCGTGCCACAGATGAATCTCGACATCGAGACGTGTGCTGAGCTCGGCCACACCGGGCTGCAGCAGCCACTCCCCGCGCGACAACGACGATTTCTCGATGCCGGCAAGGCCCACCGCACAGCGCTGTCCCTTGACTGCCTCGGCGGTTTCCCGGTTCTGCGCACGCAGTGAACGCACGCGCACACCGCGCGGCCCGTCCGGCAGCACGTCCAGCACATCCCCCACGCGCAGACTGCCGGCATGCACCGTGCCGGTTGCCACCGTGCCGACGCCATCCAGCGTGAAAACACGGTCGACAGCCAGACGGAAGCCCCGGGCCAGAGGCGCGTTGCCACCCGCAAGCCCGGCATGTGCGCGGGCACTCGATGGCGATTCGCCCTCCGGTGCCAGACCTGCATCCTGTGCGTTCGCGCCATCGGCAGAAGAAGCAGCGGCTTCCGCGTGCGCTGCATGCAGTGTCTGCG
>JAUNHU010000083.1:2916-12182 GCA_030523825.1 Lautropia sp. | reverse complement strand
TGGGAGGACTTTCACCTCCAGGAGTGCGCCCGTGCCGGGCGCACCAAAAAAACCGCCATATCGTTGAGAACATGGCGGCACAAAGGGCACGCGGCAGCACCAGCGCCGCGTGCGATCAGCAAGTTGTGTCAGGCGATCGAGGCGCGGTAGATCGATTCGATCGAGGCGTCGAGAGCCTTGTTGAATTCGTCGTCGGACTGTTTTGCGCTCAGACCCTCGGACAGCGCACGGCTGAACGAGGCGATGATGCCCTTGTTGCGGGCCAGACGGGCATTGGCTTCGTCACGAGAGAAACCACCCGAGAGGGCAACCACTTTCAGGACTTTGGGGTGAGCGACCAGCTCGTCGAAGGCGCCATCCTTCTCGGGGATGGTGAGCTTCAGGATGACCGGGGCGGACACCTTGTCCAGACGGGCCAGGATGCCTTTCTTGAGGGTTTCCTCGATGGCGGCGCGGTCGGGCGAGTTGATATCGACTTCGGGCTCGATGATGGGAACGAGGCCGGCAGCCAGCACGTCTTCACCCAGCGCAAACTGCTGGTCGAGCACGGCATCGATGCCTTTCTGGTTGTTCTCGAAGACGACGGAGCGCTCCTTGGTGCCGAAGACACCCTTGGCCTTGGCGCGAGCCAGCAGCTCCTTCAGGCCGGGGATGGGTTTCATCAGTTGCACGCCATCGGCCTTGTCGGCCAGGCCCTTGTCGATCTTCAGGAAGGGAACGACCTTCTTGACTTCCCACAGATACTGGGCAGCGTCCTTGCCGTTGAACTGGCCATCGAGCGTGGCTTCGAACAGGATGGCGCCAAGCACGCGATCGCCAGTGAAGGCCGGACTGGAGACGATGCGCTCACGCATCTTGTGCACCAGCTCCATCATTTCCTTGTCGTTGCTGTATTCGGACGCTTCGACACCGTACAGCTTCAGGGCCTTGGGCGTGCTGCCGCCACTCTGATCCAGCGCTGCGATGAAGCCCTGGCCGCTGGCAATGCGTTTGCTTTGTTCGGTTGTGGACATGCGGATAGATCTCCTGTGTTGTAGGCCACGAAAATTTAAGAGGATTTTAACAGGCAAACCCGCTCATCGGCCGCAAAAGCGCGCCCACCCCCAACGGGAAGGGTGGTTATCATCTTTCGTGATGAATGTCATCCCGCTCCCGCGCTGCGGCATGCCGAAAGAGTACCAACAAGAACCAAGAACCCGCCCCGATCTCGTCAGATCCGCGCATGTCGTCTGCAGCCCCATGCAGACACGGATTGGAGCGCAGGGAAAACGCCCGGGCGCAAAAAGGCCAGCCGAACAGACGCCCCGGAAGGACACTGCCCGGCTGGCCGGTCCCTGCATGCATGGTCAGTAACCTTCAGCCCGCCCCCTGCCCTGTCTGCCACCCTCACGGTGCACACGCCTCGTGCCGGGAACCACCTGTCAGGGCCAGGGAAAAGCGCTTTCCGGGCGGATCAGTTGAGGATGCCGCTGCCGATGCGCAGGATCTTCAGGCTGTTGGTACCGCCCGATTTGCCGACAGGTTCGCCGGTGGTGATGACCACCAGGTCGCCGCGCTTGACCAGGCCACGTTCGAGCATCATCCGCTCGACATCGGCGATGACATCGACGACATCGGTGGAGCGGTACTCCATGGCGACCGGGTGGCACTCGCGGAACACCGTGAGGCGGCGGCGGGTGCTTTCTTCGGGGGTGAGCGCGAAGACCGGGATGCCGGAGTCGTAGCGGGTGATCCAGAGCGGCGTGGAGCCGGACTGGGTGAGCGAGATGATGGCGGCAGCACGCATGTGATGCGCGGCAAAGAGTGCGGCCATCGCGATCGACTGGTCGATGCGGCTGTAGGTCTGGTTCAGGAAGGCCGAATCCAGACGGGAGTGGTCAGACCTGTCGGCCTCCAGGCAGACACTGGCCATGTAGTTGACGGTTTCGACCGGGTACTTGCCGGCGGCAGTTTCGGCCGAGAGCATCACGGCGTCGGTGCCATCGAGCACGGCGTTGGCCACGTCGGACACTTCGGCACGGGTGGGCACCGGCGACTCGATCATGGATTCCATCATCTGCGTGGCGGTGATGGTGATCTTGTTGAGCGCCTTGGCCATCTTGATCATGCGCTTCTGCAGCGCCGGCACGGCAGCGTCGCCCACTTCCACGGCCAGGTCGCCACGGGCCACCATGATGCCGTCGGAGGACTTCAGGATTTCTTCCAGGTTGCCGATGGCTTCGTAACGCTCGATCTTGGCGATCATCAGCGCCTTGCCACCTGCGGCACGGCACAGCTCGCGGGCCATGTACATGTCGGAGGCATTGCGCGGGAAGGAGACGGCGACGAAGTCGGCCTTCAGTGCCACGGCCGTCTTGATGTCGTCCATGTCCTTGGCGGTGAGCGCCGGCGCTGACAGGCCACCGCCCTGGCGGTTGATGCCCTTGCGATCGGAGAGCACGCCACCGAGGATGACTTCGCAGTCGATGCGGGTGTCGGAAACGCGCACGACGCGCATCGTCATGCGGCCATCGTTCAGCAGCAGGGTGTCACCGGGGTGAACGTCGTTGACCAGCTCGCGATAGTCCAGACCGACGACGGTCTGATCCCCTGCCTCGCAGTTGATGTCGAAAGCAAACGGGTCACCCGGCTCCAGCATGATCGGGCCGTCGGCAAACTTGCCGATACGGATCTTGGGGCCCTGCAGGTCGGCCAGCACGCCCACATCCATGCCGAGCTTGCCAGCGATCTCGCGGACCAGCCGGACGGTTTCGGTGTGCTGCTCGGCAGTTCCGTGCGAAAAGTTGACCCTGACGACATTGACCCCCGCCTTGAACAAGGCAGCCAGCTTGTCCGGCGTATTGGATGCGGGCCCGAGTGTCGCTACGATCTTGGTAGCACGGGGTACGATGATCATGGCGCAGATTCCTCCCAGAGACGGCTTCATGCCCTTCAATTCTGAACCAGGTCCAATTATGCTGCACTATTTGACATTGATGCACGGCCGATCGCGTTCTGGCCCGGGTTTGACCGGTTCCGGCTTGCTGACGAAACCTGATGCAACACAATGCCCCCTCCTTCACCACACCGGCCGCACGACACGATGATCCCTGGCAACGGGAATGACGGCAGTTTCAGCACGCATCGCACGCAGGCAGACGCGCCATCCGCCGGCCCGGACACGGGCACGGGCACGGACCCGCAGCCGCATTCCGGAGCGCCGGATGCGCATGCAGACACCCGCCCTCCGGCAGGCGATGCCGCCAGCCGCTTCGGCGTGCTGGACGACCCCGGGGAACTGAGCGAGCACGCCCGCCCGCTGCGCGGACAGCCCGGCCATTTCGAGGCCATCCTCGCCATCGATGCCGTGCACTGTGCGGCCTGCACGCAGACCATCGGCGCAGCCATCGACGATGACCATGCGCGGATCGAGGTCAACGTGGTCTCGCGCCGGGCCCGGCTCGTCTGGGACAGCAGTCAGCACCGTTTCAGCACGCTGCTGCAACGGCTGGAAGACATCGGCTACCCCCCACGGCCGCTGGCACTCGACATGGTGGAACGCGCCGACCCCCGCCCCCGCCGGCGGGCACTGTGGCGGATGCTGGTGGGCGTCTTCTGCATGATGCAGGTGATGATGTTCGCCGTGCCCCGCTACATGGGGGGCGACGACATTCCGGCCGACATCCGGCAGCTGATGATCTGGGCCGAGGCGATGCTGACGGTGCCCGCGCTGCTCTTTGCAGCCGGCCCCTTCTTCAGCGGCGCCTGGAACGACATGAAGCAGCGCCGCATCGGCATGGATACCCCGGTTGCGCTGGGCATTGCCATCACGGTCGGCACCAGTGCGATTGCCTTCCATCAGGGCAGGGAGGTCTATTTCGACTCCGTCACGATGATCATCGGGCTGCTGCTGGTGGCCCGCTGGATCGAATCCATGGCACGGGAGCGCGCTGCTGCCAGCCTGGGAAACAGCCTGGCACGGCTACCCGAATCAGCCGACCGCGTGCGTGTCGACGGCAGCATCGAGCGCGTGTCGCGCCGGCGCCTGCAACCCGGCGACCGGATCTCGGTACCGGCCGGCGCCACCTTCGTGGTGGATGGCCGCATCCTCGAAGGCAGCACCGAGGTCGATGAATCCCTGCTCACCGGCGAGTCCGAGCCCCAGCCCCGGCAGCCGGGCAGCACCGTGGTCTCGGGCAGCATCAACCTGCGTCACCCGCTGCTCATCGAGGTGCTGCGCCGGGCCTCCGATTCACGCCTTGCGGAATTGCACCGCCTCATCGACCGGGCATCGACCAGCCGGCCCGCCATCCTGCGTCAGGCCGACCGGCTGGCCGGGCCCTTCCTCATCGCGGTGCTGATCATTGCCGCCCTCGCAGCCGCCGCCTGGTGGTTCATCGAGCCCGCCAGGGCACCGTGGATCGCTGCCGCCATCCTCATCGTCACCTGCCCGTGTGCACTGGCACTGGCCGCACCCTCGGCCCTGCTGACGATGCTGGGCGGCCTTGCCCGGCGCGGCATCATCATCGACCGCAGCGACACCCTCGAAGCACTGGCCCGCAGCGACATCTTCCTGTTCGACAAGACCGGAACCCTCACCACCAGCACCCCGGTGATCACGCTGACCGGCGTTTCGCCGGGTTTCGATCCGGCCGATGCGCTTGCCATCGCCAGCGGCATCGAGCACAGCTCGCTGCACCCCGTGGCCCGGGCCTTTGCAGCCGCCGCGGCCCGCGAAGGGGTGAAACCGGTACTCATGGCGGACCCGGAAAGCGGCATTCAGGAAGGCGACGCCCCGATCGCCCGGGATTCTGCCGGCGCGCCCCCCTCGCCGGCCGGGCAGCCCGCCGAGGCGCATGCTGCTGTTGCCGGCATGAACGGCACCAGCGCTGCCGCCCCCCTTGCAGAGCGCCTTTGCCGGTACGAGACAACCGATGTCATGCCTGCTCAGGCATCCCCATCTGCGGCGCAGGGGCTGGCGCGGCAAGCCCGCATCCAGGGTGTGGAAGACCTGCCCGGGGGCGGCCTGTGTGCCCGCCTGCTGCTGAACGGCCACCCCTGGCACGCGCGCATCATCCCGCAACACGACGAGATCGTGCTTGAAATCCGGCCTTTACCCGACAAAACTCATTTCCCATCAGACACCGCCCCGACATTGCCGGAGGCGGACACGGCAGCGTCGACCGGCGCTGGTGACAGGGCTGGCGACAGGGCTGGTGTCGGGCGACGGGACGAAGCCGGGGCAGGAACTGGCGCAGGGACCCGTGGCGCAGGCGCCGGGACTGGCCCCGGAACCCCCGCCATGCGCGCCACCTTCCACCTGACGGAAAGCCTGCGCGCCGGCGCCACCGAAACCCTGGCCCGCCTGCGCGCCGAGGGCGTGCACTGCCTCATCGTCTCGGGCGACCACGCCAGCCGGGTTGCCCGCATCGCGGGCACCCTGGATCTCAGCCCCGAGGACACCCGTCACGGCGCCCGGCCGGAGGACAAGCTCGACACCCTGCGGGGCTTTCAGGCTGCGGGCCAGCGCGTGACCATGATCGGCGATGGCGTCAACGACGCGCCCGTGCTCAGTCGCGCCGACATCTCGGTCTCGATGGCCAGCGCCACGCCGCTCGCCCAGCACCATGCCGACATCCTGCTGCTTGGTGACCGGCTGGACGATCTGCTCGTCGCCCGCGACGGCGCCCGCCGGGCCATGCACATCGTCCGCCAGAATCTGCTCTTTTCCTGCCTTTACAATGCGCTGTCGATCCCGCTGGCGGCCGCTGGACTCGTCCCCCCCTGGCTGGCCGGGCTGGGCATGGCCGGCAGCTCCCTCGTCGTGGTCCTCAACGCCCTGCGGGCATCGCGCGCCTGAGCGCATTCACAGCGTGTCATGCACTCAGGAACCCGGCAAGCGCCATGTCGACAGAGCCGCTCCCGAACACCGATGGAAATCCTTTACACCCTGATTCCGCTCTCTGTCGTCGTCGTCTTCGGCATCATCGTCGCACTGGCCTGGGCCGCTCATGCCGGGCAGTTCGAGGATCTGGATGTCGAGGCCGAACGCATTCTGCTGGACGACGACTTTGCCCCGCCGCCATCCGCCAATGAGCCGACCCGCGCAGCGGCCCCGGCCGACACCACCAGCAGGCCGCAAGGACCGCACACGGCGCGCAAGACGACCGGAAACTGAGCGACATCGTATCGCGCGGGCAGAATCCGACAGCCCTTCGCCCTGGGGATACGCTGAACAAGTCCCGGGGATGCGAGCACCGCGAAGGCCTGTTCAGCGTATTCCTGCCTGAAAAAACAACAAGACATCAGAATCAGCGATTTGGCACGTGTTTGCACGTTTCACGGCAAAAACCGCGATGACCCGCCCGGCCACGCCCGTCCAGACACCCCGTACTGCCGCACAAACCCGAGGGTTTCCGGGCGGTTGACCTATATCAACATGCCATTTTTCGACTAGGGATACTCTGAAGAAGTCCTGCGGATGGGCGCGCTCCGGATCGATGCTCAAAAGAAGGCGGCACATGCCGTCAATCGTGGTGCCATTGACGGCACATGCCAACGCACTGATGCCACCGGGCCGGGGAGGCGAGCGCCGCGAGGACCTGTTCAGCGTCTCCCTGGCGGATCATCCCGCCAAACGGCTGGCAAAACTCCAGGCCTGCCTCGGTCGTCCTGTCCAATCCGGTATCTGGCACAAAGTAAACAAACATGTCCACATCGTCCCCTGCTTCACCCATAGCATGGAACGACCGCGTCGTCCGCCAATTCGCCATCATGACGATCGTCTGGGGCGTGGTGGGCATGGCGGTCGGCGTGCTCATCGCGGCACAGCTTGCCTTCCCTGCCCTCAACTTCGACACCCCCTGGTTCAGTTTCGGCCGCCTGCGCCCCCTGCACACCAACGCGGTGATCTTCGCCTTCGGCGGCAGCGCGCTCTTTGCCACGGCCTACCACACGGTGCAGCGCACCTCGCACGTGCCGCTCTTTTCGCCGAAGCTGGCGGCCTTCACCTTCTGGGGCTGGCAGGCGGTCATCGTCTCGGCCGTCATCACGCTGCCGATGGGCCTCACCCAGACGAAGGAATATGCCGAGCTGGAGTGGCCGATCGACATCCTGATCGCCCTGGTCTGGATTGCCTTCGCCATCGTCTTCTTCGGCACCATCGTCAAGCGCAAGGTCAACCACATCTACGTGGCAAACTGGTTCTACGGGGGCTTCATCCTCGCCGTGGCGCTGCTGCACATCGTCAACAACATCTCCATTCCGGCCGGTGCCTTCAAGTCCTATTCGGCCTATGCCGGCGTGAAGGACGCGATGGTGCAATGGTGGTACGGCCACAATGCCGTGGGCTTCTTCCTGACGGCGGGCTTCCTGGGCATGATGTACTACTTCGTGCCCAAGCAGATCGGCAAGCCCATCTACTCCTATCGCCTGTCCATCGTCCACTTCTGGGCGCTCATCTTCACCTACATGTGGGCAGGCCCGCACCACCTGCACTACACCGCCCTGCCCGACTGGACGCAGTCGCTGGGCATGGTCTTCTCGCTGATCCTGCTGGCCCCGTCCTGGGGGGGCATGCTCAACGGCATGCTGACGCTGTCGGGGGCCTGGCACCGGCTGCGCGACGATCCGATCCTGCGCTTCATGATCGTCTCGCTCTCCTTCTATGGCATGTCCACCTTTGAAGGCCCGATGATGGCCATCAAGACGGTGAACGCGCTGTCGCACTACACCGACTGGACCATCGGTCACGTCCACTCCGGCGCGCTGGGCTGGGTCGGCCTCATCACGATGGGCAGCCTCTACTACCTGATCCCGCGCCTCTGGGGCCGCGAGCGCATGTACAGCATCCGCCTGATCGAGCTGCACTTCTGGCTGGCCACCATCGGCATCGCCCTCTACGCCATCGCGCTGTGGGTTGCCGGTGTCACCCAGGGCCTGATGTGGCGTGCGCTTGAAGCAGACGGTTCGCTCACCTATTCCTTCGCCGAATCGGTGAAGGCCAGCTTCCCCTACTACGTCGTCCGTCTCATCGGTGGCGTGCTGTACCTGGCTGGCATGATTGTGATGGCCTGGAACGTCTACCGCACCATCGCCGGTGGTTCCACCATCCAGGCCGTTGCGGCTGACAAGTCCGCCCCGTCCGCAACCGGCGCCGTCCCCGAGCTGAACGTCGCCCGTCAGGGCCACTGAGCCGCTCGTGAAGCAGATGCCGGCGGCCTCCGCCGGCATCCCCCAGGCTTCTTTCAGAAGATCAACCGATGAAACTCACACACGAACAGATTGAAACCAACCCGTGGCTGATGATCGCCCTGATCCTCGCCGTGGTGTCTGTCGGCGGACTGGTGCAGATCGTGCCGCTGTTCTTCCAGCACTCCACGACACAGCCCCTGCCGGGCATGACGCCGCCGTCGGCCACGCAGGTGGCGGGCCGCGACATCTTCATCCGCGAAGGCTGCCACGTCTGCCACACGCAGATGATCCGCCCCTTCCGCGCCGAGACGCTGCGCTATGGCCCCTACTCCACGGCCGGCGAATCGGTCTGGGAGCACCCCTTCCTGTGGGGCAGCAAGCGCACCGGCCCCGACCTGGCCCGTGTGGGTGGTCGCTATTCCGACGAATGGCACCGTGTCCACCTGATGAATCCACGTGACGTGGTGCGTGAGTCGAACATGCCGGCCTACCCCTGGCTGGCCGAGACCCCGGTAGACGCCAAGAGCGTGCCGCGCAACATGCAGGCCCTGCGCACTGCTGGCGTACCCTTCACCGACGAGGCCATTGCCGGTGCCGAGAAGGAAGTCGAAGGCAAGACGGAAATGGATGTCCTGATCGCCTACCTGCAGGGCCTGGGCAAGGTACGCCCCCAGAACCAGTAAAGGCATCTTTCAACGCGACCGACCGGCCCTGCCGCCGGTCCTTGGTGGATGCGGTTCCACCGCATCCACAGGAGCAATCGACATGGACGCTTCCACCCTGCGTGGCCTGATCACCCTGGTTTTACTGATCGCCTTTCTGGGCATCGTCGCTTACGCCTGGTCCAAAAAGAACAAGGCGCGCTTCGACGAAGCAGCGCAACTCCCATTGAACGAACCCAACGAGACCCACCATGGCTGATTTCACTTCGGGCTTCTGGTCCTGGTACGTCATCGGTCTGACCGTACTGAGCCTGATCTTCTGTCTGTTCGTCCTCATCGCCAACAGCCGGACCCCTCCTGCCACCGCCGACAACACCACCGGCCACGTCTGGGATGGCGACATCCGCGAGGCCAACAACCCCCTGCCCCGCT
>JAUNHU010000083.1:0-2816 GCA_030523825.1 Lautropia sp. | reverse complement strand
GAGCGCAAGCAGGTCGAGGAATCGCTCTCCACCGTGTATGCGGCCTTTGCCAACAAGACCCCGGAGCAGCTCAAGAGCGACCCGGCAGCGCTTGCCATCGGCCAGCGCATCTTCCTGAACAACTGCTCGCAGTGCCACGGTGCCGATGCCCGCGGCAGCCGCAGCTTCCCCAACCTGACGGATGGTGACTGGCTGTACGGCGGCACGGGCGAGAAGATCATCGAGACCATCACCGATGGCCGCAACGGCATCATGGCGCCACAGGCAGCCGCCTTCGACAGCCCTGCCGACATCGAGAACACCGCACAGTACGTGCTGTCGCTCTCCGGTTCGGCCACCGACGCCGTCAAGGCCCAGAAAGGCAAGAGCGGCTATCAGGTCTGTGCAGCCTGTCATGGCCCCGAGGGCAAGGGCAACCCCGATCTGGGTGCACCCAACCTGACCGACAAGGTCTGGCTGCATGGTGGCGGTCTCACCCGCGTGATGAACGCCATCAACCACGGTTTCAACAACCAGATGCCTGCCCACGCCGAGATCCTCACCAAGGATCAGATCAACGTGCTGGCCGGTTATGTGATGTCCCTCTCCGAAAAACGCTGAACACCAGCGATACGACAGTACAGTGGAAACGCGCGAAATCAAGATTCACCGTCGCCGGACGGCCACCAGCAAACTCCGTGAAGCCGAGGCCCCTCCCCCGGCAGACGAGGCCACCGGCGACGGCGCGCTGTTTTCCAGTTACTCCAAACGGGTGAAGATCCAGCCCCGCTCGGTGCGGGGCCGCTACGACAACCTCCGGGTTGCCAGTCTCATCATCACCCAGCTCGTCTTCTACGGTCTGCCCTGGCTGCAATGGAATGGCCGACAGGCCGTGCTGTTCGACCTCGATGCCCGCAAGTTCCACCTGTTCGGCGTGGTTCTCTGGCCCCAGGATTTCGTCTACCTGGCAGCCCTGCTGGTCTTCGCCGTCCTCACCCTGTTCTTCGTCACGGCCGTGGCCGGCCGAGTCTGGTGCGGCTATGCCTGCCCGCAAACGGTCTACACCGAGATCTTCATGTGGATCGAGGCCAAGGTGGAAGGCGACCGCGCCAAGCGCCGCAAGCTTGATGCCGAGCCCATGTCATGGCGCAAGCTCCGCCTGCGTGGCACCAAACACCTGCTCTGGGTGCTCGTCGCGCTCTGGACCGGCTTCACCTTCGTCGGCTATTTTGCGCCCATCCGTGAAATGCACGCCGCGATCCTCAGCCTCAGCCTCGGACCCTGGCAGTGGTTCTGGTTCCTGTTCTACAGCTTTGCCACCTGGGGCAACGCCGGCTTCCTGCGCGAGCAGATCTGCACCTACATGTGTCCCTACGCCCGCTTCCAGGGCGCGATGTTCGACAAGGACACGATGATCATCACCTACGACCAGGAGCGTGGCGAACCCCGCGGTTCCCGGTCGAAGAAAGCCAACCCGACCGAACTCGGCCTGGGAAGCTGCATCGACTGCGGCCTGTGCGTCGAGGTCTGCCCCACCGGCATCGACATCCGCAACGGCCTGCAGATCGAGTGCATCAGCTGCGCAGCCTGCATCGACGTGTGCAACGGCGTGATGGACAAGATGAATTACCCGCGTGGCCTGATCCGCTATGCCACCGAGAACGCCCTCACCCAGCACCTCAGCGTCAAGCAGACCTTCAAGCGCGTGCTGCGTCCGCGCGTCATCATCTACGCCACCCTGCTCACCCTGCTGGCAGGCGGCTTCATCTGGTCACTGGCAGAACGCAACCCGTTGCGTGTCGACATCATTCGTGACCGCGGTGCCCTTTCCCGCCTGACCGATGACGGCAGCGTCGAGAACAGCTACAGCATCCAGCTGATGAACGCTGCCGAATCACCGCTGGTCGTCGACGTGCGCGTCGGCGGCCTGCCCGGCCTGCGTCTCGATGGCAAGAGCCGCTTCACGGTGCCTCCGGCCTCCAACCTGATGGTTCCCATCAGCGTGCAGCTCCCCGCCGATCACACCGAACGTCCGGGTTCGCATAACATCACGATCGACGTGGTGCCGGTGGCTGACCCCGCTCATGCCGACGGCCCGCCCGCCTACGAACGCCAGGAAAGCACCTCCTTCATGGTGCCTCGCTGATCTGCTCATGACCCGGAAAGAATCCTCACCACCGCCCTCCCCGCCTCCTGCCAAGCGTCGCGGTGCCTTTTCCGAGCCGCTGGTCTGGCTGGTGGCAGGCATTCCTGCCGCCACCGTGGTGGCCGGGCTCTACACCCTCTGGATTGCCCACAGTGGCAGCGACGTGCCGGTCGGCAGCAAGTACGTCAAGCAGGGGCTTTCGGTCGCGCCAGACACCCGGCGTGAAGACCGAGCCAGGGCGCTCGGCATCAAGGGAGTGCTCAACGCCAGGGTTGCCGCTGGCACGTTGCGCATCGAGCTGCGGATGGATCCGCCGGCCAGCGATGCCCACACGCCGCGCCGGCTGCGCCTCGTGCACCCTTCCGATCCCGGCAACGACCTGAACCTCCATCTGCGGCGCGGGGAAGACAGCATGCACTGGTTCGCCCTCCAGCCTGTCACCTGGTCCACCGACACGCGCTGGCACATCAGCATTGAAGGCAGCGACTGGCGCCTGCCCATCAGTGGCCTGCAATCGGTCGAATCCATCGCGGGGATGCGGTTCGGCACCCAGGCTCCCTGAGGCGCCCCCATGAGCAGCGCGTGGCCCCTCATCACGGCGGCCCTGTTGATGGGCGCCGGTGGCAGCCTGCACTGCGTGGCGATGTGTTCCGGCCTGCAACGGATGACCCTGCGCGGCATCCCCATCGTC
>JAUNHU010000286.1 GCA_030523825.1 Lautropia sp. | reverse complement strand
CCCTGGTTGCCGAACTGCACGGTATCGACCGGCACGCTGAGCGCATCCGACAGGGTGCGCAGATAGAGGCGCACATTGACAAACTGGTTGGGAAACAGCTTCTCGTCGGGGTTGTCGAAACGCGCCCGCACCCGCAGCGAGCCGGTGGCGGCGTCGATCTGGTTGTCGAGCGTGTCGACATGGCCTTCGGCGAGCTTCTGACGTTCGCTGCGGTCCCAGGCCTCGACCTTCAGCGAGCGGGCTCCGGCATCGGCCACGGCGCTCCACAGCGACTGCAACTGCACTTCGGGCACGTTGAACAGCACGGAAATCGGGTTGGTCTGCACGATGCTGACCAGGCCATCGGTGGTGCCCGGACCGATCATGCTGCCGACGTTGACCTTGAGCAGGCCCACACGGCCATCCACCGGCGCGACGATGCCAGTATGGGTGAGCTGGACGATGGCGCTGTCGATCCGGGCCCTGTCGGCCACGGCACGGCCTTCGAGCTGGCGCACCAGCGCACGCTGGCTTTCCACCTGCTGGAGCGCGATCGAATCCTGCCTGTAGAGGTTTTCGTAGCGTTCGAGATCGCGCCGGGCATTCTGCAGCTCGGCCTCGTTCTGGGCCTGCTGGCCCTGCGCCTCGGTCAGCGACGCCTGCACCGAACGGGCATCGAGTTCCGCCAGCAATTCTCCGGCCTTCACGCGCGCGCCCTCACGGAAACGCACGCGGCTCAGGCGCCCTTCCACCTGCGGCACCACGGTCACGGTGTTGTAGGAGGTAACGGTCCCCACCCCGCGGATGACCACCGAAAATGCCCCCTGGGTGACGGGGACGACACTGATGGTGGCCGCACTGCCCGGCCCCATCATGCCCGGCGGACCTCCGCGCGGCGTGGAAGTTACCGGATCGAGCGCGGACGGGCGGATGATCCAGAACCAGATACCGGACAGAACCGCCAGCAGAACAAGCGCCGTAATGAGGATCACGGGCCGTCGACCAAGCCCGGCTTTCACCGATGAACCCATGAGAAGCAGATAAATGGAAAGAGAATTACTTTTATCATACGGGGAACATGTTACCAAAACACCAAAACACGCACTAACTTTGCATGTTCTTTACATTCACCGGGGTTTTCGTGCCCGGCAGCCCACAGGTGCCACGCAATCCCGTTGCATCGGGTGCATGAACCGGCTGCCTGCCGGCCACAGCCCAAGGCATGTCATGCACGCATTCACCCCTGCCCGGGCACCGGAGCATGAGAAAGCCGGGCGTGCAATATCCGGCATCTGATGCCATCATTCAGGCCACGGGCAAGCCGGCGATGAATCCGGCATCATCCGGTTTCAGCTTCGTTCAGCTTCAAGGAGCCCCCCGACGACATGTCTCCCCGTTTCAAACGCCCCGTGGCTGCCGGCCTCGTGCTGGTTGCCGGCATGGCCCTGCTGGCGGGCTGTGCCAGCAACCGCAACAGCAGCGGCCTGCTCTCGCCCTACCGGACCGCCATTCCCCAGGGCAATTACATCAACCAGCAGATGCTGGATGAAGTGCGCGAGGGCATGAGCCCCGACGACGTGCGCCTGCGCATCGGCACCCCGCTGCTGGCCG
>JAUNHU010000285.1 GCA_030523825.1 Lautropia sp. | reverse complement strand
GCCAGCAGCGCCTCGATCCGCATCAGGCCCGGCGCCACGAAAAAGGCGAAAGCCGCCAGCGGCGTCTTGCAGTTGCCGCCCAGCTGGCGCGACACGGCCCGCTCGGCAGCCGCAATGCAGGCCGCCGACGGATCATTCAGGAAAGCCAGCGCCTGCTGCATGTCGGCACGATCGGCACGGATCTCGATGCCCAGCATGCCCTGCCCCGGCGCCGGCACCATGCCACTGGTGGGCAGGTAGTCGCGGATGCGGCTTGCCAGCCCCAGGCGCGTGAGGCCGGCCGCAGCCAGCACGATCGCATCGTATTGGCCGGCATCCAGCTTGCCCAGCCGCGTATCGAGATTGCCGCGCAGCGGCCTGATCTGAAAGCCCGGATAGCGGGCCTGCAACTGCGCGGCACGGCGCAGGCTGGATGTACCCACCACCGCATCGGCCGGCAGGGCATCGAGCGATTCAAAACGGTTGCTGACGAAGGCATCGCGCGGATCGGCCCGCGACAGCATCGCGGCCAACGCAAAACCATCCGGCAGGTCCATAGGCACATCCTTCAGCGAATGCACCGCCAGATCGGCGCGCCCATCCAGCAGCGCCACTTCCAGCTCCTTGGTGAACAGTCCCTTGCCGCCGATCTCGGAGAGCGGCTTGTCCAGGATCTGATCGCCGCGTGTGGTCATGCCCACCAGCTCCACCCGGGCCTGCGGGTATTGCGCCCGCAGCAGGCTCGCCACATGCTCGGCCTGCCACAGGGCAAGCCGGCTTTCACGGGTGGCAATACGAAAAGTTTCTTGAGACGAAGATGTCATGGCATGCACCTGGAGAACCGGCCGAACGCGCCGGGCACCGCCCGGCACGCAGACAAGACCACGCTTCGCAACGACAACCGTCGGCTCCTGCGAACCGCTGCCGCACGCGAAGAAGGCAACATGGCACGGCATCTGCCGATGTCCGCCCTGCGCCCCGATGGCGAAAAGCGCTCAGTTTACCAAGCCCGGAAGAACGTGCCATGAACGCATTCGTCCCGGCGCTGCGCCCGGAACCGTGTGCAGGCAAGACACCCGACGCCGGGCACACTGCCTTGCATGAGCCGCGCCCGAAATGAAAAGAGGCGGCACACGGGCCGCCTCCTGGCATCGGGGATACAGGCAGAAAGGCTCACGCCCCCTGCCCGCACACCAGCACTTGTCAGCTGACCAGTCCCTTCACGATGGACCACTGACGACGACTGACCGGCAGACGGTCGGGAATCTCGCGCAGCACCACCTGCCAGTAGGGATCGCCGCTCTCGCCCTCGCCCGACGGCGACACGCGCTCGAAACCGGCAATGGACGGACGAGCCACCAGCGCATTGCGGTGGATGCGCACGAAACGGTCGTTGAATTCCTCTTCGAGCGAGGTCAGCGATTCCTCGATCAGGTATTCACGCTCACGGGTGCGCACCGTGATGTACTTGAGTTCGGCCTTCAGGTAGATGACCTGTTCCAGCGCCACCAGGATGACGCGACCACGCTCGTGCACCGACAGGTGACGACGGCGGGTGTTGGTGGCCTTGGCCAGCGCCTCGATCGCATCCAGATGCTCGGACGGAATCAGCG
>JAUNHU010000284.1 GCA_030523825.1 Lautropia sp. | reverse complement strand
CACGAGCGTGCATCCTGCATGGGCATCGTGCGCCATGACGACAACGAAGGCACTAACGAAGAAGGTCAGACATGAGCAAACTGAATGTTCGCATCGGTATCAACCCGATCGGCTGGAGCAATGACGACCTGCCCTCGCTGGGCGGAGAAACCCCACTGGAAACGGCGCTGCGCGAAGGGGCCGAGATCGGTTATGAGGGCTTCGAGCTGGGCAACAAGTTTCCGAAGACTGGCCCGGCACTGAAAGAGAAGCTGGACGAGTTTGGCGTGGTGTGCGTGTCGGGCTGGCATTCGGCCAACCTGGGCCGGCTGGACGACTGGTCGGTGGCGCAGGAAATCGAGGCAGCCCGCGAACACCTGGAGAAGCTGCAATACAACGGCTGCAAGGTGGTGGTGTATGGCGAAGTGGGCAACAGCATCCAGGGAAAGATCGACACGCCGCTCTCGCAGCGCCCACGCTTTTCCGGCGATGCGCAGTGGCAGGAGTATGCAAGGCGCCTGAACGAATTCGGCGCCCACCTGAAGAAAACCTACGGCATCACGCTGGCCTACCATCATCACATGGGCGCCTATGTGGAAAGCCCCGACGACATCGACCGGCTGATGGCGCTGACCGATCCGGATGCGGTGGGCCTGCTCTTTGATACCGGTCATTGCTGGTTTGGCCAGGCCACCAACAACCCCGATCAGAAAATCGACGTGACCACCACGCTGAAGAAACACCTGAATCGTGTGGTGCACGTGCATTGCAAGGATGTGCGGCCGGCTGTGGTGCGTGACATCCGCAATCGCAATGATTCCTTCCTGAACGCCGTGCTGGCCGGTGCCTTCACCGTGCCGGGCGATGGTGCCATCGACTTTGAAGCCGTGCTGAAGATTCTGGCCGACCACGGTTACGAAGGATGGCTGGTGGTGGAAGCCGAGCAGGACCCGAAGATTGCGCCATCCTATGAATATGGCAAGAAAGGCTTTGACACACTGCGTGGCATCGTCAATCGCCTGAACGGCTAAGATTGGCGTTTTCTCGCCCATTTCCGACGGAGCCACCGCCGTGAGCCAGCCCTACGACACCCCTGCCCAGCTGTTCGAGGCCATCGACGATTGCTATGACGACCTGAGCAAGCGGTTGCAGAGCATTGCGCGCCAGTTGCCACAGCACAAGGATCAGCTTGCGCTGATGAACGTGAACGAGCTGGCCGACATCATGCAGGTGCCACCGTCGGCACTGGTGCGATTTGCCCAACAGCTGGGATTCAGCGGCTACAGTCAGATGAAGTCGCTGTTCCAGCAGGCACTGTCTCACCAGATTGCCGTGTCGGACGATTACGCCGAACGCATCCGGCACATGACCGAGGAGCAGAAGCGGCTGGCCGAGCGCGTGCCGGGCAGCAACATCGTGCGGGAAGTGGTCGACAACAACATCAACGACCTGCAACGCATCTTCAGTCCGAAGATGATCGAGTCCATGAACGGTGCCGTGCGCCTGATGAACAAGGCACGTGCCATCTGGATCATGGCGGCGGGCCGTTCGTTTGGTGCTGCGGCCTATCTCACCTACCTCACGCGCCACGGCGACAAGCCGGTGCACTGGCTGAACG
>JAUNHU010000283.1 GCA_030523825.1 Lautropia sp. | reverse complement strand
TGCTGGAAGAAGCCATGCCGCGGCTGCTGAAGGTGCTGAACGAGTCCGTGCGGCGACTGGGGGCACAGGGCTGATCGCTGTTCGGCAAGGTAGGGGGCTTTCTCTCCACCAAATCCCCTGCAACAAAAAGGCCCGGCATGTCCGGGCCTTTTTGTTGATTCATCACGGATAACCGGGGAATGCCGCCTTGGATCTTGAGGAAGAAGCGGCTGTTGTCCCGGTGTCCGTATGTTTGGCGCTCGATGATCCTGTTTGATGTCTTCGGGCAGACCATCTGCTTTGGTGTCGTTCCGCCTGTGTTTTTCAGGTGGAGGGGGTGAACGGGCTGCCAGCCCGGCCCCGCCTACATCACGGCCAGCAGTTCCTTTTCCAGGGCCAGGCGGGCGCTTTCGTTGCCGAGTTTTTCGGAGCCGATGATGAAGCTGTCTTCTGCGCGCTCGCCCAGCGTGGTGATGCGGGCGCCGAACAGGCCCACCTCATGCACGGCCAGCAGGCGTGCGAGATCGTAGAGCAGGCCGGGGCGGTCGGTGGCCGTGATCGACAGCAGGTAGCGCTGCCCGGATTCGTCGGGGCGCAGTTCCACCTTGGGCGGCAGCGGAAAGGCGCGTGAGCGCCGGGAGAGGCGTGAGGGGGCGGCGGGCTTCAGGTTGCCGGGTTCGATGCTGGCATCGAGCAGGCGGGTGAGTGCGTTTTCCAGCCGTTGAAGCTGCTCCACCGACGGCACGAGCCCGTCCGCTGCGACGACGATGAAGCTGTCGAGCGCCATGCCGTTGCGGTTGGTGTGGATGCGGGCCTGGGCGATCGAGAGGTGGTGTTCGTCGAAGAAGCGGCAGATGCGGGCGACGAGGGCCGGCTTGTCGGGGGTGAAGATCAGGAACTCGAAGCTGCCGGCCGCCATGCCGGCACGCGCGTGCACGGTGCTGCCGCTGCCGGGGTCGTGCCGGTGCAGGACTTCGGTGTGCCAGGCCAGGTCCTGCGGGTCGTGGCGCAGGAAGTAGCCGATGTCGAGCGAATCCCAGAAGGCGCGGTAATCGGCTTCCGCCATGCCGCGGCTGGCGAGCAGGCTGGCCGCGGCGGCGCGGCGCGCGTCCATCTGGCTGCGGGGCTGGGGTTGCAGGCCATTGAGCCGGGCGAGCGTGGCACGGTAGAGGTCTTCCAGCAGCTTGGCTTTCCAGGCGTTCCAGACGCGGGCACTGGTGCCGCGGATGTCGGCGACGGTCAGCAGATACAGCGCCGTGAGGCGTCGCTCGTTGCCGACGCGGTCGGCAAATTCGCGGATCACCTCCGGGTCGGCCAGATCGCGCTTCTGGGCCGTGATGGACATGAGCAGGTGTTCGCGCACCAGAAAGCCGAGCAGGGCGCGGTCTTCGCCCGTGATGCCGTAGTCACGGGCGAAGCGGAGCACGGTGCGCTCGCCGATCACCGAGTGATCGCCCCCCCGTCCCTTGCCGATGTCGTGAAAGAGGGCGGCCACGATCAGCAGCCAGGGTTGCTCGAAGCTGCTCATCAACTGGCTGCAGAAGGGGTATTCGTGCGCGTGCTCGGCCATCATGAAGCGGCGCAGGTTGCGGATCACCATCAGGGTGTGCTGATCGACCG
>JAUNHU010000282.1 GCA_030523825.1 Lautropia sp. | reverse complement strand
CCGACCACCATCTGATCGAGTTCGTCACCGACTATCTGCGGATGATGATTTCCGGCAACCTGAATGCGCTGGAAATCGAGAACCTGATGGACAACGAAATGGAAACCCACCATCACGAGGCGATGGTGCCGGCACATTCCATTCAGAAGGTGGCCGACGGTCTGCCCGCGTTCGGCATCGTGGCTGCGGTGATGGGCGTGGTGAAGACGATGGGTTCGGTGGGGGCGCCCCCGGCCGTGCTGGGCGAGATGATTGCACACGCCCTGGTGGGTACCTTCCTGGGCATTCTGATGGCCTATGGTTTTGTGGCGCCCATCGCCGATCTGCTCACGCAGAAATCGAATGAGGCCGCCAAGGAATTCCAGTGCGTGAAAGTCACGCTGCTGGCCAGCATGCAGGGCTACGCACCAGCCGTTTGCGTCGAGTTTGGCCGCAAGGTGCTGTACTCCACCGAGCGTCCGGGCTTTGCCGAACTTGAAGGCCACGTCAAGCAGAAGAGGGCCTGATCATGTCGGGCGCAGCCAGCAACAAGAAAGTCCAGCCCATCGTCATCAAGCGCATCAAGAAGGGCGGTCACGGCCACCACGGCGGCGCCTGGAAGATTGCCTATGCCGACTTCGTGACCGCCATGATGGCCTTCTTCCTGCTGATGTGGCTGCTCAGCTCGCAGAGTGAAGACCGGCTGAAGGGCATCTCGGAATACTTTCAGGCTCCCGTCAAGATGTCGTTGAATGGCGGCAGCGGCGTGGGTGATGCCACTGCCGTGGTACCCGGCGGTGGTCTTGACCTCACCCGCAAGGATGGTCAGGTGAACAGCAAGTCTGATGAGAGCAAGAAGAAAAAGAAGCGCAAGTCCGGCGAGGAAAAGCAGCTTCTTGAGCTGAAGCAGAAGCTGGAGGAATCCATCCTGAAGATTTCTGCACTCGAAGCATTGCGCGATCAGATCAAGATGGAAATGACCGTGGACGGCCTGTCCATCCAGATCGTCGACGCCAACAAGAAGCCGCTGTTTGCCTCGGGCAAGAGCACCGTGCTGTCGCCGAACATGCGTGACCTGATGCGCACCATCGGCAAGCTGCTGAACGATGTGGAGAACCCGATCAGCCTCACCGGCCACACCGATGCAACACCGTATGCCTCGGGTGCCGCTGGCGGCTACTCCAACTGGGAGCTTTCCACCGAGCGCGCAAACTCCTCACGCCGCGAGCTGGTGCAGGGCGGCCTCAAACCGGAAAAAGTGCTGCGGGTGCAGGGCCTGGGCGCCGTCGTGCCCCTTTACAAGGACAAGCCCTTTGACCCGATGAACCGCCGGATTGCCATTGTGGTGCTGAACGAGGCAGCTCAGGAGCGGATTCTGGGCGGAACCGAAGTGGAGGCATCGGACGAAGACGCCGCCGAAGCCGCTATCGACGCCGGTGCCACCCTTTCGAAACTCCAGGCCGCATCTGGTGTAGCGAAGCCCTGAAGCTGCTCTGCTTTCGATGCAGTAGGGCCGGGAAGGCCGTCAGTGCGCCTGGAACACGTCCTCGATGCGCTTGGCGTCCAGGATGTTCTCGGCCCAGCGTGTCAGGTCTTCTGACGTACCCGCCTGAAGCCGGGCCTTGATCTCGCTGCTCA
>JAUNHU010000082.1 GCA_030523825.1 Lautropia sp. | reverse complement strand
GGCGTTGCCGGGGCCAAACATCTGGCCCTTGCCGCAGGCGATCAGTTCTTCTTTGGTGTAACTCTCTTGAGGCACGAACTCGGTCATGTCAATCCTTTAGGCTTTCCGGATCGGCAAGGAGGGTCGAGCGCGAGGTCCGGGACTGAATCGGGAGCCGTCTGCAGACAGGGGTCTGCCAGCGAAACCCTCAATGTTATGCGCAAATTGACCGGAGAAAGCATGCGGGATACCCCGCCTGCTGTCAATCGGCCTCTGGCAGATGAGCGATTATGTATGAGAATGCCGAGAAATGCTTGCGTTCAACGGCCCGAGGGAGCCACGCTTGCCCCCTGGATGCCGTGTCGCTGTAGCGAGGCGGCCACCTCGCCGCTGGCCTTGGCATGTTCGATGAAGCTGCGCAGCAGGGCATGGGCTGCCGCGCCGCGGCTGGCGGGCAGGCCCATCGCCTGCTCGATGACCATGAAGCGGCCCGGCAGCAGGCGCAGTCCCGGCACGCGGGCCGCATCGGCTTCGAGCTGCTGGCGCACGCCGGCGGCCACCGGGTGGTTGCCGGCGATGAAGGTGTCGACCACCGCCTGCGAGGATTCGGCGCGAACCAGCTCTGCGTGCTTCAGGTTGCGGCTCAGGTAGAGATCATAGGCACTGCCCTTGCCGACGACGATCTGCTGGCCTTCGACATCGACCTGGCTGTTCTGGGTGAGGGGCGAGTCGTTGCGCACCAGGTAGGCGCCTTCGATGAGCACGTAGGGCGCGGTGAAGGCCATGCCTTCACCGCGCGCCGGGTCGATGGCAAAGAAACCGATGTCGGCGCGTTCCTCGCGCACGGCCGCGACGGCTTCGGCAGCCACCTTCACCGGGATCAGCTCGATGTCGAGTCCCAGCATCCGGGCGAGGCTGCGTGCCAGATCCACCGAAACACCTTCGGGGCCGTCGTCGGTCTGACGGGCCAGCAGGGCATTGCCCAGGTTGATGACGGCGCGCAGTCGCCCGGTGGGGGCCATCGCCTGCAGCAGGGTGGGATCGTCGATACGGGTCATGCAGGTCTCCTGTGCGGGTGGGGGCCGTACATGCAGCCCCGTCGATGTCCATTACAACGCAGAGAATAACAAGCCTTCCTGTTTTTGGAGCCGTCGGGCATGATTTGTATCCGGCCCGTTTGCCCTGTGGCCCGTATCGGGAAGATAATGGAGGAGTATGTCCGTGTGGCGCTTGGCCGGCACGGACTGATCGGATTCATCGGGGCGCCAGTGCCATGTTGGCGCCACAGGCCCGGGGCCCGGCTGTGTGCGCGGGCGGGGCGCATCAGAGGCGTATCGAGGGAGGAAGGTCGTGAGCGTGAATGAGCCTGGCGGGCATGATCTGGACATGCCTGAACCGGCTGTTGCTGCCGGGGGAGAGGGGGGGCCTGAATCCTCGTCTTCCGTCCTGAATCAGCAGTTTTCCACACTCAACAGCCTGCGCCGGGCGCGTACCTGGGTCGACGTGTATCTGATCACCGGCACCTGCCTGCACGGCCAGATCCGTTCCTTCGATGCCAACATGCTGCTGCTGCAGACCCGCACCGGAGAGGTCGCGCTGTATCACCACGCCATCAGCAGCGTGATGCGGGCGCAGAAGCGCGCCAGTCCCAAGGCGCCAGCATCTCCGTCAGCCCCGCGCCGTGCTCCCCACGCGCGTCCGGCAGGTTCGCGTCGTGACGACGCCGAACAGCCTCCCCAGCAGCCCCGCGTCTGGCGGGAGCCCGCCGATGCACCGCGTGCGCCGCGTCAGGAAGGCAGCGGCGCGCCGGTGCGGCTGGATGGCGGGCGCCTGACCACCGGCCGCACGCCGCCGCCGCGTCGTCCTGCCGCGCCGCCGGCCGGTGTGGTGGTGGTTCGCCACAAGCGCGTGCGCACCATCGTCAAGCCCGAGGACGAGTGATCCGGCTCAGGGCATCAGCCCGTCGGTGAGTCCGAGCAGCGACCCGATGCCCAGCAGGGCAAACAGCAGGGCAGCCAGCCCGTGAAGCAGCCCCACCGGAAGCCGGTGGGCAAGGCGGTCGCCCATTAGCACCGCAGGCACGTTGGCCAGCATCATGCCCAGCGTGGTGCCCACGGTTACGGCCATCATGTCCTGAAAGCGTGCAGCCAGCGCCACGGTGGCCACCTGGGTCTTGTCACCCATCTCGGCCAGGAAGAATGTCACCAGGGTGGCCATGAACACGCCGAGTCGTTTCTGCGGCAGGCCGCCATCGTCGTCGAGGCGGTCGGGAATCAGCATCCAGGCCGACATCAGCAGCAGGGATATGCCCAGCACCCATTTGAGCACCCCGGGCGTGAGCCAGGTGCTGATGAGCGTGCCGAAGGCGCTGGCGAGGGCGTGGTTGACCAGGGTGGCCACGAACACGCCAGCGATGATGGGAACGGGTTTGCGAAAGCGCGCTGCCAGCAACAGCGCGAGCAGCTGCGTCTTGTCGCCGATTTCCGCCAGCGTGACGATACCAGTGGCGATGAGGAAGGCTTCCATCGACGCGCAGAAGGCGGGTGAGTGTTGGAGAACGGGTTGGTGGCTGCCCGCAGGGGCCGCGCGCCGAAACCGCATGAAAGGCCACAAAATGCTGCCGGGGCCGAACAGCCGCAGCCGGGCAGGTAGCGGTGGATCGGTTGCATCGGGCGCCCCGCTGTCTGCGTGCCTTGCAAGCACCCGCAGAGCCGACACCGGGTGAACAGCGCCACGCATGTTAGCAATGTTTTCCTGTTCATGGCCGGCTACCATACGAGGCGGGCATGGTTTTTGCCTGTTTCCTCTTTCGCGGAGCCGTTGCCGATGTTCAGCTATCGTCATGCCTTTCACGCCGGCAATCATGCCGATGTGCTCAAGCACGCCATTCTGGTGGCCATCCTTCGCCATCTGGCGCAGAAGGACAAGGCATTCTGGGTATTCGACACCCATGCCGGGGCCGGCCACTACCGGCTGGATGCGGCCGCCAGCGCAAAGAATGCCGAGCATGCCGGCGGGGTGATGGCGCTGTGGCAGGAAAGGAAACTGCCGCCGCTGCTGGCTGCCTACCGTGACGAGATCGCCCGTTTCGACGAGATGCGCCGTCAGCAGGCGAAGCAGCAGCGCGAGGCGCGGGCGGCGGGCAGGGATCAGAGTGCCCGCCTGGCAGCGGGGGCGCCTGCCGAGGACGACCCGTCTGCTGATGAAGGATCGGTCTCGGCAGCGGCCGCTGCGGCAGGCGGGGCGGGTCGGCACGAGACAGGGCGTTTGACGGCGGACGAGGCGCGCGCGCGGGGTTCGGAGCCCGGTCGCCGGCGCGACGGTGCATCGGCCGATGTGCCGGAGCCGAAGGGCTGGACGCCGGGGTGTCGCAGGCCGCTGGCCTATCCGGGGTCGCCGTGGCTGGCGCTGCAGCAGATGCGCCGGCAGGATCGTCTGCGCTGCTTCGAGGCGCACCCCACCGAGGTGCGCGTGCTGCAGCAGGCACTGGCACCGGCGGGACGGCAGGCGCAGGTCTTTGGCGAAGACGGTTTCGACGGGCTGAAGGCGCTGCTGCCGCCGGTGTCACGCCGTGGCGTGGTCGTCATCGACCCTTCCTATGAGGACAAGCGCGACTATGCCCGCGCGCGCCGCACGCTGATCGAGGCGCTGGAGCGCTTTGCCACCGGCACCATGCTGCTCTGGTATCCGCTGGTGCGCCGGCGCGAGGCCATGCTGCTGATGGAGCATCTGACGAAGATTCCTGGCGCCACCGACTGGCTGGACGTGCGCATGCAGGTGTGCGCGCAGCCGGAAGACGGTCACGGCCTCTATGGCAGCGGGGTGTACGTGATAAACCCGCCCTACACGCTGGAGGCAGCATTGGGTGAAGCCATGCCAGTGCTCACCCGGCTGCTGGGGCAGGATGACCAGGCAGGATGGTTCATGCAGACCTCGGCCGATGTGCCGCCCCGGCCCGTCGCGCGCCCTGCGGTTGATCGTTCGGAATATGACTTGCCTTCAAGTCAGTTTGACGGTGCATCGCGGCCCGGTACAGGCGCTGGCAGCCGGGGCGGCCGGTCTGGGCGTGGTGGAGAACCGGGCGCTGCCCGGCAGGGGGCTGGTGCCCGCACCGGAGGCGCCGGGCGCCGCCAGGCTCCGGATGCGCATGCGGGCAAGGGGAGGACAGCCCGGTCGGGCAAGGCCGCTGGGCAGATGTCGCAGGAGCGCCCGGCCCGAGGTGAGGGCCGGGCCGTGCCGGGGCGTGCAGCACCGGGCCGGGGGCCGCGCTCGCGCTGATGCCGCGCCAGCAGCGGTTGGCATGCCGGTGCATGGCACCGGCCGTGTCGCAGCCGCGTCTTACCTGATCGCCTGCTGCAGCGCATCCACGCGCTTGCCATTCGACATCATCCGGCCGCGGTTCTGCTTCATGGACTTTTCGACGGCGTCACGATTGACCGGCTTGCCCGCCTGGATGAGGCCGATCATCGCCATCATCAGGTGCGGGGGGCAGTCGTAGAAATACAGCCCTTCCTTCTCGATCTTCAGCGTGAATTTCTCGTCCAGCGGGCTCTTGAAGGCTTCGACGCCCTCGGGGATGGAGAGCGAGCGCACATGGTGGCCGGAATTGGTGGGCTCGAACACCACGGTGTCGCCCACCGCCACGTTCAGGTAGGCAGGCTCGAACACCATGCTGCCGTCCTTGCCAAAATTCAGCATCTTCACGACGTGTTCGGCGGCAGTGGCCGACGTGGCGGACAGCAGGGCGCCAGCACCGAGTGAAAGGGCGACGAGGGTTTTTTTCATGGCAATGTCCTCTGGTTGATTGAAATGCGTTGGGGGTGAGCCCTTCGGATGCAGATGCTCGGTGCCTGCGTGGGAGGCCGGGGGCGTCGTGCGGGCCTTCCCTTCGTGTTCTGGTGCGCCGCCCTAGAGTCGTGCAGGGGGCGCGTCAGTCTTCATCCATGCAGGTTTTTTGGCATGTCGGCTCCTGCAGGAGAAGGGCAGGCGTCGGTGCCGTGGCGGATGGTACGTACATGCGGATGGCCGAAGCGGTCGATCTGCACGTCCACGGGCACGCCATAGAGACGCTGGATGAGGTCGGCCGTGATGACTTCGGCGGGGGCTCCGCACGCCTGCAACTGGCCGTCGGCGAGCACCACGAGCTGATCGGCATATTGCGCCGCCAGATTCAGGTCGTGCAGGATGGTGACGGTGATCCAGCGTTGCGCGCGGGTCTGGCGGTGGAGGTGATCCATCAGCACCACCTGGTAGCGCATGTCGAGCGCGCTCACCGGTTCGTCCAGCATCATCACTTCCGGCGAGCGCAGCAGCACCTGCGCAAACAGCGCCATCTGCCGCTGGCCACCGCTCAGCGCGTGGATCGGGCGCTCGGCCAGATCCATCATGCCCACGGCATCCAGTGCCTTCAGTGCGGCCAGCACCGTGTCGTCGTCCACGCGCATGCCCAGACGATCGAGCCGGCCCAGCATCACCACTTCCAGCGTGGAGAGATCCAGATCGAGGCGAGTGTCCTGCGGCATGTAGCCGAAGCGCTGGCGCCACAACGGCAGGCGCTGGCTGCGCTGTTCGTCGCCGTTCAGGCGGATGTGGCCACTGTCGGGCGTGAGTTCGCCAAAGAGGGCGCGCATCAGGCTGGTCTTGCCGCAGCCGTTGGGGCCGATGATGGCGGTGATTTCGCCGGGCCGGAACTGCATGGAATAGCCGGTGGCGACCGGATGGCTGCCCGCCTTCAGATGAAGATTCTCGACTTCAAGCATGTTTTGGCCCTTTCCGGAAGACGTGAACGGATGGCAGGACAGTGTCAGGCACGGCCGCGCCTCCAGCCGAGAATGAGCCAGAAGAAGAAGGGCACGCCGATGATGGCCGTGACCACGCCCACCGGAAAGAGCGCGCCGGGCACGATGACCTTGGACAGTACCGAGGCGCTGGACAGCATCAGCGCGCCGCAGAGCATGGACAGCGGGATGAAGAAGCGCTGGTCTTCACCCACCAGCATCCGGGCGATGTGTGGCGCCACCAGGCCGATGAAGCCGATGACGCCGACGAAGGCGATGGCCGTGGAGGTGAGCAGTGCCACCAGCATCAGCGTCTTGAGCCGAAGCCTTGCCACGTCCACACCCAGGCTGCGGGCGCGGGCCTCGCCCAGTCGCAGGGCGGTGAGCTTCCAGGCGTCGGCCATCAGCAGTGCGGTGCAGATGGCGGTAACGGTGAGGGTGATGGCGAGCGAGGGCCAGGTGCTGCGTTGCAGGCTGCCGAACAGCCAGAAGATGATCTGCTGGTTGAGTTCGGGCGAGGCCATGAATTGCAGCATCGACATCAGCGACTGAAAGAGGAACAGCAGCGCGATGCCGGCGAGGATGAGGGTCTGGGCGCTGGCCTGCCTGAATACGGCGATGCCGAACAGGATGCTGGCCGCAAACATGCACATCACGAAGGCGCCCAGCGGCACGCTGATGAGGGGCTCGACCGGCAGGCCGATGACATCGACGTGCAGGCCCATGGCGGCACCCAGACCGGAGGCGGCTGCCAGACCCAGGGTATAGGGGCTGGCCAGCGGGTTGTCGAGCAGCGTCTGCATTTCGGCGCCACCGAGGCCCAGCGCGGCACCCACCACCAGTGCCATCAGCGCCACCGGCAGGCGGAAGTCCCAGACGATGGTGCGCTGCCCGATGGAAGCGCCTTCCGGGTTGAACAGCGTGCGGATCACGTCACCGAAGGACATGAGCGAGGGGCCGGTGAAGATGTCGAGCAGGGTGCTGAGCGCAATGAAGGCGAGCACGACGGCAAGCCAGAAAAAGCGACGCGATTCCCGTTGGCGCTGTCTTTTCAGGGCATCCTGCAGGTTGCTGGCACTGACGGTGCCGGCTGCCTCGGCCGGTGTCGTGACAGGGGAGGCGGCCTGCGCCGCAGCGGAGACATGGGGGGTGGAGGGGGTGTTCATCGACGGCAGGAGGATGTCGGCAGGACGGCCACGATGGATGCCCGGGGACGAAAGCATCCCGCCCCCGTATTCATGACGAACCGCGGCGAAACACAGCGGTCCGTCATGCGCTCAGACACGGATCACTTCGTGTCGTTGATGCCGATGAAGAAGGTGCCGCTGGGCACGATCGGCAGGTAGCGCTTGTAGAAGTCGATGTAGTTCGCTTCCGGATCGAGATCCTTGAACAGCTCGGGATAGGCCACCTTGGCGATGTACTGGATGGCAGGGTAGTCGGTGATGCTGCGCGAGGCTCCCTGATAGACACCGTGCAGGCGGCCATCCTTGACGGCGGGCAGGCTGGGCCAGCCGGGGCGCTGGGTGAAACCCTTCAGGCGCGCCAGCGCGTCGGCGCGGGAAATGCCCTGGCCCATCAGCATGGCCGTGGGGTTCTTCTTGGATTCGGTGCCAGCCAGCAGAACCACCTGCGGTGCCGAGGTGAGGATCTGCTCGGGGTTCATCGGCCCCCAGTATTCGACGAAGGGCGCTGCGATGTTTTCACCGCCGGCGGTGGTAATCATCGGGCCCCACATGTTCTTGCCGTAGGTGAAGCTGTATTCGGCTGGCCCCTTGTTGCCGAATTCGGCATACACGCGCGGCTTGGGCAGGCCGGCCTTCTCGATGCGCGTCGTGATGGCGTCGATGGCGGCCTTGTACTCGTCGGCAATCTTCTTCGCACGCGCCTGCTGGCCGGTGATTTCACCGATGATCTTCGTGCTGGCGATGTGGTTCTTCAGTTCCTGGTCGTTGTAGTCGATGACCACGACCGGGATGCCGGACTTTTCCAGGCGCTCGACATCGGGGCCAAGGCCGATGTACTGCCATTTCGCCAGAATGATGACATCGGGCTGCAGGGCGAGCGTCTTTTCGACGGAGAAGCTCTGCACCTCGACCTCGCCCACATCGGGCAGATCCTTCAGCGAGGGGCGGTGGGCGGTGTGCAGCGCCCAGTTGGCCGGACGCCAGCCTTCCCAGGCTTCACGCGAGATGCCGACAACGTTGTCGAAGGATTTTTCGGTGCCGACGGCCATGTAGTCTTCAAAGTAGAAACCGAGCAGCACGCGCTTCGCGGGCGACTCGATCTTCACCTTGCGACCCTGAACGTCGGTGATTTCCTTGGTGGCTGCGTGGGCAGCACCAAGCGACAGTGCCGTGACGACGGCGGCCAGCAGTGTTTTCTGGAAAGAGGATGTGATTGTCATCGTGCTATGGGCTGACAGCGAAAAAAGGCGATGATAGGTCTTCTGCGGAAAAATGCTGATCTGGCATTCGGATGTCCGTTTCCACTTCAGATTTTTCGACAGCCTCCATGAATAATAATTCTTTTTATTCCATTTCATGCGTCAAATCCCCGAAGGCAGCATGCTTGAGCCGTGATTACGGCTCAAGCTCGAAAACGATGGGGACCCGGAGAGTGGCGTGCCGGGGCTTGCCGTTTTGGACATGGGGGGTGTAGCGTGACTCCTGTGCCGCCTTGATGGCTGCCTGATCGAGGCGCGGGAAGCCTGAGGATTTCTCGATCCCGATCTTCACCGGCACGCCCTGCTCGTCGATCAGCACGCGCAGCATCGTCCTGGCTTTTTGGTCCAGCTTTGCGGAGGCCGTGCTCTTTTCGATTCTGGTTCTGACCGGCTTGCCTTCCTTGTCGGGTTCGGCAGGCACCGACGCACCATGGCTTTCGGGTCTTTGCGCTGCTTTCTGGCGCTGCGTGTTGATGGCGTGCGGGAGGTGGGAGAGTTCGGGTGTGCGGGTGTTTTTTGGGGTGGGGTGCTGTGCTGCGCCGCCTTCGATAACGATGGGGACCCGGAGAGTGGCGCGCCGGGGCTCGCCGTCCCGGACATAAGGGGAATAGCGCGACGAGCGGGCGGCCGTAATGGCTGCCTGGTCGAGGTGCGGGAAGCCCGAAGATTTCTCGACCTCGATCTTCTCCGGCACGCCCCGCTCGTTGATCCGCATGCGCAGCATCATCCTGGCTTCTTGGTTCAGCTTTGCCGAGTCCTTCCTCTTTTCGATTCTGGTTCTGACCAGCTTGTCTTCCTTGTCGGGTTCGGCAGGCACCGACGCGCCATGGCTTTCGGGTCTTTGCGCTGCTTTCTGGATCTGCGCGTTGATGGCGTGCGGGAGGTGGGAGAGTTTGGGGGTGCGGGCGTTTTTCGGGGTAGGGTGCTGTGCTGCGCCGCTTTCCTGCTGCGCGGGCTGCGGCTCTGGTGGCGTAGCGCAGGATGAGAGTGCTGCGGCGACCAGAGCCAGCAGGAGAGCGACGGGACAGGAGCGTATGCGCATGGGGCTGAAAGATTGCCGGGGAGAAGTTGTCTGCAAGGACTTGAGCAGAGGGCCTCCGGGTTTTGAAGTCCGGGTGTACGGATTGTCGTGCGGAGGTTGACGAATGGCACGCGCTCAGCCCGTGGCCTGGGTGTGCAGTGCGTAGCGCGACTGCAGCGGGCCGTCGGGCGTGGCGGTGTCGTGGGGGGCGCCCATGCGGGTCATGACCACGGTTTCGGCCACCTTGCTCAGACCCTGTGATTGCAGCCAGTTGCCAAGCAGTGCGATCTGCATGGGCGCGTACTGCTCGCCGGGGGCGTGCGGGTCGGTGGCGTGATGACCGGTTTCGCTTCCGGTGAGGTGCGTCGTGGTCTGGCCATCTGTCGTGGCTTCATCCGCAGATGGATGGTGGGTGCTGGCATGCGTGGCCGCATCGGAGGAAGCATCCGGGAAGGCCCGCGGGTGCGCGGGCAGGTCAATGCGGATGAACTGGTCTTCCATGCCGCGCGTCAGCCAGCGGATGATCGACAGCATCTGGGTGTCGTTCGCGGCGTGCAGGGGGCCCAGCACCCAGCCGCGGCCGAAACGGCGCAGGAGGCCGAAACCATCGCATTGTCCATCGCTGTTCTCGATGACGGCAGCCCGCATCTCGGGCGGGTTGGCAGGGGGCTGGCCGGGGCGCTGGGCGGTTTCGTCGTCCAGCGCCTGGGTCAGAATTTCCGTGAGGAGTTCGGTGCGTGCCAGTCCGCGGCGCCGGGCATCGAGCGCCAGCAGCGCGGGCTGGTCTTCGCGCCGGAGCGGGCGAATGCCCACACCGGTGATCGGGTCGATCTCGTTGCCCGGGCCGGTGTCGGCCGTGTTGCCCGGCGTGTCGGCGGTGGGTTTCCAGAGCCCCTGATATTGCTGGCAGATGCCCTGCGGCCTGAAGCCGAAGGATGCGTAGAGCGGCATGCCTTCCGTGGTGGCGTGCAGCAGCACGTCGCGGTTTTCCAGCCCCTGCATCAGCGCCTGAAAAAGCTGGCGGCCAAAACCCCGCCCCTGAAATTCGGGGCTGATGATGACCATGCCGATGCTGGCCTGGTGCGCACCCCAGTGCCAGACGAGTGCCGTGCCGATCAGCTTTTCTTCAAGACAAACGGCAATCGGGCTGCCATTTGCCGAGACCCAGCGGATGTAGTCTTGCCAGTCTTCGGGGCGATGGGGCCATTGCAGGGCCTGCGTCATTTCCCAGGCGGCGGGAGTGTCGTCGATGCCCAGCGGGCGCAGGTGGATGGCGTGCGATGTGAGCGATGCATTCATGGGGTTGAATATAGCCTGATCCACGGCGTGGCATGGTGCATCCGTCCTGTTCCTGTCGGTGTTGCCGGCATGGCATGCAAACGGGGGGGCGCCAGAAGCCCGCGCATGACGAAATGCCTGCGTACATGGACTGCACGCCGGTGCAATTGTTGTCAAAGCCGCATCTGACACGAAATGCCATGCGCGCATGGCGTGCACAGAAAATGCGGGCGGTGCGTCCAACACCGGAAAACCAAAAAAATGGGCCGCAGAGCGGCCCGAGGGTAGGAGATTGCGGTGACACTTGTTGACCGTGTCATCCGTGAACAGACTTGAGCACGCAGCCCGATGGCGCGTTCATTGCACCTTGTCTTCTTCCGGCTGCGAAACAAAGCCCACCTTGGAAAGTCCGGCTTTCGAGGCATCGGCGATCGTCTTCACCACGAACTCGTAAGGGGTTTTCTCGTCGGCGCGCAGCAGGATGGCCGGCTGCGGGTCTTGCGCTGCCAGTTCCTTGAAGCGGGTGGCGGCATCGTCACGCGAGATGGGGTCCTTGTTCCAGAACAGGTTGCCATCCACGTCGATCGAGAAGTCGATCTTGTTGGGGTTGGGCTCGGTGGGCTTGGTGGTGGCCTTGGGCAGCGCCAGCGGCACCGAGTGGGTGAGCAGCGGCGCCGTCACGATGAAGATCACCAGCAGCACCAGCATCACGTCGATGAGCGGCACCATGTTGATCTCGCCCATCGGGGTGTTGCTGTTCTTGGAGTCGAAACTTGCAAAAGCCATGACTGCAGTCCTGGGATGTGAGGATCAGCGGAAGTCGGCTGCCGGCTGGCCGTCGCTGCGGACGTGGCCGCGCAGGGTCTGGCCGGAGGACAGGAAGGCGAACAGCTCGAAGGCAAAGGCGTCGAGTTTTGCCGACTGGACGCGGTTGCGACGGGCCAGCCAGTTGTAGCCCATGACGGCCGGCAGTGCCACGGCCAGGCCGAGGCCGGTCATGATGAGGGCTTCGCCCACCGGGCCGGCCACCTTGTCGAGCGAACCCGAACCGGAGAGGCCGATGTTGATGAGGGCGTGATAGACGCCCCAGACGGTGCCGAACAGGCCGACGAAGGGGGCTGTGGCGCCCACGGTGGCCAGCACGGTCAGGCCGTCTTCCATGCGCACGGTTTCTTCATCCAGCACCTTCTTGATGGTGCGGGTGAGGAAGTCCTGTTCGGTGCCCGACTCGGCCAGCTTGGAAGATCCGTAGCGGCGGTAGTGCTCGCGGGCGTGCATGGCGTTGGCGGTGAGGCGCGAGAAGGGATCACGGATGCCATTGGCCGCAACCTGCTGCTGCACTTCATCCAGCGACGAGGCTTCCCAGAACATCTTCAGGAAACGTTCGGCACGGCTGCCGCGCATCAGGTGGGTGACACCCTTGATGAGGATGAGCGCCCAGGACACGACCGACATGAACAGCAGGATGCCCAGCAGCGACTTGCTGACGATGTCGCCCTGCGCGATGAAATGGCCGAAGCCAAGGGTGGTAGTGGGTTCGCTCACGTTTGGATTCTCCAGTTCATCATTCCAGATCAAATACGATGGGGACGCGGGCAATCACCTGCTGGGGCTTGCCGTCCCGGACATAGGGGGAATAGCGCGACGAGCGGGCAGCCGCAATGGCGGCCTGGTCGAGGCGCGGGAAGCCCGAGGATTCCTCGATCTCGATCTTCACCGGTGTGCCCTTCTCGTCGAGCAGCACGCGCAGCATCACCTTGCCGGTTTCGCCGGCACGCTTGGAGAAGGCCGGGTAGACGGGGTTGGGCTTGCGCAGGTAGCCGACCTGCGTGTCGCTGAGCACGGGCACATCCTTCTTGCCGGGCGTGCCCGAGCCAGGGTCGTAGCGTGCGTTCGCCGGCGCGTTGGGCGGCTCCTGGGTGGGAGGCGCTGCAGGTGCGGGCGGCGTTGGCGGCGCAGGTGGTGCCGGTGGCGGGGGCTCTGGCGCAGGCGGTGCC
>JAUNHU010000081.1 GCA_030523825.1 Lautropia sp. | reverse complement strand
AGCCCACCATCAGTCCGCTGGTGAGCTTCTGGAAGGGGCTGGCCAAGCCGCTGGCGGTGGCCGCGATGGGCGCAGCCGCCCTGGGCAGCCTGTTCCACTACATCACCAAGGGCCCCAATGAAGTCTCGAAGGAGCTGGAGGACGAGATGGAGGAGAAGGACCGGCTGGCCGCGGCAGAAGAAACTGCGCGCAAGCAGGCCACGCTCGCCGGTTCGGCTTCGGCTGGCACGGGTCTTCATGCAACCACGCTCCGAAGGGATGCTTCCGGCTCGTCGGGCAATCCGGGTTCCGGCAGGGAGGTCTGAACCATGCAACGCAATCCACGCGACCTCGTTCGCTACAACGCTTCCGAGCGCCTGAACCACTGGATCGTCGGCATCTGCTTCATCCTGCTGGCGCTCTCCGGGCTGGCCTTCTTCCATCCGGCCTTCTTCCCGCTCACCCAGCTGTTCGGGGGCGGGGTCTGGACGCGCATCCTGCACCCCTTCATCGGGGTGGTGATGGCCTTCTTCTTCCTCATCATGGCGGTTCGTTTCGCCGGGCTCAACATCATCGAGCGCCGCGACATCGAATGGCTGAAGGACATCAAGAAGATGGTGCACGGCGATGACCACGACATGCCGGAGCAGGGCAAGTACAACGGCGGCCAGAAGCTGCTGTTCTGGGGGCTGGTGCTCTGCATGCTGGCGCTCACCCTGTCGGGCGTGCTGATGTGGCGCAGCATGGTGCCGGTGTCCACCGAAGTGGTGCGCTGGGCATCCGTGGTGCATGCCGCGGCTGCCATCGGCATGATCCTGCTGATCGTCCTGCACGTCTACGCCGCCATCTGGACGCGCGGCACCATCCGTGCCATGTTCTATGGCACGGTCACGCGGGCCTGGGCCAAGCAGCACCACCGCGCCTGGTATCGCAAGATGACGGGCGACGAGAGCTGATACAGTTTCTCGTCCTTGTCTGACAAAGGGGCTGGTCCGGTTCGCCGGGCCGGCCCTTTTCGTTTGGCGCGTGTCAGGCTCTACGGTTTTTTTCCCTCGCCGAAAATGTGCCGGCTGCTAAGATGGTTTTTCCCCTGGACTTTCCGCGAGGCACGCGATGCGCCTTGTCCGGTCTCTGCGCTCCCTGCTTGCCTGTTCCTCTCCTCGTTCCTCTGGGGCGGCGGGGGCTGCTTGCCTCGATGGTCGTTGCAGTTCGGGCTCGGCCGATCGGGCGCTGGGCATGGGCGAAACGGGGGGCTATCCCTGTGCGCCTGGGCAGGTTTTCCTGTCACGCGATGCCCGGATGCCGAAAGGCTGCGCCTGCCGCGCCGGACAGGTACTGATACCCGTACTCCGGCTGGCTCTGGTCGCAGCCCTGATGCTGGCCTGGCCGCTCGCTCTGGTGCTGCCCCTGTGGGTGGGCTGGGAAAACGGCCTTTTTGAAAAACTGCAGTTGCTGACGCTGCTGCTGGGCGGCACGCTCTGCCTGATCTGGGCCTTTCGTGAGGGCCGGGGCGCCCCGCCTTTCGTGGCCGTGTCCGGCAGCGTCTTTACGCTCCCCGCGTATCGGGCGTTCTGGTGTGCTTGCGCGCCCATCTGGTTCATCCTGGCCGCTTCCGAGATGAGCTGGGGGGCGGTGCTGCTTCAGCCCCTGTCCTTCAATGCCGTCGACGGACCGGAGTTTTCCTCCACGCAGCAGCTGCGCCACCGGCTGTGGGTGATTGGTGCTGCGGCGACTGCCCTGCTGTTCAGCGTGCTGCTTTTTTTCAGGTATCGCCTTTGGCACCCGCTGCTCAGGCTTTGGCAGGTGCGGCAGCTTCCCCGTGCCGAGCTGGGCGTGATGGTGGTTGCCCTGGTTTATTCGGCTGCGGCCGAGGGCAGGGTACCCGGCGTGCGCTGGCATGGAACGCACCTCCAGACGCTGGAAGAAATGACCGAGCTGCTGGCTTTCATCCTGCTGCTGATGGCGCAGTGGCATGTGCGGCGCGCGCTTGCGGGTGTGGGGCATGGCGTGGGCATACCTTCAGGCACGCGGGCGGGTCCCGGAGCCGAGCGCTGACGGCGTTGCCATGTCTGGCAAGGTGGCGTGCCTGGTGCATGGCGCCTTGCTGGCACATGGTTCCGGGGCCAGCGAGGGGCGAAGGTGTGCATGATGCGCGCGAGTACCTGGAGACTATTTACGTGATTGTTTGTGACAATGGGCTGCGGAGGACTAGAATTCCAGAGCGTTGTGATTTTGAGATTGATTCTCCATTGCCTCATGAAAGATGTTCTGGTGTCATCCGTTCCCGGCCGCATTCGTCTGCGTGGAGACCGTCTGCGGCATGCAGCCGGGCTGGCTGATCTGAGCCGCAAGCTCGAAGCATTGCCCGGTGCGCTGGCCATCGAGACCAATGCCCGGGTGGGCAGTGTGCTGTTTGCCTACCGATGTAGCGTGCTGACACCTTCGGAGGCGGAGGCTCAATTGAGCGCCATGCTGGCGAAGACGCTGCCTGCACCGGTGCGTCGCCCGGTGCCTACCCCGACGCCCGTGGCGCCGAGGCCCGCACCGGCCGTGATGGCACCGGCAAAGGCGAGTGGCAATGACGCGAAGCAGGGGGCAATGTCCGCACTGGCCGTTACCAAGGGCGTGGTGTCGCGGATGGTGGGCGCCAGCAAGGGAGACAAGGTGACGAAGGCTGCCCAGACGCTGGTGGCTGTGGCCGCGTCGCCGCAGGCTACGCCCTGGAAATGGCAGCGTACCGCCAACAAGGTTGCCAAGCGCGGCATGCTGGTCAGTCTGGGTACGTCGCTGGGCTTGGCTGCCTCTGGCGCAAAAAAAGGCCATGCCGCTTCGGGCGCTGCCTTCGTAGCCATGTTGGGCGTGCATCTGCTGGTGCACCGCAAGAGCGTGCTGAAGTAAGCCGGGCTGATACACCCGCCGGATCTTCCCGCTCCGTTTCAAGCGCCTCCCGTCATCCGCCCGCGAAGGGCAGGGTGACAGGAGGCGTTTTCATATGGGTAGCCCATCTGCCGACGGGCTGCCTGTGACGGGATCACCTGGGGGCGGCTGCCCGGTCGTCGAAGGACAGGCGCGGGCTGGCGATCAGTTTCGGCGCCTTCTTCTTTTTCTTGTGGTTGCCTTCTTCGTCGCCCGTGCCCTTCAGGCCGCCACGCAGGGCGTTCAGCAGGATGGCAATCGTGCTGCCATTGTGCAGTACCGACGAGGCGATGGGGCTGATGGTGCCGGTGGCGGCAGCTGCCAGAATGGCTGTGTTGGCTCCGACGGTGATCTTGAAGTTCGCGTCGATGCGCTTCATCGTGGCGTTGGCCAGCAGCTTGGCGTCGGCCACGCGACCGATGTCGTCTTCGAGCAGCGCGATGTCGGAGGTGAGACGTGCCAGATCGGCGCCGCGAGCCATCGCAATGCCCACATGTGCACCTGCCAGGGCGGGCGCATCGTTCATGCCGTCGCCAACGAAGGCGATCTTCGCGCCTTCGTCCTTCAACTGTTTCAGCAGCGCGGCCTTGCCTTCGGGCAGAAGTTGCGCATGCCAGTCGTCCATCTGTAGTGAATCGGCCAGCTCGGCTGCGCGAACCTCGTGGTCGCCCGTCAGCATGATGATCCGCTTCACCCCTGCCTTGCGCAGGCGTTCGAGGGTTTCGGCCGCGTTGTCGCGCACCTTGTCCTTCATGGCGATGGCGCCCAGCAGCTTGCCACCAAAGCCGATGTAGAGCAGGGTCTTGCCGTCGCGGGTGAGCGCATCCAGCCATGCCCGATGGGGGTCGATGGAAATGCCCTCGTCGTCCTCGACGAAATGTCTCGATCCGATGACGATGCGCTTGCCATCGACCACGCTGTGCACCCCGTGGGCAGCAATGAAGCGTACTTCCTCGTGCTCGAAGTGGCGTCCACCGTTGCGTCGGGCTTCTTCCACCACGGCCTGGGCCAGCGGATGAAAGTAGTGCTCCTCGACCGAGGCGGCCAGATCGACGAGGTCGGTGGGGCCGAAGCTCGGGTCGAAGGACAGCACGTCGGTGACGGTGAGCTGGCCGGTGGTGAGTGTGCCGGTCTTGTCGAAGACGAAGGTGTCGGCTTCGGCCAGACGCTCCATCGCGTCGGCGCCCTTGAACAGCAGCCCGTCACGCCCTGCCTTGTACATGGCCGACTTGAAGGCAACTGGGGTTGCCAGCTTCAGCGCGCAGGCGTAATCGGCCTGCAGCACGGCCGCGGCCCGCCGCCAGTCGCCGGACAGTGCCCACGAAATGCCGGCAAGCCCCAGCACGCCCGGCACCAGCCGGTCGGCCAGCTTGAATGCCGAGAGTTGCGTGCTGCTCTTGATTTGCAGCGAGTGCTGCACGTAGCTGGAAATGCGGGCGCTTGCCGTGCCCTGTCCCACCCGTTCGGCGTAGACCCGTACCCGGCCTTCCTCCACCACGGTGCCGGAAAGCACCGTGTCGCCCCGCTTGCGCACGACCGGAATGCTTTCGCCGGTCATGCTGGCCTCGTTCACCGTGGCCTCGCCGCTCAGCACCGTGCCATCGACGGCAATGATGTTGCCGGCAGCGCAGATGACGGTATCGCCCACCTGCACCTCGGCCGTGTCCGTCAGCACTTCCTGACCGTCGCGCTCCACCCAGACCTTCTCGGTTTCGGGGTGCAGCAGGTGCTTCAGCAGGTCGTCGGAGCGGCGTGCGATGGAATGCTCCAGATACTCGCCCAGCGACAGCATGAACAGGGTGGTATTGGCGGCCAGCCGGTCGCCACTGGCGGTGGAAATGGCCACGGCCAGCGCTTCCAGCACGTGCGAGTTCAGCCCTTCGGTGAACAGGTCCTTCAGGGCTCCCCAGTAGAGCGGGGCCGACACGGCCAGCGTGGCCGGCTGACGCAGGGCGCTCGGCACGTTGGCCTTCGAGGTCAGCAGCAGTGCTGCGCTGGTCAGCACTTCTGCCGCTGCCCCCAGGGGATTGTCATCCCCTTCGCTGTCGGCTGCTGCACTGATGGCCTTGCCGCTGGCACCAGTAGCCACCAGGGCGGGCAGGGCCAGCAGGTTGGCCGCCAGCTGGGCGGCGTCGATCTGGGTCGTGTCGTAATGCAGGGCCAGCGAGCTGGCCCCGGGGTTCAGCCGTACCCGGGTCACACCGTAGAGATCACCCGCAACCCGTTCGAGTGCCGTGGGGGCCAGTGCCGGCAGGCCGGGTTGCAGACGGTAGCGGAAACGCACGCGCCCCCGGCTCTGATGCACCGGGGTCAGCGACGCAAAGAGGGGCGGGTTGGCGTGTGAAAGGGCTGGGCTCATGACGTGATGGGCAACGGAATCGGATGGCGGAACCGGTTGGCGGAGGCAGGAAGGAGAGGCTTGCATGTACCCTGCCGTCTGTAACGGGGAACTGGCTGTAGATGGCCAGGGGAGAAGCTCCGTCAGCCGCCGTTCCGGTCGAACGAGGCGTCAGCGGTGCAGGCGGAGGATCATTCCTCCGTGCCGGCTCCGTGCTCGGAGGCCACCTCGGCCTTCAGGTCGGCAATCTGCTCCTTGAACTCCTCGAAGCTGCCAGCCACGCCGGTGTAGAGCTTCATCACCATGCGCATCAGCCTGGCGCGCTTGTCCGGATCGCCCAGGATGTAGATGGCCGCACCGCCCAGCAGGACGCCAAGGATGAACTGCTCCATCTGCCGGTTGCCCAGCCAGCCGAAGATGCCGGTGCCGTGAGCCTGGGGCTGCTGACCGAACATGCCGTTGGGGGCATTGAAGGCGTTCATGCCATTCATGCCGTTGAAGCCGGGGTTGCCGAAAGCATTGAACAGGCTGGGGTCGATCCAGCCCGGGGGCACCTGCTGGCCACCGTTCTGGGCGTAGGGATTCCAGCCCTGCGGGTTTGGCTGCTGCGGCCATCCCTGCGGTGCCTGCTGCCCCCAGAACTGCGGTTGCGGCTGGCCCCAGAACTGGAACTGCTGGGCCTGTTGGGGATTCCAGTTGGCGCCCGGGTTCCAGCCAGCGTTGTTCTGGGCGTTGCTGTTCATGTCGGTGTCCGACTGGCTGTTGGTGCCGGTCTGCGAATTACTGTTCTTCCGTGCCATTGTCGATCTCCTTCAGCGGCAGGCGTTTGATTTCGGGGGATGGTTTCAGGTAGCGCTCGGCAGCCAGGACGCCGGCGGCGCCGGCAGCAACGGCCAGCAGGGCTGTGCCATGACGGCCGGCGCGCATCGCCTGAATGGCGGCCGTGCCGGCAGCCAGGGCGGTGCCGCCCTGCACGGCCAGGCGCAGCGACTGCTGGCTGAAGCCGGCGCGCTTGCCCGCATCACGGGTTTGCAGCGAACTCAGCAGGCCGGTGGCCACGAATCCCTTGATGAACTCATCGGCGATCGAACGCTGGCCTGGCACCTGCCAGACCCGGAGCAGCCCCGAATTCTTGAGATTGCTCATGAAGTGGTAGTCCTTTTGGATGTGCGGCGGGGAGTGCCTGCCGCAGCCTGGGCAGCAGGTTTCGATGGGGTTCTGGCGGCGACGGGCGAGCGCCGGATGCTGGTGCGTGGCACCGCACGGGCACGGCTGCCGGCAGCGCGGGTGGCCTGGCGGGCGGGCAGCGGCTGACGGCCCGGATCGCGGGGGGCTGCCGAACGTCCGGGCAGCGTCTTCTTCAGCGTGCCGGAGACGGTGTCACGCAGCGATGCACTGGTGTTGCGAACGCTGTCGATGCCGGTTTCGGCTGCCGAGCGGAGTGAGCGGCCGGCGTTTTCGAGCTTGCGGCGAACGGAATCACGGCGAAGCAGTCCGGTGGTGGCGGCGCCGGCGGCAAGGCCCACGACGAAGGGAACCAGTGGCAACATGGTGTCAAGCCTCTTTCTGAGATGAATGTCCGGCGGTGCCGGCAGGCGTGCGCAGCTTGCGCACCCCCTGGATGGCGGCTCCTCCGGTGAACAGACCGGCCAGAAGGGCCGGTTGTGTCGAGCGCAGCACGGTGCCAAGCAGGCCGAACATCCCGCCCTGGCGGGTGAGAAGGGCCAGCACCTGTTCCATCGTGTCGCCGATGAGGCCATGCGAGGTGTAGGCTTCGGTGGCTGACACCCCCTGCATGGCGTGGTAGCGCTCGCGATCGGCGGCTGCCTGCCATGTGCCTTGCAGCAGGGGCAGGTGGTTGTTGAGCAATTCGGCCTGCAGACGCTGGAAGGTGTTCTGCAGCATGGTGTGGGGCGTCTGTTCGATCAGGCGCTGATAGAGCGCAGCTCCGGACATGCAGCCGTGCAGGGCCCGTTCCACGTTCTGGCGCCAGCCGGGCTCGATGGGCATGAAGCCGGGGGCCGGCGGTATCGGCAGTGACAGGTTCAGTTGCTGGGCAACGGAAAGCAGTGCCTGGATGCGCTGATCGCTGGCCGATGCCAGCAGGGACCAGGGCGACGCACCGCCAAAGGCCATGCTGGCCGTGCGGAAGAAGGCCTGGGCGCCCAGCTCCTCCTGGAGCGCCGCATGCAGCGCCGGCAGCGATGCGATGGCGCCCGGATCAGCTGGCGGCTGCCTGACGAAGGTTTGCATGGGTTTCCTCCAGAATGGCCTGCAGCGCATCGGCGGCGGGAGATTTTCGGCCGGCAAGCAGGTCGGGCCAGGCTGCATCGGGAATCACCGATGGCGTGTATTCGACGGTACAGGACTTGGCCAGCAGGTTCCAGCTGATGTTGCGGATGCCCCGGATCTTCTTCAGTACGGCCGAGATCGCGTCACTGGTGGCGCCCTGACCCTCGAAACGGATGCCCTGGAGGGCACCGATGTCCATCTTGAAGCGAACCCGCCCGGGAATCTGGTGTGCGATGCGCAGGTGCGGAACGACGGCAGCCAGCAATTCGGCTGGCGGGGTGTCGATGGTCAGGTGCAGCGGCGAGGTGCTCATGAGACGGGAAAGAGGGCGTTCCGTGGGGCGATAGGGGCAGGGGACGTGGTCGCAGTCGTTGCGTGCGGATGGTGCCGGTGCACGCGCCTTTGGGCAGGGCCTCCGGTCGGGAGGCAGGCGCTGGCCGAAAGCCCGAAAACCGGCAGGCAGGTGACAGATTCGCGGCGCTGCAGATCCACAGGAGGCCCGGGCCGTTGGTTACGGCCGGCTCCACCTGAAACCGGTTATCTTAACGAAGAAATTATAGCGCGCTCAAGGAAGCGACGGGTTTTGCGCCGGCATGTCGTGCCGGAATCCGTCCACCATGTGACATTTTTTGCATCGTCATGCTTTTGCCAGAAAATCTGACGGTTATGAGATTGATTCGCACGGAAATGACGGGTCGTGTAATTTCTGCCGGTAGCCGTGTAATTCCCGGTGAAGAAAAATCCCGATAATCATTTGCATTGGATTTTTCTGTTTCCCGTATCCGGCCGCGCCCTCTGCCCGCGTTGCTGAATCCGGCTCCATGCAGTCATCACGCTGACCTGTCTCCGCTGCAGGAGCCACCACCGTTTCAGCCTCTCATTGCCGGCTCCTGTCTGGCGGGCGCGCCACGGGCTACGTCATGTTTGCCACAGTTGCCGGGGGCTGCATGTCGTTGCTGCTCACTCTCTGTATGATCCTTCCTTTTATCCGTCCGGGACGAAGGTCGATGCAACGCATACTGCAGCCGGGTGAGATCGAGTCGCTCGATCACACCGCCTTTCCGAGAATCCAGCTGCCTGTGCCGGGTAGCGTGTTTCTCGACCGCGCCAACCGCCTGCGGCAGCTGGCTGCCGACAGCGCGATGGTGCCATTCCTGAAGCACGTGGCCGATCTGGCGCAGGCGCAGCATCAGGTCGCCAAAAGCTGGAAGCCGGTTGCCTCCACCCCCTCTGCAGCCGACTGGGACCGTGCCCAGCGTCATGCGATGCCCGTCTGGCAGATGCCGGCCGGCCTGGATGCCAACTGGCGTGCGGCCCTCGATGCGCTGCTGGCGCTGGTCCGGGGCTTTCCCGGTCTGGACGCGGCACTGATTGCCCAGCTCGATGCGCTGGCCGCGATGGATGACCCGGCAGTATTGCGGCTGCTGGATGCCATCCTGATGGGCGCGCCGCTCGATGCCGCGCGTCGTGCGCGTGCGCCGTACCTGATGGCTGCCGTGCAGGTGGTGATGACGGTGCAGGCGGCTGCACTCGATCTGGCGCAGATGCCCTATGTCGATCCGCCCACCGTCTGCCCGTGCTGCGGCAGCCAGCCGGTGGCCAGCATCGTGCGCATCGACGGCCAGCGTGCCGGCCTGCGCTATCTGCATTGTGCGGTCTGTGCAACCGAATGGCACATGGTGCGCGTGAAGTGCAGCAATTGCGCGTCCACCAAGGGCATCAGCTATCGCCGCATGGACCAGAAGGGACTGACCGAAACCGTCGATCCGAAGGCTTCGGGGCCGAATGCTGCGCGCGAAGCGGCGCCGGCGACGATGGCCGAACTGTGCAGCAGTTGCGGCAGCTACCGCAAGATCTTCGACCTGAATCAGGATCATGGCATGGAGCCGATGGCCGATGATCTGGCCACACTGATGCTCGACATCCTGATGGGTGAGGAAGGCCACCCGCGTGCGGGTTTCAATCCCTTCCTCTATCCGGGCGCCGACGATGAACAGGCGGACGGGGCAGGAGACGCATCCGGGGCCGTCGCCGCAGCTCCCGGTGCGGGTGCTCCGGGAGTGATATCGCTCGACGACGGCGCAGAGCGCCCGGTCGGTTATCGTCGCCCCGATGCCGACAGCAGCGCCTTTGAAGGCTGAGGACAGGATTCTTCCTGTCTGGCATGGCCTGTCATCCGGGGCCGCTGTGTCCCGGAACCGTTCTGCCCCATGCCCGCCTCCTGCCGGCTGCCCGATAGGGCGGTGGCTGAAACGTGTGTGAGACGTATCTGTTCCAGACGAGTAACCTGCCCGAGACCCATCATCTGCCCGGAACGAAAATCATGACGACGAAGGAAAACCCGTTTCGGCTGCCCTCGGTGGACAGCCTGCTGCGTTTGCCGCGCGTGGCCGCGCTGCTGCCTCACTATGGTCATTCGCTTGCCGTCAAGGTGATTCGGGAATTGCTGGCTGATTCCCGTGCGGAGCAGGCAGCTTCCGCAACTGCTGCGCCTGACGAGACGGCTGGCCGGCATGCAGCTTCGTCATCGACCGCTGTGAAGGGCGATGAAAACGCTGCCGCCCGGAAAACGGCTTCGCAGCCGGCAGGGCAGGGAGGCACAGCGACATCGTCGTCTGCAGCGGATGACGATGTCTGGGCAGCACGCATCGAAGCCGCGCTTAAAAAGCGTCTTGAACCCCGCCTGAAATCCGTCTTCAACCTGACAGGCACGGTACTGCATACCAATCTCGGCCGGGCGCTCCTGCCCGACGACATCGTGCAATCAGTGGTAAGGGCACTGACGACGCCGGCCAATCTGGAATTCGACCTGGACAGCGGCGGGCGTGGTGATCGTGACGACCTGGTGGTGGATCTGTTGCGTGAACTCACCGGCGCAGAAGACGCCACGCTCGTCAACAACAACGCGGCAGCGGTGCTGCTGATGTTGAACAGTCTGGCGCGAGGCAAGGAAGTCATCGTCTCGCGTGGCGAGCTGGTGGAAATCGGCGGCGCCTTCCGCATTCCCGACATCATGTCGCGTGCCGGTGCCAGACTGGTGGAAGTGGGCACCACCAACCGCACCCATCCGGCCGATTATCAGAACGCCATCGGCCCGCGCACGGCGATGCTGATGAAGGTGCACACCAGCAATTACGCGGTGCAGGGCTTCACGCGCAGCGTGTCCGAGCAGCAGGTGGCACAGATGGCACATGATGCCGGCCTGCCGCTGGTGGTGGATCTGGGCAGCGGCACGCTGGTGGATTTCACCCAATGGGGTCTGCCGCGCGAAACCACCGTGCAGGAAAGCATCGCAGCCGGTGCCGATCTGGTCAGTTTCAGTGGTGACAAGCTGCTGGGCGGGCCGCAGGCCGGTTTCATCGTGGGCCGGCGAGACCTCATCCAGCGCATCAAGAAAAACCCGCTCAAGCGAGCGTTGCGCGTGGGCAAGCTCACGCTGGCCGCTATCGAGCCCTTGTTGCGACTTTATCTCGTGCCCGAGCGATTGCCCGAACGCCTCACCACGCTGCGGCTGTTCACGCGCCCGCAGGCCGACATCCGCCAGCAGGCCGAACGTCTGCTGCCCGCCATGCAGGCAGGGCTGGGCGCAGGCTGGACTGTCGAACTGATGCCGATGTTCAGCCAGATCGGCAGCGGTGCGTTGCCGGTCGATACCCTGCCGAGCTTTGGCTATGCCATCCGGCGTGAAGACGGCAAGCGCGCCGGACGCCACCTGAAGCAACTGGCAGCCGAATTGCGGGCGCTGCCGCAACCCGTCATCGGCCGCGTTGCCGATGATGCGCTGTGGCTGGATCTGCGCTGCCTGGCCGAAGCCGATGAGGCAGCATTTGCTGCGCAGCTCGCCAGTCCTGTCGTGCCAGGGGGCGCGTCGTGATGCATGAGGCGGGATTTCTCGCAGACAATGGACGACTGGCAATGATTGCGGGAGGGCGCGCCAGATGATGATCGGCACGGCAGGGCATATCGACCACGGCAAGAGCACGCTGGTGAAGGCGCTAACGGGCACCGAAACCGACCGCCTGCCCGAGGAACGCCGGCGCGGCATGAGCATCGAGCTGGGTTATGCCTTCATGCGGGGGCCGCAAGCGGAAGACATTGGCTTCATCGACGTGCCCGGTCACGAAAAACTGCTGCACACGATGATTTCCGGTGCCACCGGCATCGACTTTGCATTGCTGCTGGTGGCCGCCGATGATGGTGTCATGCCGCAGACCCGCGAGCATCTGGCGGTGCTGTCGCTGCTGGGCATTTCGCGCGGGGCGGTGGCGCTCACCAAGACCGACCGGGTGGATGCAGCCCGCATCGACGTTGTGCGTGCGCAGATCGGTGCACTGCTGGCTGGTTCCTCGCTGGCCAATGCGCCCATCATGCCCGTATCGGCCACCACGGGTGCGGGGGTGGAGGAATTGCGGCAGTTGCTGCTGAGTGAGGCGCAGACACTGCATGCAGCGCACGCGGAAGCCGCTGCTTCTTCTGCCGATGGCGCACATGCCGGGCTTTCGGGCGGCAACGTGCCTCTGGCCCGTGGCTTCCGTCTGGCTGTCGACCGTGTTTTCACGCTGGATGGCGTCGGCACGGTGGCAACCGGCACGGTGCATGCCGGCAGTCTGCGCGTGGGGGATGTGCTGGACGTGCTGCCGGACGGGCCGCGCGGTGTGCGCGTGCGTTCACTGCGTGCGCAGAACCGGGAAACCGCCGAGGCAGTCAAGGGACAGCGCTGCGCGGTGGGCCTTGCCGGCATCGAAAAATCGGCGCTGTCGCGCGGGCAGTGGCTGTTGCAGCCCGGTGTGGCCGAACTCAGCACACGTCTCGATGTCGAGATTCATCTGTGGCAGGGTGAGGAAAAGCCGCTGCGCAGCGGCATGCGCGTTCATGTGCATCTGGGCACCGAAAGCGTCATGGCATCCGTTGCGGTGCTGGGCGTTCGCCAGCCAGGGGGAGAAATGGCGCCGCAGCAGTCCGCCGTCCTGTCCCCCGGGCATGTCGGGCTGGTGCAGCTGGTGCTGCAGGCGCCGGTGTCGGCCTGC
>JAUNHU010000281.1 GCA_030523825.1 Lautropia sp. | reverse complement strand
CGTTCACGGTGACGGTACCGGTGGGGAATGATGCGGGTGGCAACCAGCAGGTGACACTGAACTTCAACGACACCACGCAGTTTGGCACGGCCTTCACGGTGGCTCACCAGGAGCAGGATGGCAACAGCACCGGCAAGCTGGCAGGTTTTTCGGTGGGTCGTGATGGCAGCCTGATGGCGCGCTACACCAACGGTCTGTCGGTGACGAAAGGGCGTCTGGCGCTGGCCAATTTCACCAATCCGCAGGGTCTGCAGCCGGTTGGCAACAACCAGTGGATCGAGACGGCCGATTCCGGCTCGGCGCTGGTGGGCTCTCCGGCCACCGGCACGCTGGGTGAGGTGCAGTCGGGGACGCTCGAATCCTCCAACGTGGATCTGACGCAGGAGCTGGTCAACATGATTACCGCGCAGCGTGTCTATCAGGCCAACGCGCAGACCGTGCAGACGCACGACCAGTTGCTGCAGACCATCGTCAACCTGCGCTGATGAAGTCGAACACCTGAACGCTTGAGGAGATTGGCATGGATCGCATGATTTATCTGTCGATGACGGGCGCGAAGGCGCTGATGGAACGTCAGGACGCGCTGAGCCACAACCTGGCAAACGCGGCCACCGACGGCTTCCGTGCCGATCTGATGACGGCGAGAGCCGTGCCCCTGCGACAGGATGGCACGGCAACGACCCGCGTGTTCAGCTGGGAAACCACCACCGGTTATGACGCGGCTTCGGGGCCGATTCGTCAGACCGGCAATCCGATGGATGTGGCGATCAGGGATCAGGGCTGGTTTGCCGTGCAGACGGCCGGGGGAGAAGAAGCCTACACCCGTGATGGTGGTTTCGTGGTGGATGAACAGGGCAACCTGCGCACGCGCCGCGGCCAGACCGTGATGGGGGATGGGGGCCCGATCTCGATTCCGGTGGGGGCATCGGTGAACATTGCCGACGATGGCACGGTGCTGGTGAAGGTGGGGGAGCAGCCGCCTTCGCAGGCCGGACGCCTGAAGCTGGTCGATCCGCTGGCAAGCGAACTCACGAAGGGGCCCGATGGCCTGATGCGGATGAAGGATGGCAGTCAGGCGCCCGCTTCCGACACGGTGCGCGTCGCACAGGGTGCCATCGAAGGCAGCAATGTGAATGTCGTGGAGGCCATGGTCGGCATGATCGAGGTGTCCCGCCAGTTTGAAATGCAGATGAAGCTGATGCAGAACGCCGAAAGCAATGAGCAGCGTGCAACGACGCTGCTGTCGCTGAAGGGCTGATGGAGTCGGGAAAGTTTTTGAATGTCGTGGTGCCCGCATCAGAAAGAGCGGCAGAAGCCGTCGTGCAGGGCACCGGGATGATGGAATGACAGGGAGAAGGAAATGATTCGTTCGTTGTGGATTGCCAAGACGGGTCTGGACGCTCAGCAGACCCAGATGGATGTGATCTCGCACAACCTGGCCAACGTCAGCACGACGGGCTACAAGCGGTCGCAGGCGGTGTTTGAAGACCTGATGTACCAGAACATGCGGCAGGTGGGGGCGCAGTCGACGGCCGACACGCAGTTGCCCACCGGGCTGCAACTGGGAACCGGCGTGAAACCGGTGGCCACCTCGCGGCTGTTCACGCAGGGCAACCTGCAGGAAAGCAAGAACAGTTTCGACCTGGCGATCA
>JAUNHU010000080.1 GCA_030523825.1 Lautropia sp. | reverse complement strand
ATGGCCACGCTGGGCTTTGCCAGCTTTCCGGCCTTCATCGCCCTCATCGACTGGCTGGTGTTCCGCGAGCGCATCGGCCGTGCCGAGATCACGTTGCTGGCCATGATCACCGCGGGGCTGGTGCTGGTCACGCCTGCCTTCGATGCGGCCGACCAGAACACGGTTGGCCTGCTGTGGGGCGTGCTCTCGGGCTTCACCTTTGCATTGCTGGCCGTCATCAACCGCCGCGCCTCGCGGGGCATGGATGCCATCCAGGTGTCGCTGTGGCAGAACCTGATCGTGCTGCTGGTGGTGGCGCCGTTCGTCTCTGGCAGCAGCATTGCGCAGGCTACCCCCGGCGACTGGCTGGGCATCAGCCTGCTGGGCATTCTCTGCACGGGCGTGGCGCATTATCTGTTCGTGCGCAGCCTGGAGGGGCTCGATGCCCGCAGTGTGGGCATGATCGTCTCGCTGGAACCCGTCTACGCCATCGCCTGCGCGTGGTGGCTCTTTGACGAGCAACCCTCGCTGCGCATGCTGGCCGGTGCCGCACTCATCATCCTTGCCTCGGTGCAGGTGTCGCGTGCGAAGAAGGCAGGGCACTGAGTCGCTTGCTGCCGGGGCATCCGGCATGCGCCTGCCAGCCCGTCATGGGGGGCCGGTCTTTGCCGGAAATTGGTGCATCGGATGACAAGAGGCTATCGGCAACCGGGAGTTGCTTTCAATGATTCGATAATCGTTGTATAGTTGAATCATGGATGAGAATCAAGCCGTATCTGCGCTGAATGCACTCGCACATGCACTGCGCTTGCGGGTGTTTCGTGCGCTTGTCGTTGCGGGCCCTGAAGGGCTTACGCCGGGTACGCTGGCCGAGCGGCTCGGTGTGGCTCGCAACGTGTTGTCCTTCCATCTGAAGGAACTGGGCGCTGCCGGGCTGGTGTCTGTCGAGCAGAAGGGGCGCAATCTGATCTACCGGGCCAACTTTGCCGGCATGAATGCGCTGCTTGGCTATCTCACCGAACACTGCTGTCAGGGCCATGCCGGCAAGGCGGGGTGTTTTTGAATCCGTAATCACGACCTTGTCATGAGCCAGATCATCATCGATCAGAATTCGGGCGGCGGCACGTCACGCAACGTGTTTGCCATCAAATATGCGCAGACAGTGGCAGACGCCGATGGAAGCGGCGTCGAGCAGGCGGTTGCCGACCTTCCCCATGTCGACGCCGGTGCATTCCGGTTGCCAGACCCGGCGAAATTGTCACGTGCCGGGCACGCAGCGCATGCTCCCCGCTTCCTGATCCTCTATGGCTCGCTGCGTGAACGCTCCTTCAGCCGGTTTGCGGCAGAAGAAGCCGCACGCATCCTGCAGGCACTGGGAGGCGAGACGCGCATGTTCAACCCTTCCGGATTGCCGCTGGTCGATGATGCGCCCGGCGATCATCCGAAGGTCCGGGAGCTTCACGAGCTGGTGCAATGGTCTGAAGGCATGGTGTGGAGTTCTCCCGAACGTCATGGGGCGATGACAGGGCTGATGAAAACCCAGATCGACTGGATTCCCCTGTCGGTCGGGGCCATTCGTCCCACCCAGGGCAAGACGCTGGCCGTGATGCAGGTGTCGGGCGGTTCACAGTCCTTCAATGCCGTGAACCAGATGCGCGTGCTGGGGCGCTGGATGCGAATGTTCACCATCCCGAATCAATCCTCGGTGGCAAAGGCGTGGCAGGAGTTTGACGAATCCGGCCGCATGAAGCCTTCTGCCTGCTACGACCGGATCGTCGACGTGATGGAGGAGCTGATGAAGTTCACCCTGCTCACGCGCGATGTTGCGCCGTACCTGGTCGACCGTTACAGCGAGCGCCTGGCCGACAGCCGGAATCCGCGAGGGTAGTGCAGCCGCCCGTTGTTGCATCTGCGAGCCGTTGCTTTTTGGCCCTGCCGCCTCGTCGCCGGTGGTGTGTGTGCCCCGGTTTCCCGGCCAACTGCTCGTCGGGCCGCATGGATGCTGGCTTTGCGGGTGGCCCGAAAAAACGCCGCGCAGCTGGCTTCTGTCCCGGCCTGATCCGGGTGCTGCCATGCAGGAAATTTTTACCCTTTGGGGGTGGACGCAAGGGGGGCGGGCTGGCATACAATCAGCACCTCACATCCCTCTCCATAGTGTCACGCGCTCCTCCGTGGCACTGCATATGCGATTTCTTCCCGTTTGTCGCGGCATTCTTCGCTCGTGGCGGCCGGTGTTTTGCCAGACTTTTCATTACCTCCCATGACACGCGATCTCCTCTCCGATGGCGCCGTTGCTGCGCTTCCCGTTCAGCCCATCAGCCAGGACGTGCTGGCCGAGAAATACCTGAAGCAGGGCGAGTCTTCCGAGGCCGATCTGTTCGCACGGGTGGCCCGCGCGCTGGCCTCGGTCGAGAAGGAAGATATCCGCGCCGAGTGGGAAGCGAAGTTCCTGGCCAACCTGCAGGCAGGGGCCATCGGCGCCGGCCGCATCATGAGTGCTGCCGGCACCGACATCCAGGCCACGCTCATCAACTGCTTCGTGCAGCCGGTGGGTGACTGCATCCAGGGCTTCGACGATGACGGCTACCCCGGCATCTACGAGGCGCTGCGCGAGGCGGCCGAGACCATGCGTCGCGGCGGTGGCGTAGGCTATGACTTCTCCCGCATCCGCCCCAGCGGTGCCTATGTGAAGGGCACGGCCTCCATCGCCTCCGGACCCTGCAGCTACATCAACGTCTTCGACCAGAGCTGCGCCACCGTCGAGAGCGCCGGCAGCCGCCGTGGCGCGCAGATGGGCGTGCTGCGCATCGACCATCCCGACGTGCTGGAGTTCATCACCGCCAAGCGCACGCCGGGCCGCTGGAACAACTTCAACGTGTCGGTGGGCGTGACTGATGCCTTCATGAAGGCCCTGCAGGACGACGCCGAATGGGAGCTGGTGCACAAGGCCCGCCCCGGCAAGACCGTGATGGAAGCCGGTGCCCGTCAGCGCGATGACGGCAAGTGGGTGTATCGCAGCATGCGTGCCCGCGACCTGTGGGACACGATCATGAAGTCGACCTACGACTTCGCCGAGCCCGGCATCCTGTTCCTCGACGCCATCCGCCGCGACAACAACCTGAATTACGTCGAGACCATCGAGGCCACCAACCCCTGTGGCGAGCAGCCGCTGCCGCCCTATGGCTGCTGCGATCTCGGCCCGATCATCCTCACCCGTTTCGTGCATAACGCCTTCGGGCAGGGCGGTGAGCCCTCCTTCGATTTCGAGCGTTTTGCGCAGGTGGTGGCCGTGCAGGTGCGTGCGCTCGACAACGTGCTGGACGTGACCTTCTGGCCGCTGGACAAGCAGCGTGAGGAAAGTGCTGCCAAGCGCCGCATCGGCGTGGGCTTCACCGGCCTGGGCAATGCGCTGGCCATGCTGAAGTTGCGCTACGACCGTGCCGAAGGCCGTGAGATGGCTGCCCGCATTGCCGAAACCATGCGCAATGCCGCCTACCGTGCCTCGGTGGAGCTGGCCAAGGAAAAGGGCGCCTTCCCCAAATTCGATGCCGACAAATACCTGGGCAAGGGCGCAAAACGCGGCGAAGGCAGCTTTGCCACCCGTCTGCCCGACGACATCAAGGCCGACATCCGCAAGTACGGTCTGCGCAACAGTCACCTGCTGTCGATTGCGCCCACCGGTACCGTCAGCCTGGCCTTTGCCGATAACGCCAGCAACGGCATCGAGCCGCCGTTCTCCTGGACCTACACCCGCCGCAAGCGCGAGGCCGACGGCTCGCGCAGCGAATATGTGGTGGAGGATCACGCCTGGCGCCTGTACAAGTCGCAGGGTGGTGACGTGAATGCGCTGCCCGACTACTTCGTGAATGCGCTGGCGATGACGGCCGAGGAACACGTGGCGATGATGGAGGCCGTGCAGCCTTTCATCGACACGTCCATCTCGAAGACGGTGAACGTGCCGGCCGATTATCCTTATGATGACTTCAAGGATCTTTACACCCAGGCGTGGAAAGCCCGCCTGAAAGGGCTGGCCACCTATCGTCCGAACAACATCCTCGGCGCCGTGCTCGAAACCACCCCGGCACCGAAGGCCGAGGAAAAACCGGCTGCAGCTGCATCGGCTGGCCCGCTGGTCGAGCTGGTCGATCCGATGCGCAAGGTGATCGAGCGCCGTCCGCAGGGCGCGCTGCAGGCCGTGGCCGAGAAGATCGAATACTGGACGGCCGAAGGCCAGCAGCGGCTTTATCTCATCGTCTCCTTCCTGCCCGTCGAAAAGCCCGACGGCAGCGGCCATGTCGAGCGCGCCATCGAGTTCTTCATGCCGGTGGGGCAGAGTGGTGAGTCGCAGCAGTGGATCACCGCCACCATGCGGATGCTCAGTCTCGCGGCGCGTGGCGGTTTCCTCGATCGCGCACTGTCCGACATGCGCAAGGTCACGTGGGACCGTGGTCCGGTGCGTCTGGGCACCTACGAAAAGGCCGATGGCACGCACGTGCCGCGCTGGCACGACAGCGAAGTGGCCGCCATTGCCTATGCGGTGCAGAACCTCATCGCCAAGCGGCAGGAAGTGGTGCAGGGCTCGCTGTTCGAGCCGGAAGAACTGCCCAAGGTGGAACCCGTGGCCATGCCCAACGGCAACGGCGTGATGCCGGGCGTGATGGCCGGCAAGAAATGCAGCGAATGCGGCGCACACGCCATGATCCGCAAGGACGGCTGCGACTACTGCACGCAGTGCGGCATGCTGGGCAGCTGCGGCTGATCGGCGAAGGGCGGCAATCAACCTGAAGGAAGGGTATCCTGCCGCCCCGTCAGTGATGCCTGTTCATGTACGTGCCCTGCCGGTGTTGTTTGCGCGCCTGCACGATGAACAGGCTTCACGTCTTCCGGGCAGTTTTGTGTCCTGATCCGTTCAATTGTTTTCATGCAGCGCCCTGCGTCCTGTCAGATGGTGATGGTCTGACAGGACGTTTGTTTTTGTATGCTGTTGCTTCAAAGGTGAGAAACGGTATCGCGCATTCTGTGCGACGATACGTCGTTGAAGATTCCTGAAAGCACGTGTTGGCGGTGAGTCGGGCAAATCCGTCCGGCAAGGTTCTGTCGTTGCGCTGTTCAGGAATTGTCCGTTTCTTTCATCATGATGAGGATCGCAACATGATCCCCTTGAAGCAGTTCCTGCAGCGGGTCGTCGCGATCTGTCTGGCCATTGGCTGCCTTGCCACGGCAGGCATGGCCCATGCCGCTGCGTGCAATACCGATCAGCCCATTCGCCTGGGCGGGCTCGACTGGGAAAGCGGCCAGATCACCACGGGCGTGCTGGAAAGCATCCTGCGAGATGGTTATGGCTGCAAGACGGAAGTGGTGCCGGGCTCTCCCACCACGCTCGAATCCGCGCTGTTGCAGGATGATATCCAGATCATTGCCGAACAATGGATGGGGCGCTCCGAGCCACTGGAAAAGGCGGTGGCAGAAGGACGCGCAAACATCGTCGGAGACACGCTGAAGGGCGGTGCGGAGCAGGGCTGGTATGTGCCCGATTATGTGAAAGAGGCGCACCCCGATCTGAAGCGGGTGGACGACCTTCCGCGTTTTGCGCATCTCTTTCCCAACCCGGAACAACCCGGCAAGGCGCGGCTGATGAATTGCCCGCCGGGCTGGGCCTGCGAGGTTTTCAATACCAGCCTGCTGAAAAATACCGGTCTGTCGGAAACCTTCAGCAGTGCGCAGCCGGGAACGGGGGCCGCGCTGGATGCCGAGATTTCTGCTGCCTTCGAGCAGAAAAAGCCCATCCTTTTCTATTACTGGCAGCCGTCGGGCCTGATGGCCAAGTACCGGATGGAGCGCATCGCGCTGCCGCCTTTTGACGGCGAATGCTGGAGAAATCTGTTGCAAGGGGACAAGAACACGCGCTGTGTTTCCGACTTCCCGGTGTCGAAGCTGGCCGTTGCCGTGTCCTCGCAGTTCGAGAAGCAGCATCCCGAGCTGATTGCCGTGTTGAAGAAACTGCAATTCGAGCCGGACATGCTGAACCGGATGATTCTCGACATGACCGAGAGCCGCCGTAGTGGCGCGCAGCAGGCCGAACGTTTCATGCGTGAGCGGCCGGAAATCTGGGGAAAGTGGGTTTCGGACGAGGCACGTTCACGACTTGAGAAAAAGTTCGGTGAAAATGCTGTCCCCCGGAAGAAGGGCGGCTTCTTCCCGGAGTGGTCGGTGGCCGAGACCCTGAATCAGGTGCTTGCCACAACCGTGCGTCAGTACGGCGACCAGTTCCGTGCGTTGAGTCAGGCCATGCTCGATGGATTCCTCTTGCCGCTGGAGCAGGGGCTGATGAAGTTGCCGCCCTGGTTGCTGCTGGTGTTGCTGGCGGCCATTGCATGGCATGCCACCCGTGTGTGGTGGCAGGCGCTGGCGTGTGCGGCGGGCTTTTACCTGATCGGTGCGCTGGGTCTGTGGGGCGCTCTCATGCAGACGCTGGCGCTGCTGATTGCCTCGTCGCTGTTCATCATCGTGCTGGGCTTTCCGCTGGGCGTGCTGATGGCGCGCAGCGACCGGCTGCACCGCTGGTTCACGCCGGTGCTCGACATCATCCAGACCATGCCGAGTTTCGTCTATCTCATTCCGGTGCTGATGCTGTTCGGCATCGGCAAGGTGCCGGCGCTCTTTGCCACCGTGGTCTATGCCATTGCGCCGCTCATCCGCCTCACCGCACTGGGCATCCGGCAGGTGGATCGCCGCCTCACCGAAGCGGCACGCTCCTTTGGCAGCACGCACTGGCAGATATTGTTCTGGGTGCAGTTGCCGCAGGCAAGGCCCAGCATCATGGCTGGCATCAATCAGGCCGTGATGATGTCGCTGGGCATGGTGGTGGTGGCCTCGATGATCGGTGCGCGCGGGCTGGGTGAAAGCGTGTTGCAGGCCATCCAGACGCTCAACATCGGTCAGGGCGTGCAGGCCGGTACGGCCATCGTCATTCTCGCCATCGTCATCGACCGCATCACGCAGGCGTATGGACGCGCAGGCCAGCGCAAGGAGGGCAAGGCATGAACACGGCAATTGCGCTGAAAGGCGTCAGCAAGATCTACGGCAACAGTGCCCAGCGGGAAAGCCAGGCGCTGCAGATGCTGAATGCCGGAGAGTCCAGCGAGCTGATCTTCAATCAGACCGGGTGCCAGGTGGGCTTGCGCAACATCGACCTGGACATTCCCCTGGGCGGCATCTTCTGCATCATCGGCATGTCCGGTTCGGGCAAGTCCACGCTGGTGCGCCACATCAACCGGCTCATCGACCCCAGTTGCGGCGAGGTGAGGGTGTTTGGCACCAATGTGCTGGCGCTCGATGATGCGGGCCTGCAGCGTTTCCGGCGTGAGCGCATCAGCATGGTGTTTCAGCATTTTGGCCTGATGCCGCACATGACGGTGTTGCAGAACACCAGTTTTGCGCTGCGCGTGCGCGGCGTGTCACAGGCCGAGCAACGCGAACGGGCCATGTACTGGCTGAACGAAATGGAGCTGGCCGACCAGGCCGACAGCTATCCCGAACAGCTGTCGGGCGGCATGCGCCAGCGGGTGGGGCTGGCACGTGCGCTTACGGCCGATACCGAGATCCTGCTGATGGACGAGGCATTTTCGGCGCTCGACCCGCTGATCCGCATCCGCCTGCAGGACGTGGTGCTGAGCCTGCAGCAGCGCCTCAACAAGACCATCCTGTTCATCACGCATGACATGGACGAAGCCCTGAAGATGGGCAATCACATCGCCATTCTGAATGGCGGTGAACTCATCCAGCATGGCACGCCCGACGAGCTGATGCACAGCCCGGCCAACGACTACGTGGCCGAATTCATGAGCGTGGCCCGGGGAGGGGCAGGGCGCAGCGGCTGAACGTTGCGGCCAGCCCGTGCAGCGGGCTTGCGCAGCAGGGTGAAGCGCCCTGCGGTATTCATGGCCGGGGAGCCCGCAGAGGCAGCACACACCGTTGCGCATGCGGGCCCGTGACCAATTCAGGGGGCTGCGTGCGTGTGGAAGATCTTGCTGACAATCGTCCACTGGCCGTCGATCTTCAGCAGGTGGAAGTAATCGGTGAAGCAGAAGCCCGACATGTCGTTGCAGTCGACCCGTGCGCTGGCAGCTGTGCCGGTGATGTCGATGCGGGTGATGACCGAGGTGGCGTCGGGTGAAGGCTTGAACCCTTCGTCGATGCCGTCGAACAGCACCTGAATCTGTCCGCCTGCCAGCGCGCCTTTTTCATCGACACTGAACATCGTGGCCTGGTCGTGGAAGGCAGGTTTCATGATGCTGCTTTTTGCCTGTTTGCAGCCTTCGATGTACTTGGACAGGACCGCGGTGATGGCCTGGTATTCCTGGGGATGGGTTGGCTTGCTCATGGCAGTGTGCTCCTTGAAAAGCAGGGTGAACATCTCGAAAGCGCGGGCATCCCTGAAAGCAGCCATGCCCCTGTCGTCGCAGATGCCTGTCACCGATGAGGCGATCGTGACGCAGGCTGCCGTGAGCTTGCCTGCGCGGCTCGTCGATGCTCCGATGGCTGGCTGTCGTCTGTGGCTGCTGCCGGCCCGATGATATGTAGCGGTTGCTACAGATATATTGTATAGTGCCTGCTACAAAACTGCAGTGGGCTGCTCCCCAAACGCGCTGGGCAGCGTTGCCACGCTGGGCAAGGCAGCCAGCCTTGATGGCGCGTGGCGTCTTGCCAGCACACGGTTTTGCGGCCAGTGCGGGAACGAACAGGTTCATGACACGCTCTGAGTGCCACCGCTTTTTCCCGGATGCAAATCCATGAGTCGAACAAGGTCTCCTGAAGATGATGCTGCGCACGATGGTGCCGGACGGGCTGCCCGTTCCCTTGGTCGCCCCCGCTGCTTCGATCGCGAGGCCGTTCTGTCCAGGGCACTGGATGTGTTCTGGCGCCGGGGTTACGAGCCGGCATCGGTAGCGGAACTCTGCTCTGCAATGGGCATCAATCCGCCCAGCCTTTATGCCGCCTTTGGCAGCAAGGCCGGGCTGTTTCTGGCGGCGGTCGGGTTCTATGAACGCACCTACTGGGCATCGTGCTGGCAGGCCATGCAGCAGGAGCCCGATGTCCGTCGTGCCATCGACGTTTTCTTCCGGGATGCAGCGGGTGTTCTGCTCTCACCCGATGCGCCCTGCGGCTGCATGGTGGTGCTGGCCGCCATCAATGTGTCTCCCGAGTCTTCCGAGGTGATCGCGGCCGTCAGGCAGCTTCGCAGGGAGGCACGAGAACATTTCCAGTCACGGCTGGCGCGCGCCGTCCGCGAGGGCGATTTGCCTCCCCGAAGCGATGTGAAGTCGCTGGCCATCACGCTGAACACCCTGCTGGAAGGCATGTCGATCCAGGCGCACGATGGCGTGACGCTGGGCGAGCTGAAACGGGTTGCCTCGCATGCCGTCAGGTTGCTCGATCAGGCATCGGCCTAGGCGCCGGGCGTATTTCCGTTTTCGAGGAGTTTTTCATGACGAATGTTTCCGCCCTGAATCTCGTTCCTGTACGGCAGGGGCAAACGCAGGCGCAGGCCATCCAGTCGATGGTGGGGCTGGCGCAGGAAGTGGAACGGCTGGGTTATGTGCGCTACTGGATTGCCGAGCACCACAACATGCCCACGCTGGTCAGCTCTGCCACGCAGTTGCTCATCGGGCATGCACTGGCCAACACCAGCACGATTCGCGTCGGTAGCGGTGGCGTCATGTTGCCCAATCACAGCCCGCTGATGGTGGCCGAACAATATGGCACGCTGGAAACGCTGCATCCGGGGCGGGTCGATCTGGGGCTGGGGCGTGCGCCCGGCACCGACATGCGCACGGCCGCAGCGTTGCGGCGCGGTCCGCGCGACACCGCCGAAACATTCCCCGAAGACGTGCGCGAATTGCAGCGCTATTTCGGCGACATGGACGTGCAGGGGCCGGTGAAGGCATTTCCGGGTCTGGGCCTGAAGGTGCCGCTCTACATCCTGGGCTCCAGCACCGAAAGCGCCTGGCTTGCAGCCTCGCTGGGTCTGCCCTATGTGTTTGCCGCGCACTTTGCGCCGCGCATGCTGGAAATGGCCGTGGACATCTACCGCCGGGAATTCCGTCCTTCCGAGGTGCTGGAAAAACCCCATTTCACGGTGTGCCTGAACGTGATCGCGGCCGACACCGACGAAGAAGCGCGTTTTCTGCAGACCTCGCAGCAGCAGTTCTTCCTGAACGTGGTGCGGCACGCCGGCAACCCGTTGCTGCCGCCCGTGCCCAGCATGGATGGCATCTGGACAGAGGCCGAAGCAGCCGCCGCTGCGCAGATGATGGCCTGCTCGCTGGTGGGCAGTGCAGCCAGCGTGAAGCAGCAATATCAGCAGTTGCAGGAACGCCTGCGCGCCGACGAGATCATGGTCGTCAGCTACATCTTCGACGAGCAGAAACAGTATCGATCCTACCGGATGTTCCGGGACATCGTGGCGGAGCAGGGCTGATTTTCCCCGCTCGCTGAATCTGATTCAGCGATGCTGCAGCGCCTCCACCAGTGCCTTCAGCAACGGCGAACTGGCCCGTCGGTTGGGGTAATAGAGATGGTGGCCGGGAAAGGAAATGGCCCAGTCATTGAGCACGGTTTGCAGCGTTCCGGCCCGGATGTCTTCGATGATGCTTTCGCGTGGCGTCCAGATCAGCCCATGACCGGCGAGTGCGGCCAGCCGCAGCAGCTGGCCGTTGTTGGCGGTGAAGCGTGCGGCAGGCTGGATCTTCACTACCTTGCCTTTCGGTGCGGGCTCGGAAAATTCCCAGGGCAGCAGGCCACCATGCGTGGGCAGGCGCATGCCGATGCACTCGTGTGCATTCAGCGCGGCAGGGGTGTCGGGTGTGGCATGACGTTTGAGCCAGGCTGGGCTTGCCGCCACGCACATCTGCATGTCGGGTGAAACGCGCACGGCAATCATGTCTCGTGCCACGTCGTCGCCCAGCCGGATGCCGGCGTCGAAGCGTTCGGTCACGATGTCGATGAAACGGTTGTCGGCCACCAGTTCCAGCGAGACACCGGGATTGTCCTGCATGAAGCGCTCGAACTTCGGCCACAGTTCGGCGCACAGCGCATGTTCGCTGCCGTTCACGCGAAGGCTGCCGCGCAACTGGCCCTGACTGCTTTGCAGCGCACCGATTTCCTGGTCGATGGTGTCAAACAGTGGCGCGAGTCGCTGGTGAAGCCGTTCACCCGCATCGGTGGTGGAAATGCTGCGGGTGGTGCGATGAAAGAGCTTCATGCCAAGCCGCGTTTCGATGTTGCGGATGCTGTGGCTGAGCGCCGATTGCGAAACGCCCATCTGTGCTGCCGCGCGGGTGAAGCTGCCGGTTTCGGCCACTTTCAGGAAGGCGCGGAGACTGTCGAGGTTTTCCTTCATGGGAATCATCCGCTTGCTGCGGCATGTCGGGCGATGCTGATGATGTGTCGTTCCTGATGCGCGCAGTGTTGTCTGGTTGGCGTTGCCCTTTTTGTGCCCCGTGGCATGCCGGGTGGGTACACGGCGCGGTTGCCAGGTGAATGGGAGGTGATATTCATGAAAGGTTTTCATGACTGCATGCAATTTTACCCCGCTTGTCTGCATGACTGATGATGCCTACCATGCAGTCGAACCGACCACCGAGGAATGACGGACATGGAAACGCGGCAACTGGGCAGTCTCACGGTATCTGCCATCGGCATGGGCTGCATGAATCTGAGCTTTGGCACCGGGAAGGCCACGGATGTCGATGAGGGCGTGAAGATCATTCGCAAAGCGGTCGATCTGGGCATCACCTTCTTCGACACGGCCGAAGCCTACGGCCCCTTCGTGAACGAGGAGCTGGTGGGCAAGGCGCTGAAGCCGGTGCGCGAGCAGGTGGTGATTGCCACCAAGTTCGGCATGATTTCGGAAGAAGGGGGGCTGTGCAGCCGCCCCGATCACATCCTGAAGGTGGTGGATTCGTCGCTGAAGCGCCTGCAGACGGATTACATCGACCTGCTCTATCAGCATCGCGTCGACCCGAAGGTGCCGATCGAGGACGTGGCCGGTACGGTGAAGAACCTGATTGCACAGGGCAAGGTACGGCATTTCGGCCTGTCGGAAGCGGGAGCGCGCACCATCGAGCGAGCCCATGCGGTGCAGCCGGTCTCGGCCGTGCAGAATCAGTATTCCGTGTGGACGCGCGAACCGGAGGTCGAGGTGCTGCCGCTGTGCGAGCGTCTGGGAATCGGTTTCGTGCCCTGGGGGCCGCTGGGCACGGGCTTTCTCACCGGCACGATCACGCCGGACACCACCTTCGATGCGACGACGGATCTGCGCGCGGTGTTTCCACGCTTCACGAAAGATGCCATGACGGCCAACATGCCGCTTGTGGAGATGCTGGCCGACATCGCCCGGCGCAAGGGTGCGAGCACCGTGCAGATTGCGCTGGCCTGGCTGCTGGCGCAGAAACCCTTCATCGTGCCCATTCCCGGCATGGACAAGGACGCTTATCTGCAGGACAACATCGCATCGGTCGATGTGGTGCTCACGCAGGCCGATCTGGCAGAAATCGGACAGCGCCTGTCTGAAATCGAGATTCGGGGGGAGCGCCTGAACAAGGAGCTGCTGGACTGGTCCGAGGAATGACCAGATTGTTGCCGGGGAGTTGCTTCTGATGCGGGGCAAGAGCCCGCACATGGTGTGCGGGCAGACCCTGTCAGGGCCAGACGGCCTTGTCTGG
>JAUNHU010000280.1 GCA_030523825.1 Lautropia sp. | reverse complement strand
CCCGGGCCGTGCCAGATGACCCCGGCGCCGCCCGGAACGGAACCGGTGCGTCCGATGAGGCCCTCCCGGCCTCCCGGCAACACGACACAGCGCGTACTGACAAGCCCTCCTCCGCCGCTTCACCAGTACCCGCCAGCGGGAAAGGAAGCACCACCAGCCAGCCAGTCACCAGCCCCGCCAAGGCCGGCAAAACGCCTCCCTCCGCCGGCAGCAGCACATCTGCCACGCTGCCCACTCTGCCCGCCATCAATCCCCGACTGCCGCTGCCCGACACTTTCCCGCCCCAGCGGGCCGCCTGCCTCACCCCCACCCGCATAGCCGAACTCCGGCAACAGCATCAACAGGCCCGCGAGCAGCGCATCGAGCGTTTCCGCATCGACCAGCGTGTCGGCCTGCTGATGCGTGGTCTGGCAGACGATACCGATCGCACCCTGCGGCAGCTCTGGACCGAAGCCGCCATGCCGGCCGACTGGACGCTCTTTGCCGTCGGCGGCTACGGACGTGGCGAATTGCAGCCCCATTCCGACGTGGATCTCCTCCTGCTCGGACCGGAAGAAGGCCCCACCACAGAAGCCATTCCCGCCATCGAGTGCTTCATCGGAGCCTGCTGGGACATCGGCCTGGAAATCGGCCACAGCGTGCGCTCTCCCAGCGAATGCGCCGAGGAGGCCGGCGCCGAGATCAGCACCATGACCGCCTTGCTGGAGCGACGCCTGCTCATCGGCAGCCGCCGCACGGCACGCCTGCTCACCGGCGCCATGGCCGGCAGACTGCAGCTGCCCATGTTCCTGCGTGACAAGCTGCTGGAAATGCGCCAGCGCCATCACAAGTTCGAGGACACCCCCTACAGCCTGGAGCCCAACTGCAAGGAAAGCCCCGGCGCGCTGCGTGACCTGCAGGTCATCAGCTGGATCAGCCATGCAGCCGGCCTGGGCCGGAGCTGGGGTGCACTGGTGCAGGCGGGAGTCATCGAGCCGCTGGAAGCCCGCCAGCTCCAGCGCCACGAGCGCCTGCTCAAGCGCATCCGTGCCTGGCTGCACATCCTCGCAGGCCGCCGTGAAGACCGGCTGATCTTCGACCTGCAGCCATCGGTGGCCAGCGCGATGAACTTCCGCGGCGATGGGCCGCGTGCATGCTCCGAAAAGCTGATGCGCGCCTATTACCTGGCCGCCAAAGCCATCACGCAGCTCAGCACGCTGCTGGTGCAGTCGCTGGAAATCCGCATCCTGCATCCCAACCCCGGCCCGGCCCTGCCCATCGACGAGCACTTCGACCAGATCGACGACAAGCTCGACCTGCGCGACCCGGACGAATTCGAGCGCGATCCACGCCTGATCCTGCAGGCCTTCCGCACCCTGCAACTGCAGCGTTCACTCAACGGCATGACCGTCCGCACCCTGCGTGCGCTCTGGCATGCCCGCTTCCAGATCGACGCCCGCTACCGGCGCGACCCGGTCAATCGGGCCTGCTTCCTCTCCATCCTGCAGACCCCCGAGGGCATCACCCACACGCTGCGCCTTATGAACCAGTGGTCGGTACTCGGCCGCTATCTGGTGCCCTTCTGGCGCATCGTCGGCCGCATGCAGCACGACCTGTTCCACGTCTACACGGTCGATCAGCACACCCTGATGGTGATCCGCAACCTGCGCCGCTTCATGATGGC
>JAUNHU010000079.1:699-12994 GCA_030523825.1 Lautropia sp. | reverse complement strand
TGCGCAGCTCCATCTTCTCGATGGTGTCGGTCTCGCCGCGGGCACCGTTCACCTGGGCCAGGCCGGTGATGCCGGGCTTGACCTTGTGGCGGATCATGTAGCCCTTGATGAGCTTGCGGTAGGTTTCGTTGTGCGCCACGGCGTGCGGGCGCGGGCCCACCACACTCATGCGACCCTGCAGCACGTTGAAGAACTGCGGCAGTTCGTCCAGCGAGGTCTTGCGCAGGAAGCGGCCGATCGGGGTGATCCGGTCGTCGTTCTTGGTGGCCTGGCGCACTTCGGGGCCGTTTTCCTGCACGCGCATCGAGCGGAACTTGTAGACGTTGATCTCCGAGCCATCGAGACCATACCGGCGCTGCTTGAAGATGATCGGGCCCTTGGAGGTGAGCTTGATGAGCAGCGCGATGGTCAGCGTGATCGGCAGCGTCAGGATCAGCGCGATCGAGGAGATCACGATGTCGGACAGGCGCTTGAGAACGCCGGTCGTGCCGTAGAACGGTGTTTCGCACACGGCCACCACCGGCAGGTTGCCGACGGAGTCGACACGCGCCTGGATCAGGTCGAACATGAAGATGTCCGGCACGAAGTAGATCGAGGCCGTGGTGTCGCGCAGGTCTTCCAGCAGCTTCAGGATGCGGGGCTGCGAGGCCATCGGCAGGGCGATGAAGATCTGGTCGATCTTGTTGGCGCGCACGAACTGGGCCACGGCGCTGAAGCCGCCTGCCACCGGAGCTTCGGTGACTTCACCCAGCCGGTCGGGGGTGCGGTCGTCGAAGAAGGCCATGATCCGGGTCTGCGAGAGCGGATCTTCCTGGATGGAGCGTGCGAGGGTGCGGCCCAGGCTGTTGGCGGCGACGACGATTGCCGTCTGCTCGGGGCGCATCGACACGGCCTTCAGCAGGATGCGGGGGGCCAGCCAGTGGCTGACGGCCTGAACCAGCGGGGTGGCAATCACCCAGGTGGCCATCACGTTCTGGTCGAACTGGCGCAGGGCGTCGATCATCAGCCCGAACAGCAGGAGCAAGCCCACCACCAGCCCCCAGCTTCCGAGCAGATGACGGATGTAGCCGGGCTGATAGATGCGGAAGGGCACACTGCCGGGGTAGCTGAGCACGAAGGTCAGTACGGCAAGTACCATTTCCTGCGCGCGCAATGGATGACCGGCCGCCACGGTGGCGACCAGCAGGCACAGGACTGCCAGCGCAGGGTCGATGACTGATTTGACCAGTGAGATGACGCTGCGATTTCCCGTGCGGATGGGAACGATCGAGGATGTAAGCGTGGGACTCTTCATACCGCTTGTCGTGGTGCCGGCTGCAAAGAGAGTATCCGGAAGCAGGGGCAGATGGGAATCATTCTGCCACCGCAAACCAGAGGCGACACAGAGAGACGTTAGGATGTTATCCGGTTTGTCAGTCTGGTGTCGGGGTTCAGGGGGTTTCGGTGAGGGGCTTGGCATGAGCCGCTCTATACTTTAGTGTGGCGCATGTAAGAGACAGAGGCAGCCCCCTCCTGTTCTTTATTTTGGGCTTTTTACGACAGGGAAGTCATGGAAGAAATCAACGTTATGCAAAAAAGAGGCGATCAGCGATCAACTGCCCGTCTGGCCGTCTGTCGTGCGGTGGCAGCCGCTCTGTGCGGCCTGGCAGCAGGTGTTGCGCAGGCTCAGACCTACGCGGTGCCCGAGCAGGACGCCATGCCGGATACCGAAGCCGATGTCATCAAGCTGATCGGCAGCCTGCAGGTGACACACGATGACAATCTGTTGCGTCTGAACGACAATGGCGATGCCGGCCGTTATGCCGACCGTAGCCTGGGTGACACCTTCCTGCAGGCGTCGATGGGCATCGAGTTCGATCGCCTCATCAGCCAGCAGCGCCTGCGTGCCAATGCCGCCGTCAATGGCTTCAAGTACAACGAGTACGACGATTTCGACAACATCGGCTATGACGCCGGTGCCACCCTGGACTGGGTCATCGGTCGTCCGTTCTTCGGCTCGGTCGGCTTCACCGCCAACCGCCGCCAGCCGACGGTGCAGGATCGTCTCTACAACGCGACCACCAACGTTTCGGGTGATCGCAACGATGTCGACAACCAGCTGCTGTTCTTCAATGCCGGTTTCCGCATGACGCCGGCCTGGTCGCTGATCGCCGGTGTGGATCTGAACCGCGTGCGCAACACGCTGGAGGTCTACAAGGACACCGACTATGACCTGAAATCGGCAGAAGGTGGCGTGCGCTACGCGCCGGGCACCGGTATCGAGCTGGACTTTGTCTATCGCGGTACCGATGGCGATTACAAGTCGCCGCAGCGCTACGATGACAACGGTGCTGCCCTGTTGTGCGCAGACAACTGCCGCGAGAATGATTACAGCGAGGATTCGATCCTCACCCGTGTCCAGTATCGCCCCAGTGAAGACAGCCGCCTGGCCGGTAACATCGGCTACACCCGTCGTGACTATGATCAGGGCGACCGCAGCTTCCGCGGTCTGACCACCGGTTTTGACGTGGAATGGGCGCTGAGCGGCAACGTGCAGATGCGTGTGGCCCTGGCCCGCTCGATCGAGCCGGATGACGATGCGGCAACGTCCTCCCAGGCCGACACCCGCTCGATCGACGTGAGCCCGATGATCCAGCTCACCGGCAAGATTTCGCTGGCCCCGTTCGTCCGCTACTACGATCGCAAGTACGAAGGCGAGCAGCTGGCTGCCGGCTTGGACGAGCGCAACGACAAGATCATGATGTTCGGCGCGCAGGCCACCTACGAGTTCCGCCGCAACATGGCGCTGCTGCTCAGCCTGCAGCACGACAAGCGTGACTCGAACCGTGACAACCTCGACTACACGGCCAACGTCTACGGTCTGGGTCTGCGGGTCCAGTTCTGATCCTGGCCAGTCTGCCCCGGCATGCCGGGGCAGACTGGGGAAGGCTCCCGCCGGGGAGCTTCCCCGTCACTTTTTGAGGGGGCCGTCGCAATGAGTCGGCTCCCGTGCCTTTCGCATCATGGCATCAGCAGGCGGCAGCACGCTTTAGTGGAAGGTTTTTCTAGATCTTTACACGAAGGGCAGCGCTATCATTCACGCTCGCTTGCATGAAGACGTTCTAGAATGAGTGTCTTCGGTTTGTCTGCCGATGCCAGCCGGAGCCGTCTCGATGGCTCGGGCAGGCAGATCTCCCTTCCTTCAGGATGGCATCCATGATTCTTTCACGCTTGAAAAAGTTCCTGCTGGCGATCGTTGCGCTGGCAGCCCTCGGCCTGTCGGCGCAGCAGGCGTCGGCCCAGGTCGCACGTAGCGACTACCTGCTTGGTCCTGGCGACGTTCTGCGGATTCAGGTCTTCCAGTCCCAGGATCTCACCGTCGAGGCCCGTATCTCCGAGAGCGGCGTCATTTCCTACCCGCTGCTGGGCGTGGTCAAGCTGGGCGGCCTGTCGCCGCAGCAGGCCGAAAACCTCATCGCAACCCGCCTGCGCGAAGGCCGTTTCCTGCAGAACCCGCAGGTCACGCTGAACGTGCTGCAGTTCCGCAGCCAGCAGGTGTCGGTGCTGGGCCACGTGGCCAACCCCGGCCGCTACCCGCTGGAAACCACCGGCATGCGCCTGTCCGAGATCCTGTCGGTTGCCGGCGGTGTCAATGAAACCGGTGCCAACAGCGTCATCCTGATGACGACGCGCAACGGCCGTCCGCAGCGTCTGGAAATCGACCTGGTCGACATGTTCACCACCGGCGACCTGAGCAAGGACGTGGTGCTGCAGGCTGGCGACACCATCTTCGTCAACCGTGCGCCCAACTACTATGTCTATGGTCAGGTTCAGCGTCCGGGCCAGTACGCGCTCGACCGTGGCATGACGGTGGCTCAGGCCATTGCCAAGGGCGGCGGTCTCACCCTGCGTGGTACCGACCGTGGCATCCGCCTGCATCGTCGCGTGGGTGATCGCAACATCCAGGTTCTCGAACCGAAGCTGGATGATCCGGTTCGTCCCGACGACCTGATCTTCGTCCGCGAAAGCATTTTCTGATCGCGGTCAGATTGGGGTACTCAGCCGGACTTTTGTCCGGCTTGTGTAAAAAACGGCGCCTTGTGCGCCGTTTTTTACATGTGCTTTCCTGCTTTCCTGCTATCGTTTGCCGGCCCTGAAAGGGCTCCCCTGCGAGGGAGCTGTCTCAGGTGCGTTGTGTGCTGTTCCTCCGGGGCGTGTGCCCCGGTTGTCGTGGCACGAAGGGCTTCCCGCCGGGCATGGGCGAAATGGTTCGCCATCCGGCAGTGTGGTACGTTGATCCGCAAGGGATGCCCTTTTGCAACGACTCGGTTATGCTCAAAGTATGCTGTCATGCGTGCCGACGAAGGACCGTGGCGTGATGCCGGGGTCGTTGGCCGGGCAGGGCACTGATTTGCCGTCAGGGCGCCTGTTCATGGCGTTTTCAAGCGATTCCCCTCCCGAGGGGACCCTTTTTCAGTTCAGTCATCTCCTCATGTCCGCAACTCCCACCTCCGCTGTCGCCAGTAGCCGCGACCTCGTTGCCCAGGCCGCCACACATGCCAAGTGTCGTTTTTGTGACACACAGCTGCGGCACACCGTGGCCAACCTCGGCATGTCGCCGATGGCCAATGCCATCCGCAAGCCGGAAGACCTGAACAAGATGGAGCCCTTCTTCCCGCTGCACGCCTACGTGTGCGAGAAGTGCTTCCTGGTGCAGCTGGAGGAGTTCCAGAGCGGCGAGGCCATCTTCTCCGATTACGCCTACTTCTCGTCCTATGTGCAGGCCATGCTCGACCACGGCAAGAAATATGCCGAAGACATGACCGAGCGCTTCAAGCTGGGTGCAAACAGCAAGGTGGTGGAGGTGGCGTCCAACGACGGCTACCTGCTGCGCTGGTTCCTGCCCAAGGGCGTGCCGGTGCTGGGCGTGGAGCCTGCCGCCAACGTGGCAGAAGAAGCCCGCAAGCTGAACATCCCCACCGAAGTGATGTTCTTCGGTGTCGAATCCGCGAAGAAGCTGCGTGACATGGGTCATGCGGCCGACCTGATGGCAGCCAACAACGTGGTGGCACACGTGCCCGACCTGAACGACTTCGTCGCCGGCTTTGCTGTGCTGCTGAAGCCGCAGGGCGTGGCCACCTTCGAGTTCCACCACGTGCTGAACCTGCTGCAGAAGAACCAGTTCGACAACATCTACCACGAGCACTTCTGCTATCACGGCTTCCTCACTTTCACCCGCATCCTGGCTCATCACGGCCTGTCGGTGTTCGATGTGGAAGAAATCCCGAACCACGGTGGTTCGCTGCGCGTGTACTGCCAGCCTGCCAAGACTGGCAATCAGCCAGTGTCGCCCCGTGTGGCCGAGATGGAAAAGCGCGAGCGCGATGCTGGCCTCGACACGCTGAAGCCCTATCTGGCCCTGGAAGAGCGCATCCGCGCCAGCAAGCGCAGCCTGTTCCGCTTCGTGCTGGACGCTCACGCCCAGGGCAAGCGCATTGCCGCCTATGGCGCGCCGGCCAAGGCTGCCACGCTGCTCAACTACGCTGGCGTGCGCTCGGACTACATCGAGTACACGGTGGACCGCAACCCGCACAAGCAGAATCACTTCCTGCCGGGCACGCAGATCCCTATCTATGGCCCCGAGAAGATTGCCGAGACCAAACCTGACTATCTCGTCATCCTCGCCTGGAACCTGAAGGACGAGGTGATGAAGCAGATGGCCTCCATCCGCGAGTGGGGCGGAAAGTTCGTCATCCTCGTTCCTGAAGTCCAGATCTTCGACTGAGTGCTGTTGTCCGGGCGTCTGTTCAGGGCGCCCGGCAGCCACGCCTGGTAACGAACCGCGGCAGCATGGCAATGATTTCATTGACCATGTTGCCGTTTTCCTTGGGTTTGCCGCTCCGGCTCTGGCATCATGTCGGCGCCGATTCCCTGTACCCCCGATCCGGCACGGTGCAGGGCCATGTAGTTGTGTGGCCATCTCGCGTCGTCATGACCGCGCCGGCCGCCCCTGATCCTGCAAAGGTCTTCTGATGAGTGTTTCTCCGATCATTCCAACCTGCGCCGCCGAACTGGCCGCCTGTGCCGAAGGGCAAGGCAAGGCCATGCACGATTTCTGTGCATCGCTATATCCCGTCCTGCGCAGCATCACGGGGCAGGGCGTGCGCGACACGCTGGCTGCCATCGGAAAGCACATTCCGATGACCGTTACCGAGGTGCCTACCGGCACGAAGATCTTCGACTGGGAAGTGCCCGAGGAATGGCAGGTGCGCGAAGCCTGGATCAAGGGGCCGGACGGTGAAAAGATCGTCGACATCCGCGACCACAACCTGCATCTGCTCAACTACAGCGCCCCTTTCAGGGGCAAGCTTACGCTGGACGAGCTGCGGCCGCACCTGTTCTCGCTGCCCGACCGTCCTGACCTGATTCCCTATCGCACCCAGTATTTCAAGCGGGACTGGGGCTTCTGCCTGCGTGACACCACCCTGCAGTCGCTGAAGGAAGGCAACTACGAGGTCTGCGTGGATACCTCGCACGTGCAGGGCTCGCTCACTTTCGGCGAATGTGTGCTGCCGGGCAGGTCGGCGCAGGAAGTGCTCATCTCCACCCACGTCTGCCACCCCTCGCTGGCCAACGACAACCTGTCGGGCATCTCGGTGGCAACCTGGCTGGCAAAAACGCTGGCTGCGCTGCCCGAGCGCGAATTCACCTACCGGTTCATCTTTGCGCCGTCCACCATCGGCGTCATCACCTGGCTGTCGCAGCGCGTGGATGTCACCCGCCGTGTGCGTCATGGCATCGTCATCTCCGGTGTGGGCGACGACGGCCAGTATCACTACAAGCGCAGCCGCCGCGGGGATGCCGAGATCGACCGGATCATGGCGCGGATGCTGGAAGAAAGCGGTGAGAAACACGAACTGCTGCCCTTCATTCCCTATGGCTACGACGAGCGCCAGTATTGCTCGCCGGGCTTCAATCTGCCGATGGGCTGTTTTTCGCGCTCCACCTATGGCAGCTATCCGCAATATCACACCTCGGCCGACAACCTGGATTTCATCAAGGCGGCCAATCTGGAGCGCTCCCTGCAACTGTTGCTGAAAAGCATCAGTATTGTGGAACGTAATGTAACGTACCGAAACCTCAGCCCCTTTGGTGAACCCCAGCTCGGCAAGCGCGGACTGTACTCGCTCATCGGTGGGCACAATGAGAGCCAGAAGCTGCAGTTGGCTCTCCTTTGGGTGCTGAACCAGTCCGATGGCGACAAAAGCCTGCTGGATATTGCGGAAACCGCCGGTCAGTCCTTTGAAATCATTCATCAGGCTGCCCAGGCGCTGGCGCAACAGAAACTTGTCGATGTCGTAAGATAACTTCGAATTGTGTGGCGACAGGCTTGCCGATGCCGCGGCTGTCGCCATACTGGAAATACCTGTCATCTGGATGGACGGCCCGCGATGAAATCTACCCTGAAGCCTGTTGCCGAGATGGTCGAACGTACCCGCTTCGACCAGTCTGCAGCATTGCGCCACCTGGTCCACAGCACCATCCCCGGTGGTGCGCATACCTATGCGAAGGGAGACGACCAGTTCCCCGAACGTTCGCCGGGTTTCATCGTGCGCGGCAAGGGTTGCCACATCTGGGATGTGGACGGCAACGAGTTCATCGAGTACGGCATGGGCCTGCGTGCGGTCACGCTCGGCCATTCGTATGCGTCGGTCATCGAGGCGGCCTATCGCCAGATGCTGCTGGGCAACAACTTCGGTCGTCCGGCACCCATCGAGCTGGAATGCGCCCAGATGCTCCAGTCGCTGGTGCCCAGCGCCGAGATGGTGAAGTTTGCCAAGGATGGTTCCACCATCCTGACGGCGGCCCTGAAGCTGGCCCGCGCCTACACAGGGCGTGATCTGGTTGCCATCTGCTCCAACAGCCCCTTCTTCTCGTACAACGACTGGTTCATCGGCACCACGCCGATGGATGGTGGTTGCAACAAGGTTGAGGTCTCCCTCACCGTCAAGTTCAACTACAACGATATCGAGAGCCTGAAGAAGCTGTTTGCCGAGTACCCCGACCGCATCGCGATGGTGCTGCTGGAGCCGGCGCGTACCGACGAGCCCCAGGAAGGTTTTCTGCAGCAGGTCATCGACGTGTCGCACCAGCATGGCGCCCTCGTCACGATGGACGAGACCATCAGCGGCTTCCGCTTCCACCGCGGTGGTGCCCAGTCGCTCTATGGTGTCGTGCCCGACATGTCCTGCTTCGGCAAGGCGATGGGCAACGGCTTCTCGCTGTCCGCGCTTACCGGCCGCCGCGAAGTGATGGAGCTGGGCGGCCTGCGTCACCAGAAGGAGCGGGTCTTCCTGCTGTCCACCACCCATGGTGCCGAAAACCACAGTCTGGCAGCCGCCATCGAGACGATGCGCATCTACCGCGACGAACCGGTCATCGAGCACCTGTACCGGGTGGGTGAGCGCCTGCGCACCGGCATCCAGCAGGTCACGCGGGATCTCGGCGTGGCCGATCACATCACGGTGTCCGGTCGTGGCTGCAACCTGCTCTATGGCACGCTCGACCACGAGCGCCGCCCGTCGCAGCCATTCCGCACCCTGTTCATGCAGGAACTCATTCGCTGGGGCGTGCTGGCGCCCAGCTTCATCGTCAGCTACTCGCACGACGACGCCGACATCGACTACACCATCGAGGCTGTCAGCCGTGCCGCCAAGGTCTACAAGCAGGCCCTGGACGCCGGCAGCACCGACGGTCTGCTCGTCGGAGAGCCGACCAAGGTCGTCTATCGCCGCTTCAACTGATTCGCGGTCTTGGGGGTGCTTTCGTGGTCTTGAGGGGGCGCTTGCTGGCTGCCCCCGTTCTCCATGAGAGGGGGACTCCGCAGGGAAAGCGCCTCTGCGCGCGCCTGGATGCCGTGCCCTCTCTTGGAGGCCATTCCCAATTCTGCGCGCAGACGCACCCTGTACACGCCCCGAGTGGCTTTCGCGGGGATGAATCAGTGCAGGAAAGCGCTAATCAGGTAAAAGGCGTAGAAACAAGAATGCCCCGACAGGGGGACTGTCGGGGCATGAGCAGGGAGAAGGGCGCCGCCTGCCGTTCTAGACGGGGCTTCCTGCGGGTGTCACTTGGGGCAGGCTGTCAGCCAGTGTTGGTGGCGCTGGCATTGCCCTTGCCGTCATCTCAGCGTTGCATATCCCTTGCCGTCTCACTGGCCCGTGAGCCGGTGAGGCGGCTGGAGAGTCGTGCGGCCGGATGCTTCAGCCGATATTCGGCTTGTGCGGCGTTTCCAGGTACATCTTCTGGATGTCGGGGGGCAGATGCTCCAGCGTGCTGCCCTGCAGGTAGTCGTTGATCGGCGAGCCCGAGCAGCGGCTGTCCGAGTTGGGGGCGCCACGACGTGCCAGCAGGTCGCCCTTGTGCACCACGCGGAAGTCGATCGAGAAGCGCGTCTTGCCCGTGCTGTTGGGGATGGATGAGTGCAGGTGCGATGCGGCAAAGAGCAGCATGCCGCCGGGCGGCGTCACCACCACCAGTTCGGGACCCAGGTCGATCTGCTCCTGCAGCTTGGGTTGCGGACGGGTGTCCTTGCCCACGTGCTGTGCGGCGTTGAAACGCTGGTTGGCGTTCCATTCCTGGTAGTTGTAGATCTCGGAGTTGTTGGGGGTGGCCTTGTCGAACCATGCCGGATGGAAGGCCATGGCGTTGCCCGCTTCGATGTCGAAGATCGGGATCCACCAGTTGATCTGGCACATCGGCGCTGAGTACCACGTGTCGCGGTGCGTGTGGAAGGCGTAGGCAATGCCGGTGGTCAGGTAGTTGTTGCTGGTCGACGAGCGCATGCGCGGCACGTCGAAGTAGGTCTGATCCAGATCACAGCCGATGGCTTCCAGCATCTTCGGCATGATCCGCTTGCATTCAGGGTGGTGAATGAAGGTGGGTTTCAGCTTGGACAGGATGGCGGCGTATTCTTCGACCGGGAAGTGATCCTGTGCCGTGACCGGGTCCATGCCGGGGAAGGCGTCACGAATCAGGCTGCGGGCCAGTTCGATGAGTGCCAGAGAATGCTCATTGGCTGAATAGACAAACAGGTCGCCCTTGTAGAGCAGATCCCGCCGACTATCGTCGTCAATCTTTCGATCAAGGTAGATGGCTGTCATGGGTGTTCAAAATCAAAAGTAAGAAACGGAAATCGACGAAATCGAGCCCATTCTAGTCTCCGCCGGACCGGGATGCCACCAATACCGCGGGGACGACAGGGGATGCGACGCAGTTGAAGGGGAGAGCGTGGGCTGGCATCGCTAAGTCATTGATGGAAAAGGCTTCTTTCAGCCGGGTTCCTGCGATGCGAGGGAAATGTGTGCCGTGCTTCCTGATGCACGGTGGTTATAGGGTACGCTGTTTCGCCCCCAGAGGAGCAGAAAAGTCGACGATCTGAACGTTGCAGGGGGAGATTTCCTGCTGATAGGGTGCCAGACCCGACAGATTTTTTGTGCCAAATGTTGTGAATTGCCAAAAAAGGGGGCGGGTTGGGGCGATTGCCCTGGTCGCCGGGTTCATGCCGTTTCAGGGCCAGGTTCAAGGGAAAGCCTGAAAAAGGAGCGCAGGGAGGCGCCCTGGGGACCTCAATGGAGAAGGGAGCGCGAGGGCGTTCAGTGCCAGGCCGGGGAACCCCCACCAGGGGAGAGGGCAAGGCAAGCCCGGGCTCGATGGCGCAACCCCAGGGGGCGTTTGGGGAGGGAGCTGTCAGCGGCTCAATGGACACAACTCAACGGACAAAAGCAAAAGGGCCGGCTGTGGCCGGCCCTTTTCAGGGAAGCGTCCGGAGGAGATCCACCCGGGGGAGCACCGCTCAGGAGGCGCTGCCGGGGGACTGATCCGGAGAAAGCAGACCCGTTCAGGTTGCGTGGTTTACCAGCGCTTCCAGGGGGCCTTGCCCGAATCCCACAGTTCTTCCAGCACGTGCTTGTCGCGCAGGGTGTCCATCGGCTGCCAGAAACCGGTGTGGCGCCATGCCTGCAGCTGGCCGTCGGCGGAGAGCGATCGCATCGGTTCCTGCTCGAACACGGTGTCATCGCCCTGGATGCGGTCGAGAACCGAGCGGTTCAGCACGAAATAGCCGCCGTTGATCCAGGCGCCGTCGCCCTGCGGCTTTTCCATGAAGGCGTCGATCTTGGTCTGGTTGGCGGGCAGGCTGAAGGCGCCGAAGCGGCCCGGGGGCTGCACGGCCGTGACCGTGGCTTCGCAGCCATGTTTCTTGTGGAATTCGATGGAGGTGGTGATGTCCACGTCGCTCACGCCGTCACCGTAGGTGCACAGGAAGGTGTCACCCTTGATGTACTTGGAGGCACGCTTGATCCGGCCGCCGGTCATCGAGTCCTGGCCGGTCTCGACCAGTGTGACATTCCACGGCTCGGATTCGTTGCGGTGGATCTCCATCTTGTTCGAGCGGAGATCGAAACTCACGTCGGCCCGGTCAATGGCGTATTCGTGGAAGAAGCGCTTGATGACATAGCTCTTGTAGCCGCAGCAGATCACGAAGTCGTTGATGCCGTGCGACGAATAGATCTTCATGATGTGCCAGAGGATCGGCTGACCGCCGATCTCGACCATCGGTTTGGGGCGGACTGCGCTTTCTTCGCTGATCCGGGTGCCGAAACCACCGGCAAGAATGACCGCTTGCATAGTTGAAAATATCCTTATCGTCGATCGCAGCTATCATCTTCGCGCCATGTCCAGCATCCGTCAATTCCGCGACCTGCAGGGCCGCCGGAATGTATCGCCAGTGTTGCCGGGCAGGCGGATGGACTCGTGGCGCGATGAGAGTGACAGCGAATGACAGCACATCTGAAACCAGAGGGACTTTGCCGGGCTGCACTCCTCGTCAGTTTGATCCTTGGCGCGGCCTGTGCCGATCTTCGCACGACGGACGGCACACGGGCACTGGCAGAAGGGGGCGGTGCCACGATGCCAGGGGCCGGGAATGCGCACCATGCCGCATCCGGCGCTGGGGGCAGATCCTCCCCGGCGCCTGCGATTTCTTCCGATGATGCGGGAGGCGATCCATCGGCCGCCGGCACTTCCGGTCTGCCCTCTTCCGGCTGGCAGATCATCGACACCCGGCGCAACGTGAAACTTTCTGAAAAAGATTTCTTGCGTCTCGTTTATGCAACGGACGTGCTGTTGCTGGGTGAACAGCATGACCAACCGTTGCACCACCAGCTGCGTGCGCAGTGGTTGAAGGCTTGGGCCGGAGCCGTAACCGGAGCCGGTGGAGATTCGGCATCATCCTCTACTGGGACTGGGACTGGGACTG
>JAUNHU010000079.1:0-689 GCA_030523825.1 Lautropia sp. | reverse complement strand
GCTGGGGCCGGGCCCATTCGGGGCGCGGGGGGTTAGGGGCCATAGGGTGGGGGGGGGGGGGGGGGGGGGGGGGGGGGGGGGGCTGGGGCTGGAGCAGAGGCAGAGGCAGAGGCGGGCATTGCTGCTGCAGGCAGGGCCAGCCCTGGCGCTGTTGTCATTGGTGGTGCCGGGGTCGAGCGCCCGGCCAAAGGTGCCGTGTTTGCCCGCTCAGGGCCGGTGGATGGCGCGCAGCGTCGCGGCTCAGATCGTGGCGGCGAGGGGCATCTCCCGCCTTCAGCGCAGCCGGTGGCGTACATCGCTGGCGACATGGCCCCTGCATCCCGGCCGGGGGCGACACATCGCGCTGGTGACAGGCATGTCATCGTCTTCGAGCATCTCGACCGGGAGCATGACCCGGCGTTGCAGCGCACACAGCGGCAGCAACCCGACGGTCCCATGAGCGCGTGGCTTGAAAGTGCCCGTTTCGATGGCAAGACGTGGGGGCAGGCGCACTACCAACCCCTGTTCGATGCTGCATTCGAGGCCACGCAGATGCGCGGGGCGCGCTGGGTGGCGGCGAATTTCTCACGCGACTCGGCCCGTGCCTGGATGCGGGCCCAGATGCGGGGGCAGGGGGCTGATGCCGGCATCGACCCGGCGCTGCTCGGTGTGCGCCAGCAGGCACGCTGGGATGATGCGGCCGCGCAGGC
>JAUNHU010000279.1 GCA_030523825.1 Lautropia sp. | reverse complement strand
GATCGTTCTCGATGGCCTTGTAGGCGTTGGTGCTGTTCCAGTGGTCGCGGGCAGCGGATTCGATGCCGTGCGGGTCGTAGCGCGAGTCCATGAGGGCCTGAATGAGGATGGTGTTCGACGAAACCTGCCATTCTATCGCCTTGTGGCGCCATCCTGCCCCGCCGGGGCATCCGATTCTGCGCGACACCGGACGTGCCCCCTATTTGGGGGAAGCGGGGCGGGCCATTGCGGGGATCCGGATCGGGAGGTTGCATCCGTGCTGCCCGCATGGCGCTGGCCGCTCAGCGGGGGCTGCATGCGGGATCGGGGGCAGGGTTCTGGCCGTTGTTCGGCAGCGTCTGGCCGCCTGTGTGAGGGGTCTGTGCCGAGTTGAGAAAAGATGGGCATGCTGTCAACGATGCCACAGTCGGCTTGCCGGAATGTGGTCGTGGCGGGCTGCTGTGGTTATCATCGCCGGCCGGTTGGCCTGCCCTGTTTTTCGGCGGCATTGCATTGTCATGTGGCTTGCCGGCATTCCCGTTCGTCATCCCGCTTTCCCTTTTCCTGCGCCTGCAGGAAGGCCGTTCGTGTTTCCGTCATGCCAATGCCCGACTTTCTTTCAGAGATCATTGCGTGGCTGCTGCTGCCGCTCCGGGGCGGGCATGCGGATGAACTCAACGTGGCCGATGTCTGGCATGGCGTGCTGATGTCGCTGGGCGGAGGGGTGCTGGTGCCGGTGACGATACTGGCGGCACGCTACTGGAAGATCGTGCCGGGGCAGGACTGGCCCCGGGTGCTCAATCACCGTGCGTGGCAGTGGGCGCACACGCTGGCCGGCGCTGGTGCCGTGCTCTGCCTCACGGCGGGGGCCTACCTGGCCTTCTACGGCATGTCGCTGAATGGGCGTCATCTGGCGCATCCGCATGCCTGGGCCGGCTGGGGCGTGATCCTGCTGCTGATTTTCCTGCTGGCCAACGTGGCGGCACGTGGCAGCACCGGCGGGCCCGGCAAGAAACAGGAACGCACCCTCGTGCATTTCCACGATGTGCCGGGCGATCACTACGACATGACCGGGCGTCGCCGTTTCTTCGAGCATGTCCATCGGCTGCTGGGTTATGGGCTGATGCTGCTGGTGGCAGGCACCATTCTCAGTGGCTTCTGGTTCGTGAATGTTCCCCGGGGACTGGCTGTCGGCATGGGGTTCTGGTGGCTGCTGGTGCTGGTTCTGGCGCTGCGCTGGGAATTGCAGGGGCGCGCGGTCGATGGTTATCAGGCCCGCTGGGGGCCTGGCATGGGCCATCCGGGCAACCGCATCCCGGTGGTGGGCTGGGGATTGCGCCGCTATACCGAAGACGAATACCGCCATCTGCCCTGGGGAGGGCGCCTGTTGCGCCGCCGTCTGCGTGCCCGGCGTCATCGTTCGGGCCATCACCCGCGACAGCACGGCCATGGCCGCTCCCGGTCTTCCCGGGAGTCTCGCGGGGCTGCGCACGACTGACCCTGCCCGGGCTGCCAGGCCGGCATGGTCTGGTGGATCAGCGCCTGTCTGTCGTGCATGTGAGCAGGGGGCTTGGCAGGGAAGAAGCCGGGCCTGGCCAGCACTCGCAGCATGCCCCGGTTACTGTGTCTTTGAACAGTGATGCTCCGGTAGAATGCCGGCATGGCTGATCTACTTGCAAATCTCAACGAGCAGCAGCTGGCTGCCGTCACCGTCCC
>JAUNHU010000278.1 GCA_030523825.1 Lautropia sp. | reverse complement strand
AGAGCTGCTCGATCCGGACCAAGGCCACGTCCTCCTCGGCATCGCGGGTGCGGCGTTCGGCCAGGAGGTCGTAGTAGACGCGGCCGGTGCAGAAGATGACGCGCTTCACCTTGTCGGCCTTGACCCTGGTGTCGCCCAGCACGGTCTGGAAGCGGCCGGTGGCCAGATCCTTCAGCGGGGAGACGGCTTCCTTGTGACGCAGCAGTGATTTGGGCGTCATCAGCACCAGGGGCTTGCGGAACGGGCGGATGAGCTGGCGACGCAGCGCGTGGAAGATCTGGGCAGGCGTGGTGGGCTGCAGCACCTGCATGTTGTTTTCTGCGCAGAGCTGCAGGAAGCGTTCGAGGCGCGCCGAGGAGTGCTCGGGGCCCTGGCCTTCGTAGCCGTGCGGCAGCATCATCGTCAGGCCGCAGACCCGGCCCCATTTGGTTTCGCCGGAGGAAATGAACTGGTCGATGACGACCTGAGCGCCGTTGGCGAAATCGCCGAACTGCGCTTCCCAGATGACCAGGGTGTTGGGTTCGGCACTGGCAAAGCCGTATTCGAAGGCGAGCACCGCTTCTTCGGAGAGCACCGAGTCGATGACGATGAACGGCGCCTGGTTGTCGGTGACGTGCTGCAGCGGAATGTAGCTGCCCTGGTCCCATTTCTCGCGCTTCTGGTCATGCAGCACGGCATGGCGGTGCGAGAAGGTGCCACGGCCCGAGTCCTGACCCGAGAGGCGTACCGGATAGCCGGCCGTGACCAGCGAGGCGAAGGCGAGATGCTCGCCCATGCCCCAGTCGAGGGGCATTTCGCCGCGGGCCATCGCGCGGCGGTCGTTGATGACCTTCTCGACCAGCGGGTGCAGCTTGAAGTCGGCCGGAATGTCGGTGATGCGCTCGCCCAGCTTGCGCAGCTCGGCCATCGGCACGGCGGTGTCGGCGGCGTCGGTCCATTTCCGGTCGAGGAACGGCGTCCAGTCGGGGGTGAAGCGCGACTGGTGGTTGGACACCACCGGGTTGATCGCGTGCTGGCCCTCGTCCATCGCATTGCGATAGGCTTCGACGAGGCCCGCGGCATAACCGGCCTGGATGGTGCCCTGCGATTCGAGGCGGTCGGCGTAGAGCTGACGGGTGCCGGGGTGCTGACCGATGCGCTTGTACATCAGCGGCTGCGTGACCGAGGGCGTGTCCTGCTCGTTGTGGCCGAGCTTGCGGAAGCAGACGATGTCGATGACCACGTCCTTGCGGAACTTCATCCGGTATTCGAAAGCCAGGCGGCTGACGAAGACGACGGCTTCGGGATCGTCACCGTTGACGTGGAAGACCGGCGCGTCGATCGACTTGACCACGTCGGTGCAATACAGCGTCGAGCGGGAGTCACGGGGATCGGAGGTGGTGAAGCCGATCTGGTTGTTGATGACGATGTGCACCGTGCCGCGCGTGCCGTAGCCGCGGGTTTCGGTGAGGTTGAGCGTTTCCATGACGACGCCCTGGCCGGCAAAGGCCGCATCGCCGTGGATGACGATCGAGAGCACCTGCGAGCCGTCGGTGTCGCGGCGGCGCACCTGACGGGCCTTGGTGGAGCCTTCGACGACGGGACCGACGATTTCGAGGTGCGAGGGGTTGAAGCACAGCGACAGGTGAACCGGTCCGCCGGGCGTCGCGACATCGCTGGAAAAGCCCTGGTGGTATTTCACGTCGCCGCTGGGCAG
>JAUNHU010000277.1 GCA_030523825.1 Lautropia sp. | reverse complement strand
CCCTCTGCCGTATGATGGGCCTGCAATACCTCTACCTGGGCTACTGGATCGAAGAAGCGCGCGTCATGCGCTACAAGAGTCTCTTTCGCCCGCTCGAACAACGGATCGACAACCAATGGATACCTCTGAAAAACTGAGTGACCTCGCCTGGAAACTCGCCCGCCCCCTGCTGTTCCGGTTCGATCCCGAAGAAGCACATCACCTGGGCCTGAAGCTCGGAGACCTGGCATCCTGCCTGCCCGCAACGCTGCGTCCCTTCCCCCGCCAGCGCGTCGAAGACCCCATCGAACTGATGGGCCTGCGCTTTCCGAGCCGCGTGGGGCTGGCGGCAGGGCTCGACAAGAATGCCGCCCACATCGACAGCCTGGCCGCCCTCGGCTTCGGTTTTCTCGAACTGGGCACCGTCACCCCGCTGCCCCAGCCCGGCAACCCCAGACCGCGCCTCTTTCGCCTGCCGCAGGCCGAAGCCATCATCAACCGGTTCGGTTTCAACAACGACGGGCTCGACACATTCACGGCCAACGTGAAGCGCTCGGCCACCTGGAAACGGCGCCAGCACGGCGACCAGGGCAGCACCCCGCCACCGATTCTCGGCCTCAACATCGGCAAGAACGCAGTCACGCCACTGGAAGAAGCCACCGGCGACTACGTGAAGGGCCTGCGCGCCGTGATGCCGCTGGCTGATTACATCGCCATCAATATTTCGTCGCCCAATACGGCCAACCTGCGCAAGCTGCAGGGAGCCGGCGAACTCGATGGCCTGCTGGGCGCGCTGGCAGCCGAACGCGACAGTCTGGCCGCCTCGCTGGGCCGAAACCCTCCTCTTTTGCTCAAGATTGCCCCCGACCTCGACGACACACAACTGAGCGCCATCATCGACGCCCTGCAACGCCACCGTCTCGACGGCGTCGTCGCCACCAACACCACCCTGTCCCGCGATGCCGTCAAGGGTCTGCCGCACGCCGAGGAGGCCGGCGGACTCTCGGGCAAACCCGTGGCAGAAGCCTCAAACCGGATCATTCGTGCCCTGCGCGCCGGCCTGCCCAAGGGCTTCCCGATCATCGGTGTCGGGGGGGTCATGCGCCCTGCCGACGCACTGGAAAAAATCCGTGCCGGGGCGGACCTGGTGCAGCTCTACAGCGGCCTGGTCTATGGAGGCCCTGCACTCATTACGGGTGCCGCTCGCATCATTCACGACAATGATGATACGATGCGAAGAACTTTGTGATCTTCAGGCCACGGTCTGCAGATCATTGCCGTGACACGCTCTCTCGATCCCGTTCTCTGATGTCCCACGACCGCCTACCAACTGCCCCGTCTGCTCGACCCGTCACGATCGAGACCAGGCAAGCAAACGACAGGAAGATTTCCATCCAGGTACTCGAACGCATGGTTTCCCTGCTGGATGCTCTTGCCCGGCAGCCCCAGGCGGTCAGTCTGAAGGATCTGGCCAACCGCACCGCGCTGCATCCGTCCACCGCGCACCGCATCCTCAACGACCTCGTCTCGGCCCGCTTCGTCGACCGGGTCGATACCGGCAGTTATCAGCTCGGCCTGCGCCTCCTGGAACTGGGCAACCTCGTCAAGACCCGCCTGAACGTGCGTGACGCCGCCATGGGGCCGATGCGTGAACTGCATCGCCTCATCGGCCAGCCGATCAACCTGTCGATCCGCCAGGGCGACGAAATCGTCTACATCGAACG
>JAUNHU010000276.1 GCA_030523825.1 Lautropia sp. | reverse complement strand
CGGGTGCCGGAAGAAGGCTCGTCGCGGGTGGCCGGCCGGGCCGTGAGCGGCTGGGCCAGATCACCGTCGGCAAAGCCGATGGTGTGCGCAAGGCGCGTGCCCTGGGCGTCCTTGTCGCCCTTGCGCCACACCGTGACTTCCAGCCGGGTGGCGAGCGCATTGGTCACGGACACGCCCACGCCATGCAGGCCGCCCGAAAAGCTGTAGGCACCACCGGCAGTCTTGTCGAACTTGCCGCCGGCGTGCAGGCGGGTGAAGACGATCTCGACGACCGGCACGCCTTCGTCCGGGTGCAGGCCGACCGGGATGCCTCGCCCGTCGTCGGTGATCTCGACGCGGCCATCCTTGCAGAGCTTCACGTCGATGCGCCTTGCGAAGCCGCCGAGGGCCTCGTCGGCCGCGTTGTCGATGACCTCCTGGATGATGTGCAGGGGGTTTTCGGTACGAGTGTACATGCCCGGCCGCTGCCGGACGGGTTCCAGCCCCTTGAGCACCTTGATGGATGCTTCGGAATAGTCGGCCGGATTGTTGCGGGAAGATGAACGGGTTGCCATCCGGGGATTATCGCTGATGACGTGTGCCTGTCACCTTTCGCCGCGGCGCCGCTGCAACCTGCTCTCACCACCGGTCGGCCGACCAGCGGCCGGCGCCCCAACTCCGCTGCGTTCCGTGAAACCATCACGCCAGTGCAATGGCATCCATGCGCAGCGGGCATGATTCCGGCGCCATACGGGTTCACCCGGATTTACAATCGCTGCGAACTGCACCTCTACCAGACCAACCTAGGAGAGTCTCAGATGGCCAAAGGAACAAAAATTTCAGTCGTAGGCGCAGGTGCCGTGGGCACGGCAGTGGCATATGCCTCACTCATTCGTGGCAGTGCCAACGAGATCGCCCTCTACGACATCAACACGGCCAAGGTCGAGGCTGAGGCAGCCGACATGGCCCACGGCTCGTACTTCACGTCCTGGCCGCGCGTCATCGGCAGCAGCGACATCTCCGTGACGGCCAGCAGCGACATCGTCGTCATCACTGCCGGTGCCAAGCAGAACCCCGGACAGAGCCGTCTGGAGCTGGTGAAGGACAACACCCGCATCCTGAAAGCCATGCTGCCCAGCCTGATCGCAGCCTCGCCGGATGCCATCTTCATGCTGGTGACGAACCCCTGCGACGTGCTGACGATGGTTGCCCAGCGCCTGCTCGGCCTGCCTGCGGGCAAGGTGATCTCCAGCGGCACGGTACTCGACTCATCCCGCCTGCGTCGCCTGATTGCCGACCGGGCCCGCATTTCGACCGCCAGCGTGCACGCCACCATCGTCGGCGAACATGGCGACAGCGAGTTCCCGGTATGGTCGCTGGCCCGCATCGGTGCGGTGCCCATTGGCGACTTCCAGATCGAAGGCCGCCAGATCTTCCCGCAGGAGGTGCTGGATGACCTGGCCCATCAGGTGATGACTGCCGCCTACAAGGTGATTGCCGGCAAGGGCGCCACCAACCTGGCCATCGGCCTGTCGGCCTCGCGCATCTGCGAAGCCATCCTGCGCAACGAGCGCGCCGTGCTGCCGGTATCGAGCATCCTGCGTGGTCAGTACGGCATCGACGGCGTGGCACTGTCGCTGCCCAGCATCCTCGGCACCAACGGCGTCGAGCAGGTGCTGAACACCCCGCTGAGCGAGGAAGAACAGGAAAAGCTGCGCAAATCGGC
>JAUNHU010000275.1 GCA_030523825.1 Lautropia sp. | reverse complement strand
CCACGATCAGGCATTCAAGAACCTGATCCTCGACTATCCGCGCGAGGCGCTGCTGCTTTATGCGGAGGCCGAGGCGAGGAAGATCGATCCGTCCGCAAGAATCACCCCCATCCGGCAGGAGCAGCTGAAGGACAGACTCGGCGACCGCTTCTTCGAGCTGGACGTGCCGCTGCTGGTGGAATGGCCCGACGGAGAGCGCGAAGCCATCATCTTCATCGTGGAAGAAGAAACCAACCCCGGGGACTTCTCGCCGCAGCGATTGGTGTCTTATTGCGCCTCGGTCTCGGAGCTGATGAAGACCAACCAGATCGTGCCGGTGGTGATCTTCCTGAAGCCCGGGCCGACACCACCCACCAGTCTGACGCTGGGCAGCCCCGAGCGGCCCTATCTGCACTTCGAGTACATCGTGTTCAACCTGGCACAGACGCAGGCAAGGTTGCACTTCGAGAGCAGCAACATCGTGGCGAGGCTCAATCTGGTAGCGATGCAGCACCGGAAGGAAGAGCGGCCAACAGTTTACGGTCAGGCACTCAAGGGGCTGCTGGAGCTGGAAAGCAGTACCGAGCGGCAGCGCAAGTATCTGGACTTCATCGACATGTACCTTCCGCTTGAGGATAATGAGCGGGAGGAGTTTGAGCGGAACTACCAAACGGAGAGCAGGAACATGGGTGGAATCGTCTCCCGCGCCATCGAGCAGGGCATTCAGCAGGGGATTCAACAAGGCATGCAGGCTGGCCGGTTTGAGGGGCGTCAGGAAGGGCAGCAGGAGGTGCTGGCCCGCTTGCTCCGGCGTCGTTTCGGATCGCTCGACGCAAGTATCGAGGCGCGCATCAAAGGGGCTTCATCCAGCGAGCTGGATCAGTGGATCGACAATTTCGTTGACGCCCGTACGCTGGACGAGGTGTTCCGGGTGCAGTGAGCAGGTTGGGGATGATCCCGCTGCGGTGCCTGCCATCTGCGGTGGGCACTGCTTCCTTGCTTTTGTCCTTGTGGGTGACGACACCTGCAACGATCTGGAACGGAAAGGGGTCGGTGCCTTTGATGAGGCGGGGCTTTCCTTTGCAGGACGAATGGAATGCCTGAGTTTCTTCCCCATAACGGAGAAAAAACGGGAAGGGGTGCGACCCGGCGGCGCATTCGGCGCTTGACGGCGTTGAGCCGCCGGGTCGTGCCCCTTCCCGTTGGGGAGACGTTTGCTGCGTTTTTGTTGCGAAAGGGCTTTTGTTTTCCCTCCGATGAGACGGGGCTGAGAGACCGTACCCGTCGCAGGCTCAACGCCGTCAAGCGCCGAATGCACCTGCGACGGGCACGGCCTCCCAGCCCTTGCTGCAAGGGCCGATGCTTGGATCAGGAACCGGATACGAGCCGGCTCAGGTAACTGAAGGCACCGACGTGTGAGAGTGCCGGTACCGACAGCACGGCCAGAATCAGCAGCACGATTTTTTCGACCGTGTTGAATTGCCAGCTGCCGTGATGCTGACGCTGCGAGTGCAGGAACAGCAATACGCCCGGCAGGTAGAGCAGCACCGACAGCAGCAGATAGTCGGTGCCGGCAGCGTAGACGATCCACAGCGCGTAGGGCGTGGCGATGAGCCCGGTGAGCTTGTATTTCCAGGCCAGGTTCTGCGTGAAGGCGAGTTTCAGCAGATAGGCGCCAACGAGGAAATAGGGCACGAGGATCATCGAGGTGGAAATCATCAACAGCGTTTCGTAG
>JAUNHU010000274.1 GCA_030523825.1 Lautropia sp. | reverse complement strand
TCAGGCTGGACAGCACGCGGGTCTTGACGCGGTATTTGCCGGCAAACTCGACCGAGCGGGTTTGCAGCACCTTGCTGCCGAGGCTGGCCATTTCCAGCATTTCGTCACAGGTGATGCGCGACAGGCGCCGGGCTTCGGGCACGATGCGCGGGTCGGTGGTGTAGACGCCATCGACATCGGTGTAGATGAGGCACTCGTCGCCCTTGATGGCGGCGCAGACGGCAACGGCCGAGGTGTCGGAGCCGCCACGGCCGAGCGTGGAGATGTGACCCTGCTCGTCCACGCCCTGAAAGCCGGTGATGATGACGACACGGTTGTTTGCCAGCTCGCTGCGGATGCGGCTGTCGTCGATGCTCTTGATACGGGCCTTGGTGTAGGACGAATCCGTGACGATGGGCACCTGCCAGCCGGTGAAGCTGATGGCATCCACACCCTGCGCCTTAAGGGCCATTGCCAGCAGCGCCACCGACACCTGTTCACCGGTGGACGCGAGCATGTCGAGTTCGCGCGGATCGGGCTGTTCCTGGATGGCCTTGGCGAGATCGATGAGGCGGTTGGTTTCGCCTGCCATTGCCGACGGAACGACCACCATCTGATGACCGGCACGATGCCACTTGGCAACGCGCCTGGCCACGTTCTGGATGCGTTCGATCGACCCCATCGAGGTGCCGCCGTATTTGTGAACGATGAGAGCCATTTTTTTGTGAAGTCCGGCTGAAAATGGGTTCTGGGCAACGACCCGGTGCGGGCCGACAGATGTGCACGGCACATGCGACGAACGGAAAGGCAGAGGCCCTTGAAGGAGCACACGGAAATGCTCGCGGCCGTCATGTCGTCCCTGGGGGCTGCATTATATCGTGTTGTGTCTTAGTGTTTAGGAGATGTCGAGAGGTGCAAGGGCATGGGACTTTCTCGACGGGAAGATGATGCACCAGCACTAAGGGCCGGGAGGGCGTGCCCGTCGCAGGCGCATTTGGCGCTTGACGCCACTGAGCCGGAGATGGGTTCGGCCTCACGGCCCTGCTGCACCGGAGGCACGAAGGTTTCCCCCACGGGAAGGGGGCACGACCTGGCGGCTCAACGCCGTCAAGCGCCGAATGCGCCGCCGGGGCGCACCCCCTTCCCGTTTTCAGTCCATGCACGGAAGCCCGAACACGTGACTGCAAGGAAGCTCCTGCACCAGCACCAAGGGCCGGGAGGGCGTGCCCGTCGAAGGCGCATTTGGCGCTTGACGCCACTGAGCCGGAGATGGGTTCGGCCTCACGGCCCTTCTTCATCGAAGGCACGAAGACTTCAACCGCAATGCCATGCAACGGGAAAACATCGCCCCATAAGACCTCCCTGCTCTCCTGCCACGAAGGAATGAAGGCTTACCCCGACGGGAAGGGGGTACACCCCGGCGGCTCAACGCCGTCAAGCGCCGAATGCGCCGCCGGGGCGCACCCCCTTCCCGTTTTCAGTCCATGCACGGAAGCCCGAGCACGTAACTGCAAGGAAGACCCTGCACCAGCACCAAGGGCCGGGGGGCTGTGCCCGTCGCAGGCGCATTCGGCGCTTGACGGCGTTGAGCCTGCGACGAGTACGGCCTCCCGGCCCTGCTTCATCGAAGGCACGAAGACTTACTCCACGGGAAGGAGGAGCGCCCTTCCTGTTCCCTGCTGCATCGAAGGCACGAAGGTTTCCTCCACATGAAGGGGGCGATCAAAGCCAGGCGGC
>JAUNHU010000007.1 GCA_030523825.1 Lautropia sp. | reverse complement strand
CCGCCCATCCGTTCGTTCTCCTGTCGATAAGTCCGTTCAAAAACCTCCCGTTCATTATCCTCAAGCGGGAGATACATGTCGATGAAATCCAGATACTTGCGCTGCTTGTCGGCGTTGGCCTCCAGCGCCAGCAGCCCCTTCAGCGCCTGCCCATAGACGACGGGCCGATCCTTGCGCGCATGGCGCATGGTGACGAGATTCAGCCGGGCAACGATGTTGTCACTCTCGAAATAACGTCGTGCCGGCAGCCGCGGCAACACGCGGGCAATGTAGTGAAAACGCAGATAGCTTCGACCATCAATCCCGAGACAGAGCCGACGACGCGGAACCTTGCCATCCTTCAGGAAGATGACCACCGGCACCACCCGGTCACTTTTCATATCCGACCATTGAACGACACCCGGGCGACTGAGCAGGTTGTTGACACCGGGCGGGTACCTTCAACCACCTGCTTGACTGCCGCCTCACGCAGGACAGTTGCTTCGCCAACCGCTGCCCCTGAAAGGCGGGCGGACAGGCGCGTCACGCCCCCAGAAACAGCTCCACCCGATCACTCGTCCAGGTTGCCACGCCCGTACCAAAAAAATCGTTGTCCTCCGTCCAGACCGGACAGTCAATCAACATGGCACACGCCAGCACAGGCCAGTCATCCTCGTCACGAGTACCAATGCGGCTCAGCGCATCCGCCTTGAGATGCTGATAAAGCTCCAGATCGAGCGGTCGCACCACATCAGCCAACGCATCCAGAACCAACAATGCAGACCCGGGATCCATGCCACGTTTCTGAAGCAACGCCGGGAGGTAATGACGTGCATCCTCATAAGCAACATCTGGCGCAAAAAACAGCGTGGAAGCTGCGTACTGAAGAATCAGCTGACGTGCCCGGGCGCCCAACACTGCCCGGATCAGAATGTTCGCGTCGAGCACCAGAGCTTTGGCACTCATTGCCTGGTCTTCCTGCGGCGACGCACTGCCCGAAACTCCTGCGCCAGCGCCTCCACATCCGCCTGATGCGCTGCCAACAACGCATCCAGCGTCTTCGCCGCCTGCTTCAGCGCGGTCAACTCTGCCTCACCGCTCCCATGCGCCGGGATGAAGTACCCCACCGTATGCCCATGGCGCGTAATGGTGACAGGCTCTCTCGCAGCCAGATAGTCGGTCAACTGCGCGCGAAACTCCCTCACACCCACCTTCACCGTTTCCATGTACACCTCGCAAGCCGAATTTGTGTACACATGATTACACAACCCCTACCCCTTCTGCAATCCCTCCCGGAGGGAAGGCATGCCGATTCGCTGTGCTCAAATCACAAACGATGATTGAACCACGAGACCCATTTGAGAGTCTCAAGCGCCGCCGGCGACGTGACCGTTTTCCAAGCACTGGGCCGGTGGACGATTTCCGGCCTGTACAGGCCGTTGATACGCTCGGCCAGAGCGTTGTGGTAGCTGTCGCCCCGGCTGCCGACCGAAGGCACCATACCGGCCTGCGCCAGTCGTTCCGAGTAGCGAACGGACACATACTGGCTGCCCCGGTCACTGTGGTGGATCAGTGTGTCACACTCGGGCTGGCAGGCGTACAGGGCCTGCTCCAGCGCATCCAGCACGAAGTCGGCCTGCATGCTGCAGCTCACGCGCCAGCCCACGATGTAGCGGGCATGAACATCGGCCACATGGCCGGTTGTCGTCAGCCAGATGGCCGAGCGGGCAAACCCCGACAGGGCATCGGGTTGAACCGTGGAAAATATCTCGTCTGCATGGTGTTGCCCGGACGTATTCCGTATGGGAAAACCCACCATAAACCATCCTGGCGCGTGTCATGCGCCAGAAAGAGACAGCATCGTTGAACCATGAAACAGCATCGTTATCAAAGCACCGTCGAATGGACCGGCAACCGGGGCAGCGGCACCTCGTCCTATACGGCATATTCCCGAGACTTCATCGCAACGATACCGGGCAAGCCTGTGCTGCCGGGGTCTGCCGACCCGGCTTTCCGCGGCAACGCCTCTCGCTGGAACCCGGAGGACATGCTGCTTGCCGCCACCTCGGCCTGCCACAAGCTGTGGTACCTGCACCTGTGCGCCGTCAACCGGATCACGGTGCTGTCATACACCGACCATGCCGAAGCGACGATGGACGAAGGTGACGCACAGCATGCCGGCCGCTTCGTGTCGATCACGCTCCATCCTCATGTGCAGATCAGCGCCGACAGCGACGCAGACAAGGCACGCGCGCTTCATCATGACGCACACGCGGCCTGCTTCATCGCCAATTCCCTGCAGGTGCCCATCCATTGCCATCCCACCATCGAACGACACCCGGACAGCTGAGCAAGTTGCAAAGGCCGAAGGCGGGGCCAATGTCAGCACAGCCCTTGTCGCCTCGCTCCACACATCTGCACGCACCCTCAGCCACGACAAGCATCCAGCCCCCGCCCGGCATTAGAATGCCTGTGCCCCCACCACCCGTCCCATCATGAAAGACACCCTGCGGGCGCAGCTCGACCGGATGCAGAACCGGCTGGATGAGCTGAACGCCCAACTGGCCAGCCAGGATGCCGGCAACGACATCGCGCTGCTGCGCCGCCTGAATCAGGAGCACGCCGAGGTTTCGGAGGTGCTGGACACCTATGCGCAGTGGCGGCAGGCCGATGCCGATCTGGCGGCTGCGCAGCAGATGCGCGACGACCCGGAGCTGCGCGAGTTTGCCGATGAGGAGGCCACCAGTGCCGGGCAGCGACGGGACGCGGCGCTGGCGCAGATCGAGACACTGCTGCGGCCGCGCGACCCGGATGATGCGCGCAATGCGATTCTGGAAATCCGTGCGGGCACGGGCGGCGACGAGAGTGCGCTCTTTGCGGGCGATCTGCTGCGCATGTATTTGCGCCATGCCGAGCGGCGTGGCTGGCAGACCGAGATCCTGTCGGCCAGCGAATCCGAGCTGGGGGGCTACCGCGAGGTGATCGTGCAGGTGACGGGCCGCGAGGTGTTCGGTCATCTGCGTTTCGAGTCGGGCACGCACCGGGTGCAGCGTGTGCCTGTCACCGAGTCGCAGGGGCGCATCCACACCTCGGCCTGCACGGTGGCGGTGATGGCCGAAGCCGAGCCCACCGGCGACATCACCATCAATCCCGACGATCTGCGCATCGACGTGTTCCGTGCCTCGGGCGCGGGCGGGCAGCACGTGAACAAGACGGAATCGGCGGTGCGCATCACCCACCTGCCCACGGGCACGGTGGCGGAATGTCAGGATGACCGCTCGCAACACCGCAACCGCGAGAAGGCGATGACGGTGCTGCTGACGCGCCTGCGCGATGCCGAGGAACGCGCGCGCCACGCAAAGACTGCCGCGCACCGCAAGAATCTCGTCGGCTCGGGCGACCGCTCCGAACGCATCCGCACCTACAATTTTCCGCAAGGGCGCATGACCGATCACCGCATCAATCTCACGCTCTACAAATTGCAGGCCATCATGGACGGCGATCTGGATGAGCTGAGCGATGCGCTGATAAAAGCCCGCATTGCCGAGCAGGCGGCCGAGCAGCTGGATGCAGCGGGCTGAGTTCCTGTTGGCTTGATTTCATGAAAATGGAAGAAACCTTCGACCGGCTGATGCAGGCCAGCGGCCTGCCGCGCAACGAAAGCCGCCGGCTGATGAGTCTGGTTACCGGCAAGGCGCAGACCTGGCTGATGGCCCACGGCGACGACACGGCAGACGCCGACGTGGCGGCGCATTTTGCAACGCTTGCCGGGCGGCGCCGCAACGGTGAGCCGCTTGCCTACCTGCTGGGTGAACAGGAATTTCACGGCCACCGCTTTGCGGTGTCGCCTGCGGTACTGATTCCGCGTGCTGACACTGAAACGCTGGTGGAGGTGGCGTGCGAGCGGCTGGCTCCCTGGATTGCAAAGCGAACGGCGCGGTGCACTGATATCGGGTCTTGCGCCCACGTACAACCCGGCGCCGCGCCAATCACAGAGCCAACATCAGGGCAATCTCCTTCGCCGACGCCAGCGCCAGTACTCACCCCAACGCCCCCTCAGGCCCGGTCAACGCGCGCCCCCCAATCTACGCCCACCACCCAGCCAGCTTCCGCCTGGCCGGCGCACAACTCGTCTTTAAATCAAGACAATTTGCCTACACACGGTGATGACGCCCCCCCGGTGCAGACCGGCATGGGTCACGCCCCGCTGCGTCTGCTGGATCTGGGCACGGGAAGCGGCATCATCGCCATCACGCTGGCGCTGCTGCACCCGGAGGTGGAAGTGCATGCGGTGGAACGCTCGGCTGATGCGCTGGCTTTGGCACAGGAAAATGCGCGCACGCTGGGTGCCTCGCGAATCCGCTGGCACCACGGCAGCTGGTGGGATGCACTTCAGGCAGACGAAGGGGTTCGAGAGAAACCTGGTTCATGCACGCCGCCTGATAATTTGAACAAAAGACATTCGGAGACTTCAGGCGCGAAATCCGTCAGCATCACCCCGCGTTTCGACCTGATCGTCTCAAACCCGCCCTACATTGCTGCGGCCGACCACCACCTGCAACAGGGCGATCTGCGCTTCGAGCCGCAGCAGGCGCTGGCCTCCGGCGCCGACGGTCTCGACGACCTGCGCATCATCATCGCCGGCGCCCCGACACATCTCGCGCCCGGCGGCTGGTTGCTGCTGGAGCACGGTTACGACCAGCAAGACGCCGTGCAGGCCCTGCTGAAAGCTGCCGGTTTTGAACAGGTTTTCACCTGGCGCGATCTTGCCGGTCAGCCGCGGGTGAGTGGTGGCGTGTTCGTCGGCACGCCCGGGCAGCCCTGATCCTGCCGACGCCCCCTCCACACAATTCCTGGCGCGTGTCATGCACTGATTCATCCCCGCATAAGCCCCTCTGCGACCACCAACGCCCCGCATCGGGTGCAGGGCATGAAGCATCTGCTCAGACTTAGAGCGTGTTATGAACTTATTCGTCCCCGCGAAAGCCCCACAGGGCGTGCAGAACAAGGCGTCAGACCCGCTGAATCCTCGATGGATTCAAGGGGCTGGCAACGCAGTGCTGCACGTCCTGCGGGGCTTTCCCTGCGGGCTGGCCCCAAAACCGCGCGCTGGACTGCGTTGCCACGCTTGACAAGGCAGCCAGCCTTGACGGCGCGTGGCGCCTTGCCAGCACACGGTTTTGGGGCCAGCGCGGGGACGAATAAGTTCATAACACGCTCTAGGCTTTAGCAGCATGAACTGCGCAGGTTCTGCTGTGCCATTGCACAGGAGACTCCCACTCAGGCTTTGGCGGCATGAGCCGGGCAAGTCCTGCAGATTCGACCGCTTCCGTGTGCTCATGCCGGCCCTGCACCTGCATGACACGAGCCCTCGTTTTCTGCATGCCGGCATGCGAAAAACACACCCCCCTGAAATATTTGCTCTCAATGGATACATGACGGCCACAATGCCAGGGGTGTCGGCTCCGTTATCATGAATTGTTCAGACGCTCACCAGGAAGCACCGGAACAGGCCCCCGGGAACACCAGGCGGAGCCATGCAAGGTCCGACAGGATCAGCCAGCGCCGGCCTCCACGTCGCCCGGACGCCCGCGCAAAAAAGCGGTTTCTGTCCTGCTGCAGATCCGCCAGCATAGCCCCGGCCGACTGACAGACCCGCAGCGGCTTGTTCAGACGATCCCTGGCCGTCATGCGCACTCATCCAGCAGGCAGCCATCAGGAGAACATCGGCATGAACATCGCCATCACAGGTTCCAGCGGCACCATCGGCGGCAGGGTGGCGCGTGAACTCAGCCGACAGGGATTTCCGCTGACACTCCTGCTGCGCTCCCCGGACAAGGCGCCAGCTCTGCCGCACACAACGGTGCGTGCCTGCCATTACGCCGACTACGACGCTTCACGTCAGGCGCTGACCGGCATAGACCTGCTGTTCATGGTGTCTGCCTCGGAAAGTGCCACGCGCGGGGAGGAACACCGCAGCTTCGTGCGCGCCGCCCGCGATGCCGGCGTGGGGCACATCGTGTATCTGTCCTTTGCCAATGCGCGGCCGGACAGTACCTTCACGCTGGCCCGCACCCATGCCGACACCGAGCAGGCCATCCGGGACAGCGGCATGGCCTACACCTTCCTGCGGGACAATTTCTACACGGAAATCATGCTGGAGCTGGCCGATGCCCACGGCGTGATTCGCGGGCCGGCAGGCAATGGCCGTGTCGCCTGCGTGTCGCAGCGCGATGTGGCCGATGCAGCCGTGCGGGTGCTGATGGATCTTGCCCAAAGCAACCATCGCCCGGTGGCGGCCCACCGCGGGCAGGCCGCCGCCGGCAACCACGCCGCTGACGACGACGCCACCGATAGCGGCACGCCCCGCGACGACGATGCAGTTGCCGTCGGCACCAGCGGCGCCCCTGCCCGCGCCCGGCATGGCTCCCCGGCCAGCGCCGCCCACGCCTCGAACCAGCCCGGCAAGCCACACCTGAACCGTACCTACACCCTCACCGGCCCGCAGTCGCTGAACATGGCAGAAGTGGCCACCGAACTGACGCGCGCCACCGGCAAGCCGCATCGCTTCCACCACGAAAGCATCGACGAAGCCTACGCCAGCCGTCGTGCCGGCTGGCCCGCTGCGCAGGACTGGGAACTGGACGCCTGGGTGTCCACCTACACGGCCATTGCCCAAGGCGAGCTGGCCGAGATGACGGATGACCTGCCCCGCCTGCTGGAACGCCCGCCCCTGACGCTGCCGCTCACGCTGGCGCTGGCACAGAAGCCCTGAACAGGAGAAATGCCGTCTCGCTTGGCCGTGCCAGGCTGCGCGCAACCAGCCCGACCAGTGCTGCACCGGGCGACCGCACCCTTCCTTTCTGCTTTCCGTGCCCGGCAATCGGACATGGCGCCAGCCCTGCCGTCAGCCCCAGCAGGAATCTTCCCCCAAACTTGACCGGAGTGAAGCCACGACCGGGAGCCATCGCGTTACCATGCGGCTTTTGCGTCGTCCGGCAGGGCTTCAGAGCGTGTTATGAACTTATTCGTCCCCGCGCTGCCCCCAAAACCGTGTGCTGGCAAGGCGCCACGCGCCGTCAAGGCTGGCCGCCTTGTCAAGCGTGGCAACGCTGTCCAGCGCGCGGTTTTGGCGGCAGCCCAGCGGGAAAGTCCCGCAGGACGTGCAGCACTGCGTTGCCATTCCCTTGAATCCATCCAGGATTCGGCGGGCCTGGCGCCTTGTTCTGCACGCCCTGTGGGGCTTTCGCGGGGACGAATAAGTTCATAACACGCTCTCAGGCCCACCTGCGCCGGCCGCTTTCACCCATTTGCTCCGGAGAAAATTCATGGACGCACAGGCATTCATCAAGCAGACCGTTACCGAGCACCCGATCGTGCTGTTCATGAAGGGCACGGCCCAGTTCCCGCAATGCGGTTTTTCGGGCAAGGCCATTCAGGTGCTGAAGAACGCCGGCGTGAAGCAGCTCGTCACCATCAACGTGCTGGAAGACGAGGAAGTGCGCCAGGCCATCAAGGACTATTCCAACTGGCCGACCATCCCGCAGCTCTACATCAACGGCGAGTTCATCGGCGGCACCGACATCATGGCCGAGATGGCCGAGACCGGCGAGCTGCAGAAGCTGCTGCCGGAAAGCGCCAAGGGCTGAGCAGGCTCAGACCAGCCCCAGCGTCTCGTCCAGCCCCAGGCGCACGTTCATCGACTGGATGGCGGCGCCGCTGGCGCCCTTGCCGAGGTTGTCCAGCCGCGCCACCAGCAGGCACTGGCGATCATTGCCGAACACGAACAGGTCGACGCGGTTGCTGCCGTTGCAGCCCTGCACGTCGAAGAAGCCGCCATCCACCTCGGCATCCAGCGGTGCCACCGTCACGAAGGGCTCACCAGCATAGCGGGCGCTGAGCGCGTCGTGGATGGCCTGCCGGCTGGCCTTGCCACCCAGGCGGGCAATGTCCAGCGGAATCGTCACGGCCAGCCCCTTGTAGAACGGCCCGACCACCGGGCTGAAGATCGGCGCCTGCGCAAGCTGGCCATAGCGAATCATCTCGGGCAGGTGCTTGTGCGCCAGCCCCAGTGCATAGGGACGCGGCGACAGCAGGGGCGACCCATGACCGTCGGCCATCGCCACCCCGTATTGCTCGATCATCTTCTTGCCCCCGCCTGAAAAGCCGGTAAGCGAGGTGGCCGACAGCGGGTAGTCTGCCGGCAGCAGACCGGCATCCACCAGCGGCCGCACGGCCAGGATGAAGGCCGAGGCATGGCAACCGGGATTGGCAATGCGGTTGCTGCTGCGGATGCGCGCACGCTGGCCGGCATCCAGTTCGGGCATGCCATAGGCCCAGCCTTCATCCACACGGTGCGCCGTGCTGGTGTCGATCACGCAGGTGGCGGGGTTCTCCACCAGTGCCACCGATTCCCGTGCGGCAGCATCGGGCAGGCACAGGAACGCCACATCGGCCGCATTCAGCAGACGGGCGCGCTCGGCCGGGTCTTTCCGCAGGGCCGGGTCGATGCGCAGCACCGTGATGTCGGTGCGCCGGCGCAGATACTCGTCGATCTGCAAACCGGTGGTGCCTTCCTGTCCGTCAACGAAAACCGAGTACTGAGTCATGATGAGCGTTCCTGTGGGTGGGGCGCCTGTTTGCGCCCGAGCAAATCAGTCTGCACACTAACATCATTCCGGCGATTTTTCGCCAATCAACCTTCCTGCCGTTGCTGATGAGTCGTCATCTGATCGTTGCGATTACCGGCGCCAGTGGCGCAATTCTGGGCGTGCGCCTGCTGCAGCACCTGCGTGCGCAGTCCGATGTCGAAACCCACCTGATGGTGTCTGCGGCCGCCTGGCAGACGATTGCGGCCGAGCTGGACATGAACCGCAGCGCCGTCGAGGCGCTGGCCAGCCATGTCCATTCGGTGAAGGACATCGGCGCCTGCATCGCCTCGGGCTCGTTCAGCACCGAGGGCATGGTCATCGCCCCCTGCTCGATGCGCACCCTGGCCGCCGTGGCGCTGGGGCTTTCCGACAACCTCATCACCCGCGCCGCCGATGTGGTGCTGAAGGAGCGCCGCCGGCTGGTGATGCTGACGCGCGAGGCGCCGCTGAACCTCGCCCACCTGCACAACATGACTCGCGTGACCGAGATGGGCGGCATCATCTACCCGCCCGTGCCCGCCTTCTACCAGCGCCCCGACAGCATCGAGACGATGGTGGATCACATGCTGGGCCGCGTGCTCGACCTGTTCGGCATCGCGCAACAACTGGCGCCACCGTGGAACCCGGAGCGCTGACCCCCTCCGGGCCTTCCCCCTACTCCCCCATGCCGGCCGACGCATGACGACACGGCCTTCCCGCCCGTCACTTGCCTCCTGCGCATAACCCGTGTAGCCTACACAAAAAACACCCGAAACACACATAATGCGCACAAACATCGACATTGACGACACGCTCATGGAAGCCGCCATGAGAGGCGGCCATTTCAAGAGCAAGCGCGAAGCCGTCGAAGAAGGCTTGCGTCTGGTTGCCCGCCGTAACCACGCACTCGAAGTTCTCAAGTGGGAAGGCAGACTGCACTGGGATGACCAGCCCGACCAGGTGCCGGCAGCCATCGGCAGCGGCATGCTGCGTGTCATGAGCCCCGAGGCAGTCTACGACGCAAAAGGCCATGACAAGCCATGATCGTCATCGACAGCAGCGTCTGGATCGACTTCTTTCGCGGCACATCCGCGCCCGCCACCACCACACTGAAGCAATTGCTCAGACAGCAGGCCGAGCATCTGGTGGTGCCCGATCTGGTGCTCTACGAAGTGCTGCGCGGATTCCGTCATGAGCGCGACTACCGCAATGCCCGCCACCTGCTCGAAGGCTTCATCGTCGAGCCCGCCTTCAGCCCGGAGCTGGCTTGTGAGGCCGCCAGCCACTTCCGGGCAATGGTTGCGCAGGGATTCACCATTCGCAGTGCGCTCGATGTGATGATCGGCGCCTTCTGCCTGCAGCGCGACTATGCCCTGCTGCACCAGGACCGCGATTTCGACACCATGCACCAGCTGCTGGGCTTGCGGGTGGTGCCAACGGCACGCGGCTGAGCGCCTGAACACCTGACGCTTGAAAGCTGGCAACTGACGCTTGAAAGCTGGCAAATTACCCACATGTGCGAACATGTGACACTTCCGTCGCCTGCCAGCCTGCAGCCGTCACCGGCCCGGGCGGCCTTCTCCCCAAGGAGGGATACCCCATGAGCATCCGCCTGCTTCTGGTCTGGGCCGTCAACGCGGCCACCATCTTCCTGCTGCCCTACATCCTCGATGCCGTCCAGCTCAGGAGCTTCGGCACCGCGCTGCTGGTGGCGCTCATCATCGGTTTTCTCAATACCGTCATCCGGCCGGTCCTGTTCGTGCTGACGCTGCCGATCACGGTGGTCACGCTGGGCCTGTTCACACTCGTCCTGAACGGGCTGATGTTTTGGGTCACGTCGCGGATGGTGGACGGCTTCCACATTGACGGCTTCTGGTGGGCCGTGCTGGCTGCGCTACTCTACAGCATCATCAGTGGCGTGATCAGCGGCGTGCTGCTGGCCGAACAGCAGACGGACGACCGGCGCCTGCCGGAGTGACGCCAGCGGACGCCTTCAGTGCCCGGGCGTACCCAGTGCCATCGTCCAGTAGGAGTTGTAGCGGCTGCCCTCGCGGCCCGGCAGTACCGACAGACCGATCTCACGAATGTCGGGCCGCATCATCGCCTTGCAGTGCGAGGGGCTCTCCAGCCACGCCTGCATGGCCTTGTCCAGCGTGCTGAAACCGGCGGCAATGTTTTCATCGGCCTTCGACCACGCATAGTGCGCCATGTCGAAACGGTCCCAGACGTATTTGCCGTCTTCCCACTGGTGGCTGAAGGAGTTGGTCTTCACCATCCATTCGGATTCCAGCAGGGCTGCATAGGCCACCCGCGCGTTCCACACCAGCGGCCCCGCTGCCGGATACATCGTGTCGCCACAGCGCTGCGGCTGCGCACGAATCGCGTTCACCTTCTCCACCACTTCCCGAGCCAGCGCATGGAAGGGCTGCGCATGCGCCAGCGCCTCGGCCCCGGTGCCCACAGGCATCGGGCTGACTGCCTCGTCATCAAGACTTTCCTTGCTGATCGGCAAATCCATCTGCGCCGGGGCAATGTCCTGAGCGACGGAGCCGGCCGGCAGTGCTGCGGCCCTCATCATGTCCTGGCGCTGTTCGGCTGCCTTCAGCGCAGCCTGATATTCGGCACGGATCAACTCGGCATTGCCCTGCCCCAGTGACGGCTCCAGGTGGCCGCTGTCGGAACTGCCGCCGCCACACGCGCCCAGCAGCACGCCAAACAGCACCGCGGCCACCAATGGCCGTACCGAAAATGGAATGGCATCGCCGCGCATGACAACAGGCTCCCCGATCGCTCTGAATCGGCGTGCATTGTGGTCATGACGCCCGTGTGTGTCTGCCGCGTGCGGCTCAATGGTTGGCGGTATCCGGGCCAGCGGTTGACGCCCGCCCGCGGCGCTGCGATGAGCGGCCCGTGAACGGTTTGCCACAGCCGATGAACATGACTCGGGCCATCCCCCAGAGGGCATGTTTCCCTGCGCCATTATCACCAGCGCTGGAATGCAGCATTCCAGAACCATTCATTTACGGACATGCAGACCGCGCTTAGGATAGGGAGGAAACACTCCCCTGCGACCAGCCCCCCTGCCGCAATTCTGCTCACCCCCCGCAGGAGACCGCGCCATGTCCCGTTCACGTCGCCAGATGCTGCAACACATCGCCGCCCCGCTTCTCCTTTCGGCCCTTCCGGCAGTATCACGATCCCAAGGCAATTCGGCACCGCCCCCTGACACCGACGGCAAGACGGCAGGGGCTGATCAGCCACCCACCGGCAACCCGCGTGCTGCCACCGGTGCCGCCGGGAAGCACGTCTTCCATCCCTTCGATTTCGGAAAGCGCACGGTACGCCTGAACAACGGCATCGACATGCCGATCATCGGACTGGGCGTGTGGTCACTCTCGCCCGCGCAGGCGGAAAACTCCGTGACGCATGCGCTGCGGGCAGGTTATCGCCTCATCGACACGGCACGGATGTACCGCAACGAGGCCAGCGTAGGCAAGGCCGTGCGGGCCTCGGGCATTCCGCGTGACCAGATCTTCATCACCACCAAGATCTACGGCAGCAGCGATTACGCCAATGCTGGCCGCGCCATTGACGAGCGGCTGAAGGAACTGGGCAGCGACTACATCGACCTGTTGCTGCTGCATGCGCCGGATTCACATGACCGCGATGCCTGGCAGGTGATGGAAAGGTATGTGCAGGCCGGCAAGCTGCGCGCCATCGGGCTGTCGAATTACCACCGCAAGACCTTCGGGGACATCATGGCGGTTGCCAGCATTACACCAGCGGTGGTGCAGAATGAAGTCCACCCCTACCATCAGGACACGCACACCAAGGCCTTCCTGCGGGAGTACGGCACGCAGATGGAAGCGTGGTATCCGCTGGGCGGGCGCAATTCCTACAGCCTGGGCGGCAAGGACACGCTCTTTGCCGATCCGGTCATTCGCGCCCTCGCGGCCGCACATCGCAAGACGCCGGCGCAGATCATCCTGCGCTGGCAGCTGCAGGCGGCCAACATCGCCATTCCCGGCTCCAGCAACCCGGATCACATCCGCGAGAACATCACGATCTTCGATTTCGAGCTGAGTGCCGACGACATGAAACGCATGGCCGCACTGGACCGGAAGCGGAAGTTCTCATCCTTTGGCGGGGAATGAGGCATGGCGGAAATCCATCGCGCTCACCCCGCCCCCGCACTCAGGCGTCCGAATCGGAGATGCGGGGCGACTCGAAACTCATGTCGGCGTAACGGACAAATCTTGAGCCCTTGATGAGCCGGTAGCCAAACCAGATGCCGAGGAACACCGGCAGGCCAATGTAGGTGGCGACAACGCCCGTCCAGTCGATCCGGTCGGCGAGGAAGGCCTGGTAGTTCTGGCCCAGCGTGATGATCATGCACAGGATGAAGGCGAAAACCGGCCCAAACGGAAAGGCCGAGGCCCGGTAGGGCAGCGCGGAGAGGTCACGCCCCTGGGCGATGTAACCCTTGCGGAAGCGGTAGTGGCTGATGGCAATGCCCAGCCAGGCGATGAAGCCGGTCATGCCCGAGAGGTTGAGCAGCCACACGTAGATGTTTTCGGGGCTGCCCAGGTAGGTGGCAAAGCAGAGGCCCGCCACGACGGTGGTGGCCACCAGCGCCCACACGGGCACGCCATTGGATGACAGGCGGGCAAAGATGCGCGGTGCCATGCCCTGCGTGGCCAGCGTGTAGAGCATGCGGGTGGAGGCATACATGCCGGAGTTGCCGGCCGACAGCACCGAAGTGAGCACGACCGCATTCATGACGGCAGCGGCCGACAGCAGCCCGGCCCGCTCGAAGACGAGGGTGAAGGGGCTGACACTGATGTCGCCCAGATCGTTGCGCAGGAGGCGCGGATCGGTATAGGGGATGAGCAGGCTGATGACGAGGATGGCGAGGATGTAGAACAGCAGGATCCGCCAGAACACCTGCCGGACGGCACGCGGGATGTTGCGGCCGGGGTCCTTCGATTCGGCAGCGGCGATGCCGATGAGTTCGGTACCCTGGAAGGAGAAGCCGACGATCATCGCCACGCCGATGAGGGCCGAGAAGCCGCCCACGAAGGGCGCCTCGCCGGTGGTCCAGTTGCCGAGGCTCTCTGCAAAGGAGGTAGCGCGCTCGCCCCCGTGGATGATGCCGACGATCATCAGCAGGCCCACGGCAATGAAGACCACGACGGTACAGACCTTGATGGCGGCAAACCAGTATTCGGCTTCACCGAAGCCCTTCACCGAGATGACGTTGAGCGCGAACATCAGGGCCAGGAAGACGGCGCTCCACAGCACCCCGGGCACTTCGGGGAACCAGTAGGCCATGACGAGCTGGGCCGCCACCAGGTCGACCGCAATCGTGATGGCCCAGTTGTACCAGTAGTTCCAGCCCAGCGCGAAGCCGAAGCCCTCATCCACATAGCAGGCGCCGTAGGTAGCAAAGGAGCCCGATACCGGCATGTAGGCGGCCAGTTCACCCAGGCTGGTCATCAGGAAGTAGACCATCAGGCCAACGAGCGCATAGGCCAGCAAGGCACCGCCCGGCCCCGCCTCGGAAATGGTGGCCCCCGAGGCCACGAACAGGCCCGTGCCGATCGAACCGCCAATGGCAATCATCGACATGTGCCGTGCCAGCAGCGAACGGCGCAGCGTGGGTTGGGAAGAAGCAATCAGCTTTTCGTTGGCAGGGGGTGCGGCAGTGGCGTGGGAACTCATGGAACGGGTTGTTGTTCGTTTTCTGACCGGCCGTCATAAGGATGGCGAACACCGGCGCGCGGCATGGCAGCAGCGAGGATGACAGACAGGGGCGGATGGCTCCGGGCCACACGGCGGTGTTGCGGGGAGCATGAGCGTTCGAGGGATGATACGCGAAGGAAGGGCCGGAAAGCGCCGGGAAGCCATGCCGGGGAAATACCGGGGGTGCATAATGGCGAAGCTGCCAGCGTCCTGTGCCCTGCTGTCTCAGCCCAGCCGACCCTCGCTCAAACTTCACCCTGGCATTCGATGCTGGTTGAAACGCGACGGCAGCGACTACCAGACCCGCCTGAACGCCATCCTGCGGGCCGCCATGCTGCGCGCCAGCGCTCAGGCCCCGCAGAAGCCGCCAACAATGCAAGTGAACCTACGCACACCTGACAGGCAGGAGCTATAGTCTCGGCAAAGATGAACTGATGAGCCAACCCCTTGAAACACAAGGAAAATGGTGCCGCTTGTCGGATTCGAACTGACGACCTACCGCTTACAAGGCGGTTGCTCTACCAACTGAGCTAAAGCGGCACGTGACTGGCATCGGGGCTGAAAGACTGGTGGAGAACCGGCCGCCCTTTGGGATGCAGCGGAAGAAGGCCGATGTGATCCCGGTTGATCCTTCCGACGGTGCGGCTGCGATTCTACAGGCAAACGCTGTCGAATGCTTGCTGCGAGCCGCCGGATGACAGGATCATTTGACGCGCACGAGACGAGGCTTGCCGCCGCCGGCTGGTGGTGGCTCGTCGTCCGGTGGCGTGCCGCCGCTGCTGTCGGTGGCACCGGCCGGACGCAGCCCGGAGGGCGGCCGCTGGCGTTCGCCCTCGGCCCCGCCCTGATCATCGGCGCTGCTGTCGGCATCGGCGTCGGTCGCACGCGCGGCATTGCCGTCCGTACCATCACCTCGCCCGCCCTTCGATTTGTCGCGGCCCTTGCGTCCAAAGGCCAGCACGGCCCCATTGCCGCTGCTGCCGGCCCCATCGGCGCCGTCAGCGGGCGGCACGGCAGCCAGGGCAGGAGTCCTGCCCTGCTGGTCAGCCTGGTCTGCCAGATCATCGCCCTCGTCGATCTCGGGACTGAAGGCCATGCCGGAACCGGTCTCGCGCGCATAGATGGCCGCCACGTTGCCCACCGGCACGATGATGTGCTCGGGGACACCGTTGAAGCGGGCCTCGAAACGGATGACATCGTTGCCGATCTGCAACGCATTGGTGGCCATCGACGAGACATTGAGCACGATCTCGTCGTTCTGCACATGCTGCATGGGCACCCGCGCCTTCCCGCCTACCTTCACCAGCAGATAGGGGGTGTAGCCGTTGTCGGTACACCACTCGTGAATCGCGCGGATCATGTAGGGCTTGGTCGAGATCTCGGCCATCAGCGACGCATGACCTTTTCGGAGGGGGTGAGTGCCTCGATGTAGGCAGGACGCGAGAAGATGCGCTCTGCGTACTTCATCAGCGGTGCTGCCGACTTGGGCATGTCGATCGAATAATGGTCGAGACGCCAGAGCAGCGGCGCCATTGCCACGTCCAGCATCGAGAACTCGTCACCCAGCATGAAGCGGTTCTTCACGAAGATGGGGGTGAGCTGGGTGAGCCGATCGCGGATCTGGGCGCGGGCCCGATCCATCGTGCGGGCCGTTTCCTTGTCGTGGTCGCGGCGCTCCAGCGTCTGCACGTGCACGAACAGCTCACGCTCGAAATTGAACAGGAACAGCCGCGTGCGGGCACGCATCACGGGGTCTGCCGGCATCAGCTGCGGATGCGGGAAGCGCTCGTCGATGTATTCGTTGATGATGTTGGATTCGTACAGGATCAGATCCCGCTCGACCAGAACCGGCACCTGGCCGTAGGGGTTCATGATCGAGATGTCTTCGGGCTTGTTGTACAGGTCGACATCCCGGATCTCGAAATCCATGCCCTTCTCGAACAACACGAAACGGCAACGTTGGCTGAACGGGCAGGTGGTCCCGGAATAAAGCACCATCATGGGTGAACTCTCCTGATGACACGGGAACCCGGACGGGTTCCTGACAAGAATGACTGGGCCGACAAACAAGATATCACGCCATGCAAGAGGGGGCGAATGACTTCGCCCCCTCCCTGGATACCGCCCGCAGGTGTTGCATCTCCGGCGCCAACGCCGGAGGACGGCCTTACTTGATGTCCTTCCAGAACTCGCGGTTGAGCTTCCAGGCCGATGCGATGAACACCAGCAGGAACAGCATCACCCAGATGCCCAGACTGGAACGGGTGGACGCGGTGGGGTCGGACATGTAGTTCATGAAGGCGACCAGATTGGCCACCTTGTCGTCGTACTCGGCCTCGGACAGCGTGCCCCCCTCGGGCTTGCCCATCGTGAAGGTGGAGCCTTCGACATGGTCGTTGCCGGACAGCGCTTCTTCGCGCTCGGAGCGGTTGCCGTACCTGTCCAGCTCGATGATGGTCTTCTTCCAGCCGGTGACTTCACCGGTGGCCTCGTCCTTCACCGGGGCGACACGTTCCTCGACGGCACCGCGCTGCCCCTGCCACTGCCACAGGATGTGCGGCATGCCCACGTTGGCGAACACGGAGTTGTTCCAGCCGGTTTCGCGGGAACCATCGCGGTAGTAGCTGCGCAGGTAGGTGTAGAGCCAGTCGGCACCCGAGCCATCGTGCGACGAACGCGCACGGGCGATGACGGAGAGATCCGGGGGCGCGGCACCAAACCATGCCTTGCCATCGGCCGGCGTCATGGCCACCTTCATCAGATCACCGACACGGGCGCCGGTGAACACCAGGCTCTCGGTGATCTGCTCGTCGGTGAGGCCGATGTCCTTCAGCCGGTTGAAGCGCATCATGGATGCGCCATGACAGTTGAGGCAGTAGTTGACGAAGGTGCGGGCACCATCCTGCAGTGCCGGCATGTCGTTCATCTTCTCGGCCGGAAACTTGTCCAGCTTCACGCCGGCATCAGCCGCCATCACGGGGGCCGACAGCGCACAGGCGAGGGCCGTGGCCAGGATACCGAAGCGGCGACGAATGAAAACGGGAATATTCATTGGGTTTCTCGCTGCCTGGAGTTCAGTGGGGCTTGAAAGTGACGCGCTCGGGCGGCTGCTTGAAGGTTCCGATCTGGCTCCACCACGGCATGAAGAAGAAGAAGCCGAAGTAGATCAGCGTGAAGAACTGCGACAGACGCTCGGCCGTGGGCGACGGCGGCTGCACGCCGTAGTAGCCCAGCACCAGGAAGGCCACGACGAAGACGGCATAGAACGCCTTGTGCCACGTGGGACGATAGCGGATGGAACGCGACGGGCTCTGGTCGATCCAGGGCAGCGCGAAGAAGATCAGGGTGGAGGCGCCCATGGCAACCACGCCCCAGAACTTCGCATCCAGCAGGAAGAAGCCTGCGCACAGCGACAGGATCACCACCGTGCCGATGAGCTTGGCGATGGCAAAGCGTGCCGACTTCAGGATGAACACCAGGAGCACCAGCAGGAAGGGCAGCATGCCGTAGTACAGGAACTCGGTGGTGGTGGCCCGCAGGATGGAATAGAAGGGCGTGAAGTACCAGACCGGCGCAATGTGCGGCGGCGTCTTCAGCGGGTCGGCCGGGATGAAGTTGTTGTACTCCAGGAAGTAGCCGCCCATCTCGGGTGCGAAGAAGATCACCGCCGAGAAGATCAGCAGGAAGATCGTGACACCGAAGATGTCATGCACCGTGTAGTACGGGTGGAAGGGGATGCCGTCGAGCGGGTTGCCATCGGGGCCCTTCTTGGCCTTGATCTCGATGCCATCGGGGTTGTTGGAACCCACTTCGTGCAGCGCGATGATGTGCGCCACGGCCAGGCCCAGCAGCACCAGCGGGATCGCGATGACGTGGAAGGAGAAGAAGCGGTTCAGCGTGGCGTCGCCCACCACGTAATCGCCACGAATCCAGATGGACAGGTCTTCACCGATGACCGGGATGGCGGAGAACAGGTTGACGATGACCTGGGCGCCCCAGTACGACATCTGCCCCCAGGGGAGCAGATAGCCGAAGAAGGCTTCGGCCATCAGCGCCATGAAGATCATGCAGCCGAACAGCCAGACCAGCTCGCGCGGCTTGCGGTAGGAACCGTAGAGCAGCCCGCGGAACATGTGCAGGTAGACGACGATGAAGAAGGCCGACGCGCCGGTGGAGTGCATGTAGCGCACCAGCCAGCCCCAGGGCACATCACGCATGATGTACTCCACGGAGGCAAACGCCTTCTCGGCATCCGGCTTGTAGTGCATGACCAGGAAGATGCCGGTGACGATCTGGATGACCAGCACCAGCATGGCCAGCGAGCCGAAGATGTACCAGAAGTTGAAATTCTTGGGGGCGTAGTATTCGGCCACGTCCCGCTTCCAGAGGACGGTGGCGGGGAAGCGGTGGTCGATCCACCCCATGAGGCCCGTCGTGTCGACCTTTTTCTCTGCTGCCATGAGCTAACCTGCTGTCGATTCGTATGCTTGCACCGGGCGGCTGCTGCAGCGCAGCGCCGGCCGGCATGATGGGATCGGCAATGCCGGGAACGTGATGCTCAGCCTGTCGTGTCGTCGGCACCAATCAACAGCGTGGTGTCGGTCAGATACTTGTGGGGCGGCACGTCCAGGTTGGCGTTGGCCGGCTTGTTCTTGAAGACCCGGCCTGCCATGTCGAAGGTGGAACCGTGGCAGGGGCAGAGGAAGCCGCCCAGCCAGCTGTCGGGCAGGGAGGGCTGGGGACCCGCCGCAAACTTCTCGCTGGGCGAACAGCCCAAGTGCGAACAGATGCCCACCACGACCAGGTACTCTTCCTTGATGGAACGGTGCGGGTTCTTCGCGTAGGCCGGCGTCTCGTACATGTAGTACTGCTCGGAGTTCGGATCGAGAAGCTGCGAATCCTGCTGCTTCAGCGACGCCAGCATCTGCGGGGTGCGGCGGATGAGCCAGACGGGGTTGCCCCGCCACTCGACACGACGCAGTTCACCCGGCTGCATGCCGGCAATGCTGGCCTCGACCGGCGCACCGGCCGCCTTGGCCCGCTCGGAAGGCTGGAAGGTGCTGACCAGCGGAACGGCAACGCCGGCTGCACCAACCCCGCCCAGCACGCAGGTCGTCACCAGCGCGTTGCGGCGGGCCGGGTCCATCGGTTCGGGTAGCGTATCGGCCATCAGGAAGACCCCTCGTCAAACTTCATTGTGGTTTGCACAAAAACAAAATATCTCGGCCGAGTATAGGCGTGGGGCTACCGGGGCAATTTGACCAAAGTCAGAAAGGGTGGTGAAACCGGCACGACGGCAATCCGCTGCGCCGTACAGCCCCGCCAGAGTGCCACCCGCGCGACATGCGCATCCAAGACGTCAGAAAACGGCAACACCCGGCCAGCAGAGCCCCTGATGCAGGCACACCGGCAAGGCGCCTTCATGAGCGCACTCCCGGAAATGTCTCCCGCTCCCTGCAGATTGGCCCCCAAAGCCCGACGGCCAGCGTTGCGGCCTCTGGATCATCCTCCGCGAAAGGCACGGCCCTCGCCTTCTGGACATGCACCCCGCAAATGCAGGATAAACATGTTTTCGCGCAACAAGCCCGCCCAATGAGCGCAGATAAGCTCATGTTATGTGCTGCACGGCAGACTCCGCATGATGAGGAAGCCCCTGCCCCAACCGATGATTGCGAGAGCGCCCCCACCCTGCAAACAAGCGTCAAACGCCTTGCGCGGCGCATGACGATATGCGGATAATCCCGAATTGAAGGGTGCAATCACGGATGCTCCATGCTTTTCTGTCGTGATTGCCGACTCTCAAGTCCATTCACGTTCAATAAAAAATTGCAGCAAGCACGGGAGTAACAATCATGTCCATGATGAAGGAATTCAGAGATTTCGCCCTGAAGGGCAACGTCGTCGACCTGGCGGTCGGTGTGATCATCGGCGGCGCCTTCGGCAAGATCGTCGACTCGATGGTGAAGGACATCATCATGCCGGTCGTCGGTGCCGTGTTCGGTGGCCTCGATTTCTCGAACTACTTCATCGTGCTGAGCACGAAGCCGCTGCCGACCGGCGTGCCCGAGACCTACGACGCGCTGACCAAGGCCGGCGTGCCCCTGCTGGCCTACGGCAACTTCATCACCATCTTCCTGAACTTCCTGATCCTCGCCTTCATCATCTTCCAGATGGTTCGCGTGTTCAACGGCGCCAAGAAGAAGCTCATCAAGGAAGAAGCCGCTGCACCGGCCCCCACCCCGGAAGATGTCGTGCTGCTGCGTGAAATCCGCGACTCGCTGAAAAGCCGCGCCTGATTCCGTCCGCATCATGACCGAAGGCCCCAGGGAGAACAGGTACCAGACGCCTGACACCTGAACGCTCCCGCCCGGTCTTTGGCAGCTTTCAGCCACGCCCGCCCCGGCCCGCTTCCTGCGGTGTCCGGGGCGGGCGTTTTTCATTGGCGCCCCATCCGTCAGCGGTCTCTTGCGCGATACTCGCTCTGTATGGCCGGATGGGAAGGCGCTGCGTTGTCGGGAAAATGGCGGTGGGTCAGACCGGATTCGGATCGTCGACGAACTCCACGTCGATGCCGAAGTGATCGGCCAGGTGCCGCCCCAGCGCCTGCACCCCGCCCCGCTCGGTGGCATGGTGGCCGGCCGCCGCGTAGATGACGCCAGCCTCCCGGGCCAAGTGGGTGGTGCGCTCGGAAATCTCGCCGCTGATGAAACAGTCGGCGCCCAGGTCGATGGCGTCCTGCAGATAATCCTGCGCGCCGCCGGTACACCAAGCGATTCGACGTACCTGCCGGTCGAGCGCCCCCACCAGCAGCGGCTGGCGCCCCAGGCGCTCCGTGATCCGCGCCGCGATGGCCTCGGCACCCAGTGGCTCGGCCAGATCGTGCCAGCCGATGATGGGCTTGCCTTCGTAATTACCGCCCCAGCCATGGGCCGGCCACTCCAGCTGTTGCCCCAAAACAACGTTATTACCTAATTCCTGATGCAGGTCGAGCGGCAGGTGCCAGGCAATCAGGTTGATGTCGGCCTTGAGCAGCGCAGCCAGCCGGCGCTTCTTCATCCCCACCACACGCTGATCTTCGCCCTTCCAGAAATAGCCGTGATGCACCAGCAGGGCATCCACCCCGCGTTTCACCGCTTCGTCGACAATATTCTGGCTGGCCGTCACCGCCGTCATCATGCGACGGATCTCTGCCCTGCCTTCCACCTGCAACCCGTTTGGGGAATAATCCCTGACGGCAACCGTTTGAAAAACCTCATCCAGATGATCCAGCAGTTCCCGTGTGGGAACCGGGCCTGAGACATGTGTCATTCCTTGTTCTCCCAAATGCCGTCACGCCAGCCGTCACGGCTCACTGATACCGACCCCGGCAGCGTGGCCGGCCGTGCGGCATGCTGAAAAGGATCTGGTTGCTCTTTGCCCAGTGTGTCACGGTGGCCACGGCCATCGTCTTCGTGCTGGGCACCTTCCGCCCCGACTGGCTGCCCGGTGGCGCCATGAAAGCGGCGGCTCACAGGCCGGCCCAACCGGCCTCGCCCTCCCCGGCCGGCAACGCAGCGCCTGCGCAACCGGCCACACCGCAGGCTGCCTCTGCCGGGGAAATGCCCCCGATTCTGTCATACCGTGATGCCGCCCACCGGGCCAGCCCGGCCGTGGTCAGCATCATCGCCCGCAACGATGGCACGGCACCGGGCACCGACGACGCCACCGGCGATGCCCCCAGCGAAGACAAGCGCCGTCTGCCGCTGGAGGGCGAGGAAGACGAGGCCCCCGAAGACAATCCCGATGACGACATGGGCTCGGGCGTGATTGCCGATGCCAGTGGCTACATCCTCACCAACCATCACGTGCTGGGCGACGGCACGCAGATCGAGGCGATATTGCCCAGCGGCGAACGGCTGCAGGCCCGACTGGTGGGCAGCGACCCCGACACCGACATCGCCGTGCTGAAGGTGAACCGCCAGAACCTGCCCACCATCGACTTCTCGCAGGGCGGCGACATTTCAGTGGGCGACGTGGTGCTGGCCATCGGCAACCCCTTCGGCGTGGGCCAGACCGTCACGCTTGGCATCGTCTCGGCCCTGGGCCGCACCCAGCTCGGCATCAACACCTTCGAGAATTTCATCCAGACCGATGCGGCCATCAACCCGGGCAACTCCGGCGGCGCACTGGTCGATACGCGCGGCCGGCTCATCGGCCTGAACACCGCCATCTACTCGCGCACCGGCGGCTCGCTGGGCATCGGCTTTGCCATTCCGGTTTCCATCGTCCAGGAGGTGATGCAGCAGATCATCACCAACGGCCGCGTCATCCGGGGCTACATCGGCGTCGAGCCGCAGGATCTCACCCCCGAGTTGCGCGAGGCGCTGCAACTCTCCGAAGAACAGAAAGGCGCGATCATCGCCGGCGTGATGCGCAACGGCCCGGCCGAAAAGGCCGGCGTGCATGCCAGCGACATCCTCGTCGGCATCAACGACGAAAGCATCCAGGACACCACCCAGATGCTGAACACCATCGCACGCCTCACGCCCGGCTCAACCGCCAGTTTCCGCCTGATCCGCAGCGGGCAGGAGCTGGAACTGCCGATCACCATCGGCACCCGTCCTGCCAGCAACACGGCACAGCAGGAACACGAACCGGAAGGCCCCATCGCCCCGGATCAGGAGCCGGCGCGGGATTGAATCAAACGGCAAGCATCAGAGCAATCTGAGCCTCGCGCTCCGATCGTCGCACTTCTACTTCAGGCCGGCCTTGATCTCCTTGCGCTGCCGGCTCATTCTGGCACTCTGCCAAATAAACACCCGTCGACATCATCTACACCGGGACCTGCAGGACATGCTGTTGCATGCCTTCATCGACACGGCGTGCACCCGCCTGCCCCACCCCCCGCGGAGAGCCGGCACTATCAGGCTTCGCTGTTTTCAGCCATGGCAATAGAAAGCATGCGCCACCGGATGACCGGCCCCCTCTCGTCCGAGCACGGATCCCTTGCCGACCTGCGCGACATGCTGGATTTCGTCCTGCGCTCCCTGCCGGGCGAGTTGCGCTGAGCGACAGCAACGAGACACTTTCCAGAACATCCCCTCTGGCCTGCCGGTGCGTCTCCTCGTAAAGCCCATTCCCCACATACGCGGGGAGCCTGTCATTTTCCGGTGGGGCGCGATCCGGACCGGGCTCTATCCCCGCATACGCGGGGGAACCGTATGGATTTTCATGGTTTTGACTCGCGGTTGGGGTCTATCCCCGCATACGCGGGGGAACCGGCCAAAGGGCTTTTACAGTCTAAGCCCTTTAAGGTCTATCCCCGCGTACGCGGGGGAACCTCCAATGAGCAGCCTGTAGCAGCATCTACGTAAGGTCTATCCCCGCATACGCGGGGGAACCTTGACGTACTAAACTGGCCTAGGGCCTAGGCGGGGTCTATCCCCGCATACGCGGGGGAACCCATCCGCTCGAACCATGAGGGCTTTTGGGCAAGGGTCTATCCCCGCATACGCGGGGGAGCCGGCAATTCGTCGATGGCGAGATTAAGTATCTCGGGTCTATCCCCGCATACGCGGGGGAACCAGGCTGATGACGAACTATTGGCAGGGACTTCTGGGTCTATCCCCGCATACGCGGGGGAACCTTCGCCACGTATTTACCGAAATGATCCGACGGGGGTCTATCCCCGCATACGCGGGGGAACCTACCTGATCGCCTCGGGCGGCCTGTCGGTCAAGGGTCTATCCCCGCATACGCGGGGGAACCTGGAAGTTCAAGACCACGCCTCCTCAAGACCAGGGTCTATCCCCGCATACGCGGGGGAACCTACACCTTCACGTTGCGAACGGCAGCGGTCGGGGGTCTATCCCCGCATACGCGGGGGAACCTTGTATCGAGGAATCAAGGAGGGTCAATGACCGGGTCTATCCCCGCATACGCGGGGGAACCCAATCGGCTGTGCGCAGAACAACTAGCGGTACGGGTCTATCCCCGCATACGCGGGGGAACCTCTTGCAACCAACCCCATGAATTACAAGAGAAAACCTCCGTATTCTATGTTCTATAACGTTACGTTTGGAGAGATCATCCGACGTACCAGCCACATGTCGTCGTACTCCACCAGCTCGCGAGGGGGGTCGCCCAAATTGGCCAGGCCAACCCCTCCGACTGCGTTCAGATCCCGCCACACCATGACCAGACTGCCCTGAGGCTTGGCGTGGTACCAATCCGAGACGACTGTCCAGACCCGCTCGCGCACCCCCGGATTCATCCGGGGAGAGACGAAAACGTTCGGAGCCACTTCCAGCATGGTGGAACAGAGAAATCCGTGAAAGCGGGCTGGCATGTCACGAATCACGACCATGACCATTGCCATAACCAATCTCTTCCAGCTTCAAAACCTGTTTGATGCGATCGATCATCGAGGCTATCACCTTTTCTTTTCGGAACACCGTGGCCGCCTCCTTTCGCACCAGGCGGTCGATCGAATCAGCACTATTCCTTGCGTGCTTTGCCGCGGTAAAGGCAATCTGCAGCGTGACGGTGTCCCGAAAGAGATCTGCGATGTCGAGCACGAAGGACTGCCCTGGATCTTCATGAATGAAACCCAACGAAGGGATCGCCCCGATCGCCTGAACCGCAACGACAGCAGCAGCCTCCACGGCTGTTACTGCATGATTGATGGCCTGATTGGGAACGTCTGCAGCGCTCGGGTCGGAACGATCATAGCGACGCCCCCGCCATTCAATACCGTATTTGTCGGCCATCAGCCTGTAGACGTTCTTGACACGGGAACCTTCTATACCACGCAGGGTATCCAGATCCCTGTGTGGCAACACCTCTCCGAGACGCAAGGCATACATATGTCTGGCCACGCTGATCCGGCGCCTACTGTCTCCCCAAAGTTCTGCCTGCCGTCGAGCCACGATCGACGGCCGAGAGGTCAAAGGTGGAGCGGTGTAACAGCGCACACCGTCTACCCCCACCGCGGCCAGCAGTGTACCGTGGCGAGCGAGCAGACGCAGTGCATCATGTGTCACGCTGCTACCGGGGCCCAGCAAGATCATCGAGACGGTTTGATGCGGTATCTGGTCGACGCTTGTTCTAGATTCCTGACCCCGCGCGAAGTGCAAGCACCCATCGATCACACACAGTTCCCCCCTCGACAGCCACAACAAGCCATGCCTGTCGACGTGCGGCACGCGGGCAGTCTCAAGACCCAGGCGACCTTTGAGCATTACCGCCCCCCATCCTCATGCCCTGCTCAACAGCAACATGCCAAAACCGAAGGCACGATGCCGACCGACCCCTCGGCGAAGCAACTGCGCAAAAGCTTCAGAATCCTGAACACGCAACCGCCCCTTCAATACAACATCGGGGCCTTCGATGATGGAAGTCTTACGTGCTTCATCGTCGGCAGACTTCTGGTCACGACGCACGACCTTCAAACGTTGAAATGCATCGACCCGGGTATCGAGCAATTCCACCCCGCCCTGCCACGGCTGACGTTCCCTCTGATCGGCGCCTTCCACCTGCTTCCTGAACCACTCCAGATACACCTGAGAGCGATCAAGCGCAGCTCCATTAGCCTTGGCCACTGCGCGCAGAAAGACATCCCTTTCACCGTCATCGGAGCGGGTCGTAGGACGTACTCTCACCTCGAACGATAGAGTTTGGCCCACCGGCCACTTTGCCGGGAAAGGGCGCAGGCGATAACCACCATCACGGCTGCTGGCCCCAAGCCCCAGTGTCTGGGCAGCAATCGGATCAGCAAGTACCACCTGTGCCGCCATCGCCCGATCGTCCAGATGAGTGTAAGCAAGCAAACCACGATCTTCATCAAGATACCGAAAGGGTTTAGGGGCTAAGTCGCCGAATGCTTTGGTCAACAGACCGTGCAGTGCATCACCCATATCGGAGGGCCGATGGCTGCTGCGGGCATGCTTCCGTGCAATCCAAGCGGAAAGCATGCGCGCATCTGGACGAGTATGGAGCAGGAAAATCGGTTGGTCACTCATGGGTACCTCTCTTGGCATACAACATGCCCTCACGCACAGGTCTCCACCCGCCATGCAGGCCAGTGCTCCAGTTTCGTTCATCACAAACGTCGACGCGGCGGTCGGAAGACAGCTGTCCTTCCCCTTCAGGCCATTGTGCGCGCCAACCAGCCGAACAAATCTCGTCGTGGGGTTTGCGTGCGTCACGCTCCGCTTCCTTCGCAGCCGCCCCCTGTTCAGCGACGATGTGCTGCAGCGCGTCGAGCAGCGTCTCCGCCTCGCACCAGCCGGCAAAGATCGGCCCACTGGGCACGCACGGCTTTCTGCCGATGAAGAGAGGTCTGGCAGGACGATTCAGCGCTTCGGAAATATCGCCGAGTGTCGGACTTGCCTCGGCAGGCTTCAACGTCACCACCACCCACATGCAAAGATTGGCGTGATAGTCCCGATAGCGAAGGTGCGGCCCGGCATAGGTTCCAGCCCCACCCCGCCGTTCCTCGGGCGCCCCCCAAGTGGTCCATCCGATATCGTCACCATCAATCTTCGCGGTCTGGAAATCCTGCAAGCGTCGTGAGCCAGGCGCCAAGACACTTCCCATGCGCAAACGTTGCTGTAACTGGTTGTGCCTTCCATCCTCAGACCGATCCCAGCCTAGCGCGTTGGCAATCAATCCCGTCACCATCGACAGTGCCGGGAAGTCCCGGATCACCCCATGGTTGTCGATCGCTTCACCACCGAACGCAATCAATGGGGATTGCAGTTTCAGTATCAGGTAACGGGTCACATCATGCTCCCACGCACGCCTGCTTGACGATACTTTCAGCCCAATCGGCCAGCGATTTCAGGTCAAGGCGCTCAGCCCCAGGTATTTCGACATCATCGACTGACAGATAACGGCGCGCCTGAGACACACCGTAAGCCTCATCAAGATACCTGAGTTCGGTAGACAGCCGCTCGATAGCGCGCTTTCTGAGCCCTTCGCCTTCCAGTTTCAGTGCATTCTGAAAAGCTCCGGCCAGAGTACGAGGCTGCCAATCTCCAGCCTCCACCATCACGAACTTGGCCCATTCAAAGGGAGCGGTCGAGCCTCGCTTCGCCCCCGGGCTGATCGTAGCGATCAGGTGCAACAGGTGTTTGACCACTCGGCCTGAAAGCTCCCTTTGCGCAGGACTGATCGTGTTCCAGCCAGTCATGGCGACTCCTTCCAGATTGGCCACCAGTTGTGGAACATCGACCACCACGTAGCCATAGTAAAGACCGCTGGCCAGCTCGGTATCGAAAATCCCGGCAGAACCGGTTTCACCTGCCTCACGCAACAAATCATCAACCACAGTGAAATAATCGTTCTCGACCTGAGCTTCGTGAACCGTGAACGCATGCGCGACGTACATGGCGGCATCCCGAGAGGCAAGCACATCGGAAGTCACCATACGACCAAAAAGCGCGGCTTCCAGGCCGCTACCCAGTTTCAGTGCCTGAATGTTCTTCTTCTCTGCTTTCAGAAAATCCGCAACACCTTTTTTGATGTCCTTTTCATCTGAGTCATCTTGTGCAATGGATGCGCACCTCTTAACCAGATAGTCGATCTCTGCATACCCCATCAGCACAGCCTGCGCCGTTTCCAGGGCAGCCTCGCCCTTCAGTTCCTTGCCTTTGTCCAGCAACCCACCCTGGCGCAGCGCTTCCACCGCAGCCTGAGCAGAAGTTTCGGAAACACCCCTCTCAATCAAGCGTTTCTTGATCAATGCGGGCAACTCACGCGAACGCACCGACATGGAGACGTTCAGGTTCCGCAGGGCAAAAGCGTCCTCTGCCATACGCCAATGGCGTTTCAGGCACTGCGATGATATTCGGGTACGGACAGCGTCTCCATAAGGAAGGCGTTTGGCCAATCCTGCATCATCCCGGTTGAGCAAAGCGGCAGGATAGTTGTGAAGCGTGTGAATCTGGATGAATCTCGGCAAGCTCATGATTTTTACCCGGTTGATGATTTACTTGGTGTTGGTACTCTTTGAAAGCGCTGAAAAATAAGCTCCGGCAATCCGAAGACGCAGATCCTCTGCCCATTCACGATCCGGTGACTGAGTGCTGCTGCCTTTCACGATGAGTTCACCCAACTCGTACCAGTTGGGTTTTACCCCTTTGCTGGCCATCAGGCGCAGCAAAGGGGGCAACATCTGCCGAAAAGCCTCTCCCCGTGCGGCCAGCAGGCGATTGACACGTCCCTCCGCAATACCGGCACGTTCCAGCTGCGTCCCAAGACGCTCGTTGTGGTCATGCCCGGCCAATGCCATGCCGTGCGCAATTAACGCCCAGTTGAGCCAGGTTTCGTGCCGCATTTTTTCCGGGCTCATCTCGGCAGCCAGCAATGCCCGCGACAAGGCACTCAGCTGATGAGGCCGCAGATTCGCCGGATTCAATCGTGCCAAGGCAGCCCGTTCACCCAGGCTGGCATGCTCGACATAAGCACTGAGTGCCGCGTAGCGTACATCCCTGGACTTCGGGCCGACCAGAGCTTCCAGCCGCACTTCCTGATCAATCGACATGCTGCCAATCTCCTGCATGGTTCTGTTCTGAAGCCCCCTTCTGGGCGTAGTAGTTGGCCAGATCGGGTAATGGCGATTTCTTGCCACGCAGGCGGCCATGAAACATCGACAAAGCAGCCGACTGTGCCTTGTAGCGCCGACTGCCACTGCGCGGACCTGCCCGGAATGCATCCTGCAGGACACCCTCTGCCCGACCGACAAGATCAATCTGCCACTGCAACCGCTGCTGTGCTCGCTGTTCGGCGGGAACCTCGCACTCCAACGCCAGATCATCAAAGAATCGTTGGTCTTCAGCTTTTTCAAAAGGGTTGGAAAAACGACTAGCCCGCTCCTTGACCTCCGGAGATGCAGCAATCTCTCCGTTGCTGAACAGCACTACCAGGCATCCCCACAACAATCCTCTGACGTCAGCGATCGCCTTGATCCGGCTCTGGGCAATATCAGAGAAATTCAACCCCGTCTTTGCTCTCAGCAAGGAACGGACTTTTGGGGATACAGGCACACATCGCTCGTGATAACCCTCGGTTTTCCCTTGTCCGCGGACAATCGTCTGTGCGATAACCTGCAGATGTTCTCCTTGGGGCCAACCGTCCAATCTCCACGCACTACCTTGGGTATACTTGCCACCACCGATCAGTTCGCACATCAGCTGGTAATCAAAGCCCCCCGCCGATAACGTCAGTGCCTTGGCTTTCACTGTTTCAACGGGTGTCCACGGATCTCCCGTGACACCATTCCTGTCCTTCGCTTCGACACGAGGTACTTCGGTTCCCACAACCTTTGCAAAGAGTTCGCCGTGTTCGGTCAGCTGCAACCGAACACGCCGACATACTTCGATATAGAAGGGGTCGAGGCGATTGAAAGCCAGGGAATCGGTTCCTTTCCACGGCAACAGCCAAAGCAGTGCATATCCGCCCTCCAGCGACAGCTGCATCTTGCGGGCAATTTCATGTCTTTCATGCAACAAGCGAGCCACATCATCGGCCCAGCGTCGCCCCCACCTGCCCACGGCAGCAATGCCAACACCTGGCCGACTGGCAAATCCCCCGTTCATCCTCGAAATGCCATAGTTTCCCTTACCAAGAAACCCTTCCTGCGTCTGCAGACTGAGCAACGCAAATATCCAGTCATCCGCCTGCGCTCTCCGTGCCCTTGCGCCCTTCACATCATGATTCTTTGAAGTCACAAGCATGTCCAGCTCATCTGCAGCGGACAAGATCTTCCACGCACTGACACTACCTTCCGGAACAGGCGGCTGGAGAAATGCGGGCATCTCAACCGGAGCCACAAGACACCAGGCGTCATCTGCGGGCTGTCCTGATCGATCTGGCGTCAGTGCCCTCAAAGCCTGCTGCCATTCAGCTGGGTGAGTCCATGGTTCGGCCTTACCTGCTCGTTGCAACGCGATCAGTGCCAGCTGCACCAGAAAAGCAAACCAAGGATGACGCTGGTGCGGCCGTAGTGCGGGAAAATCTTGCACAGAGTCAGCGGCCAGCGCCGTAAGCAATTCGGGGAGACTACCCTCTTTCAAACATCCATCTGCCAACTCCCGCCATCGGATCAATGGCTCGATCAACAGATTTCCCCACGATTTATCTTCTTTCGATGCATCGGACATGATCCTGTCACTCTCCTTGCATGGACGGCAGACGTTCAACCCCCAATCGACTGTATCGGTACTGCGTGCTGCCCAGCACGAAGCTGAAACCGGAACCATCGGGCAGTATCTGCAGCCGTGTTGGCACAACATCGGCGGGCAACCCCCTTTCCACCATGTGATGGCGCAGGGTCAGCTGCCTGACGGGGATCCCAAAGGGCCCCATTGGCTCCTCACTGAACACCAAGAGGCGGTCGGCAGCCCCCAATCGGCTGCCGATGACGAACTCGTCTTCACTACGTGATCGGAAACAATCAAACGGGCACTCGAAAGCGATGGCATGAATTTCGGCAACGCTTTCCACCGCCCTCAGCCCGCCGTCATACTCCTGTCCGAAGCGCTGCCAACGCCCCCCCAGCTCAGCCGCGATGTTATCCAGCGCCTCGGGATGGGTCGCTTTTTCCACCAATTCCCGGTTGTCCGCAGGAATGCAACGCTCGGCTTTCTCCACGATCAGACGTCGCGTTGCCTCCAGAACCCGCAGATCTGCATAGACGCCTCCCATGGGCTGGCCCTTGATGCGGATGGGCCCCAGCCCGTGTCGTTGTCTGTCCAACATCGGCGCCAGATCCCCGCCTGTCGGGATGAGAACCCAGGCAAAAGGCAATTCAAACCCTGAAGGTCTGCGATCATCCTGACGTTTCCCACTCGGTCGTTCGTGCCGATGCAAGCGCCCAACCCGCTGCAACAGGACATCCATCGGACACAGGTCGGTAATCAACAGATCGGCATCTATATCCAGACTCTGTTCAAGCGTCTGTGTGCCGATGAGAATCAAGCCCGACGCCGAGCCGCGATGTTTGCCGAGCTGGTGTTCAACGGCCTGGTCCAGCAATGGCCGATCCGCCCGACTGAACCTGCTGTGATGCAGTGTACTGACACCGTTGAGCTTGAACAGGCAATCCAGCTGCCGTGCTTTGGCCAGCGCCTCCACGGCATGTAGCGTTTCAATGGCCGCAGGTACCGTGTTGCGGATAATCAGCACCCTCGCCCCTTTCGCTGCCGCCTCTACAGCCAGCGCTGCCACCCTTTCATAATCGTCGATTGCTTCAAGCGTTTTCCAGCTCAGCCGCTTTTCCCGGGCGTTTCCGGTGATCTGTTTCGTAACAGTGCGCGGTTCGCGTCCTTCACCCTGCCAACAGGAAACCGCCGGATACGGAACACCGGCCGCCTCGGCAAGCCCTGGCACTATGTCCTTTGACTCCCCTCCAGGGCCCAGGGACAGATAGCGTGTTCTTGCAATGGCTCCCAAGGTCGCTGACAACAGCAGTGCCTGACCACCGCAGGCCAGATGAACACGCAGCAAATGTTCTGACAAACGTGTCATATACGAATCCGATGCATGGACCTCGTCGATCACCAACAGGCTTCGCGACAACATGGCCTGCCGCATGTGCGCATGTTTGATCTGCAAACTTCCCAGCAAAGCCTGATCAATTGTTCCCACTGCAAGAGTGGCGGCCAGATATCGCTTGGGAGACTCTGCAGCCCAACGCCGCTCGGCATCTTCATCGGAAGGTTCATCGTGCCAGAGCACCTTAAACTCCGGCAGCGCCTGAAAACTCTCGCCATCAGCTGCGGTATAGCCAGGCAATGCCCGTAGTACCACAGGTCTGTCACTGCTCCAAGCTTGCTCGACAAAGGCACGAACCCGTTCATACAGCTGACTAGCGGCCACTCTCGTCGGAAGCGCAAAGTACAGGCTGTCAACCAGCCCTGCTCGCCACAGATGCAGGAAGCGCCACAGGGCAGCCTCTGTTTTGCCGCTGCCCGTTTCTGCCTCCAGAATGACCAGCGCCCCCAGATCATCAGCGGCCATCGCCGCCTGCATCTGTCGTGGTGCCGGTACCTGGAACGCCTGCGCAAAGCTGTCTGTGGTTCTGGCTTGTCGGCTCTGCCAGTCACCAGCATCTATTCCCACGGCCCGGATCGCATGACGCGCCCGACCAGGCGCCGTCAAGGCCCTCACTTCATCGGCTTGAGAGAACGGAAAGAAACCCTCCCGGGTATCCGACCCCAACCAGTCAGCCAACTGCACGAGCCCCGCAAACAGATGCGAGAACTCCGGCCTGGCAGGCAATTCATCGGCATCATCCACAAATGCGGCTGCAAAGTGCTGCCGAAGCGCCTGACCCATTGCAGCGACGGTTTCGGCAGGGTCATAGATAAGTACGTGCCCATCCCGGATTGGTGTCCAGATCGACTCGACATCCACGGGAGTCACCGGCCGACCATGATGACTGATGCTTGCATGCAGCAGTTCAAATGTGGACGCTCCCCAGCCATCCATTTCCTCCAGCGGCAAACCGGCCAGGATCCGCTCGGCACCAGCAAGGCTTCCCTGGAACAAACTCCACCCCTGCGGCCCATGTCCGCAGGGTTTTACATGCCAATAGGCAGGCCGACGCTCACGCCCCCCTCCTTCCCAGAAGCGAACCTGAAACCCCGTTGAGGCCTTGCCAATATCGTGCAAATAGGCTAAAGCTCCGAGACGGGTAACATCAATGTCGGACAAGGATCTGCCCGCCGCACGCTCCAAAGCACGCCTGATACCGATGACCTTGGTCAAGGCCAGCATTACACTGGCCACGTCCATCTGATGATCCAGAAGAGGATGGAGCCGCATCCGGTCATCCGACAGCTTGCCCCAAGGTATCCACGTTCCCCGCTGCATCCGAATGTCCATCTCTCATCCCGTGAAGACAGCCCTTTTGCAAACTATTTCTTGTGCTTTCGGAAATAGTACAAACAGTCGCGTGTAACAGCCCTCTTCCGCAAAAAACAACCAAAGAACTGTAGGTTTTTGGTGACAAGCAGCGGCTTCTGCTGTCTCTGCGGCCAAGAATGGAGATGGCCACCCGAAACCGCGCTAGCGATCTAAGCCTCACGCCCGGCTCAACCGCCAGTTTCCGCCTGATCCGCAGCGGGCAGGAGCTGGAACTGCCGATCACCATCGGCACCCGTCCTGCCAGCAACACGGCACAGCAGGAACACGAACCGGAAGGCCCCATCGCCCCGGATCAGGAGCCGGCGCGGGATTGACTCCCGTTGTGAGAGGAGCGCCAATCCTTTCCATCAGGGAACTTCCCCGTAGCGAAAAAACTTCATCGTGCCTTCGATGCAGGGGGCCACAACGGTAAGGGCGTGCGGCCCGGCGGCGCATTCGGCGCTTGACGGCGTAGAGCCGCCGGGTCGCGCGGCCTTCCCGCAGGAAAAACCGTCGCTGTGTTTTCGATATCAGAGCACGGTCAGTCCTTCCCCTGTTCGGGAAGGCTTCCGCATGGCAGAAGAATTTCACCCTGCCTTCGATACAGGGGGCCGCTCCGACCATTGAAACTGATGCGGGATCTGCACTCACCCCAGCAGCCCAGGCACCTGATCCGTCAGCGCGTCGATGAGGGTGCGCACCCGCAGCGGCAGATAGCGGTTCTGCGGCCACAGCACATGGATGTCCACCGACAGCACCCGATCGCTGTCCATCACCAGCGCCAGCTCGCCCGAGGCCACGTGCGGCGCGCCCAGCCAGCGCGGCAGCCAGGCCAGTCCGCCCCCTGCAATGGCCGAATCGGCCACCGCCTGCAGGTCATCGTATCGTTCCCGCCCTTCCAGCAGGATGGTGTGACTCGCGCCGCTCTCATCCCGTAATTGCCAGCTTCGGGTGGCAGCCGATTTGCCATAGAGAATGCCGGTGTGCTGCTTCAGTTCAGCCACACTGGAGGGCCGGCCATGCACGGCAAGATAGGCTGGTGAGGCAAAGATCGCCATCCGCTGCTCGCCGAGCTTGCGCGCCACCAGGGAACCGGAATCGGCCAGCGCACCGATGCGAACCACCAGATCGAATCCGTCCGCCACCACATCGACGACGCGATCCGAGAACTCGGCCTCCACCACCAGACGGGGATGTGCCCGCACCAGCCCGCGCAATACCGGCGCCACACAGCGGCGCCCGAACAGCACCGGCGCACTGATGCGCACCCGCCCCTCCACCTCCTGCCGTCCCTCGTGCAGCGCGGACTCCAGCTCGCGGAGTTCTGCCATCAGCCGGCAGCAGTGCTCGTAGTAACGCATACCCTCGTCGGTGAGCACCTGCTGGCGGGTGGTGCGCTGAAAGAGGCGCACCCCGAGCCGGGTTTCCAGCCGGGCCACCGCCTTGGCCACGGCAGAGCGCGTCAGATGAACGCGGTTGGCAGCGGCCGCAAAGCTGCCGGCCTCCACGACGGTGATGAAAAGGGCAACACCATCGAAACGGTCTTCGCGCATGGGGTTTCTCATCCTGTGGTGCCGCTCCCCGGCCCCGCCGGGGCATTCAGCCAGCGATCATTGGATCATTTCATTCTCCAATCTTACGCCAAAACTTCGACCACGGATAAAACACGGAAACATAGAATCGCCTCCTGACAACCTCACCACCCGGTCACATGGGCAGACCGCACGAGCTGCCCCCCTGCGCCAGACGGCACTGCCCGGCCCCATTCCCTGCCCCCTTCATCAGGAGATATTCAGATGACCATGAAAGCATGGCTGCTCGACGATTTCGGACTCCACAACCTGCGTCAGCGCGAAGTCGAAACCCCGACCCCCAAGGCAGGCGAACTGCTCATCAAGGTGTCGGCCGTGTCGCTCAACTTCCGCGACAAGGCCATCGTGGATGGCATCTACGAACCCCACCTGGTGCCGAAGCCGCTGATCCCGGTGTCGGATGCCGTGGGCGAAGTGGTGGCGGTGGGCGACGGCGTGACCCGCTTCAAGGTGGGCGACCGGGTCAATTCGCACCTGTACTCGCGCTGGCTGGACGGTACCCCCGGCCCCGACGAGCCGATGTACTGCCTTGGCATGCCGCTGCCAGGCGGGCTGGCGGAATACATGATCCTGCATGAAAACGGTGCCGTCGCGGCACCGGCGTCGATGTCCGACGAGGAAGCGGCGACCCTGCCCATTGCCGCGCTCACCGCCTGGTATTCGCTGATGGACGTGGGCCGGCTGGAACCCGGTCAGACCGTGCTGGTGCAGGGCACCGGCGGCGTCTCGATCTTTGCCGCCCAGATTGCCGCAGCGCATGGCGCACGGGTCATCGCCACATCGAGCAACGATGCCAGCCTCGCCCGCATCCGGCAACTGGGCGCCAGCGACGGCATCAACTACCGCTCGCACCCGGATTGGGCGCGGGAAGTGCTGGCTCTGACCGACGGCCAGGGCGTGGATGTGACCATCGACGTGGCCGGCGGCAATGGCCTGAACCAGTCCGTGCAGGCCACGAAGGTCGGCGGCGTCATTGCCCAGGTGGGCTTCCTCAGCGGGCAGACCTGCGCGCTCGAACTGATGCCCGTCATCTTCCGGCAAACCACCATCCGTGGCATCGCCGTCGCGCCCCGCACCTCCTTCGACCGGATGAACCCCTTCCTCGACCGCCACGGCATCAAGCCGGTCATCGACCGGGTCTACACTTTCGACGAGGCCATCCAGGCTTACGAGCACCTGGGCCGTGGCGCCTTTGGCAAGATCGTGATCCGCATCGGCAACGCATGAACCGGGACGCAAACCCATGAACACGCCCTCCACACACACGGCACCGGATGACAGCGCCACCACGCTGGCAACCCCCATCGCCCATGCCGGCTTTCGGCGCACCTTTGCCCCCGGCAAGCTGACCCTGGGTTTCATCCTGCCGCTGGAGGGCTATCCCGACAGCCCCGCCCCCACCATGCAGGGCCACGGCGAGCTGGCCCAACTGGCCGACGAGCTGGGGTTTGCCGCACTCTGGGCACGCGATGTGCCCACCTTCGACCCCGGTTTCGGCGATGTGGGTCAGGTGTTCGACCCGTTCACCTACCTGGCCTTTCTGGCGGCCCGCACCCGGCAGATCGCACTCGGCACGGCTGCTGCCGTCATCACCCTGCGACACCCCGTGCATGCGGCGAAGGCAGCAGCATCCATCGACCACCTGTCCGGTGGCCGGATGCTGCTCGGCGTGGCCTCGGGCGATCGCCCCACCGAGTACCCGCTCTTTGGCGTGGAAGACGATTACGCGCATCGCGGAGAACGCTTCCGTGAGGCGCTGGCGATGATCCGCCAGGCGAGCGAAACGCGCTTCCCGCAGGGGCATTTCCCCCGCCACGGCCGCTTCGGGGGAAATCTCGACGTGATTCCCAAACCCGTGCACGGGCGATTACCCCTCGTGGTGGTGGGACGCAGCCAGCAGGACATGGACTGGATCGCCCACCAGAGCGATGCCTGGTTCTACTATTACATCGACGCCGACCGCACCCGCCAACTCGTCTCGACGTGGAGACAAATAGCCGCGCAGCACGCAGGCGATGCCTTCCGCCCCTTTGCGCAGGGCCAGTTCTTCGACCTCCTGCCCGATCCCGACGCGCCCCTCACCCCCATCCATGCCGGCATGGCGGCAGGACGGCATGCGCTGCTAGAACACCTGAGCCGCCTGCGCGATGCCGGCGTCAACCACATCGCCTTCAACCTGAAAGCATCACGCCGCCCGGCAAAGGACGTGCTGGCTGAACTGGCGGAATACGTGCTGCCGGAATTTCCGGCATTGGGAGGCTCCTGAGCACATCCCGCATCGCGTAGGGTGTGCATTTTTCTCGAAACAAAGAGATTGCGTAATCTCGTACACCCCGCATCGGGCGGATGCATGCATCCTTGCCATGCGCAAAAGAAGGAGGAAAATCGGCAACACGCCTGCCACCGAAATCCCATCGCCCCGACCATGCCCCCATCCCCCTGGATAAAAGCGCTGCTCGACACCATCCACCACCATTGCCCGGGCCTGAGCGACGCGGCACTGCAACGGGTCGGCGGGGGCTTGCAGGTGCTGGAACTGCCCGCACGACAGGTCTTCATCCACCAGGGCGACACCCCGACGCAGGTGGCCTATGTGGCCCGTGGCCTGCTCAAGGCCGTCTACACTGACAGCCAGGGCGAGCAGGTGAATGTCAATTTCTTCAGAGAGCACACCGGCGCTGGCGATTACTACGCCATGCGCAACGGAGAACCCGCCCGCTACGACTTCGTGGCCGTCGAAGCCAGCACGCTGGTGCTGATGCCATTCACGCATTTCAACGACTGCTGCCGGGACATGCCCGAACTGGAACGCTTTTACCGGATCATGCTCGAACAGGCACTGTTCGCCTATGTGCGCAGAACCGAGCGCTTTCTCATCACCAAGGCCGAACAACGCTATCAGGACTTCATGCAGGACGACCCGGAGCTGTTCAGCCGCCTGTCGGTGTCCGATCTGTGCTCCTACCTGGGCATCCGCCGCCAGACGCTCACGGCCATTCGCAAGAAACTGGCCGGCAACTGACCGTTTTCTGTCAGCCCGTCTCGCGGCAACCTGCCTATACTGCCGCCTCCTCGTGTTGGCGGAGTGCCAGACATGTCAGACATCAGGCTTCACCCCATCCAGACGGGCGACGTGCAGATCAAGTCCCGGCATCAGGTTGCCCGCTTTCGCAAACGCCCTGCCCGGGTGTTCGACGTGCTCATCGACCCGCACTGGTCGCCGAGACTGCCCATCGGTTGCTATCTGATCGAGCACCCCGAAGGATTGATCGTGGTGGACACCGGCGAAAGCGCCCATGCCAACGACAAGGGGTATCAACCGTGGTGGCATCCGTTCATGCAGTTCTGCGAACGGCGCTGGGTAAAACCGGAAGAAGAAGTCGGCGAACGCATCCGCGCCCTGGGACTTGATCCCCACCGCGTGAAATGGGTGGTGATGACACACATGCACGGCGATCACGCCGGCGGCATTCACCATTTTCCCCACAGCGAATTCGTGCTCAGCCACACCGAAAAGGAAGCCTGCCTCGCAAGCAATGGCCCGATGCAGGGCTACCTGAACATGCACTACCCCAAGTGGTTCAACCCCAGCGGCATCAGCTTCGATGACGGCCCCTTCGAGAGTTTTGCCAGCAGCCGGAAACTCACCGCAGACGGACGCATCCGGCTCGTGCCCACACCGGGACACACCCTGGGCCACCTGTCGGTCATCATCGACCAGGGCGAGCACTATGTATTGCTGGCCGGTGACGCCGCCTACACCGAGGCAGCCATGCTCAGGGGCGAAGTGGATGGCGTGGCCATCGACGCCGACCTGCACAACGACAGCACCCGGCGAATGCGGGAACTGTGCAGCCGCAAACCGACAATTACCCAATTTGCACACGACGAAAACAGCGGCCACCGGCTGAAGAACCGGATATTCACGACAATCTCGTAATCAAGATGGAACGCTGACCGGCGAGCCGAACTGTGCCGTGCCCCACAAGAGCCACCACCGGGAAGGGGGTGCAGCCCAGCGGTGCATTCGGCGCTTGACGGCGTTGAGCCGCCGGGCTGTGCGCCCTTCCGGCAGGGAGATCTATCGCTTTGCTTTCGATATCAAGGCAGCGTCAAGTCCTTCCTCTCCGGGAACACTGACGCGCTAAGGAACAACTTCATCGTGCCTCCGATGCAGAGGGCCGTTCCGACCGCACCCCTCGCAGGCTCAACGCCGTCAAGCGCCGAAGCGCCTGCGAGGGGCACGGTCTCCCGGCCCTTGAAACTGATGCGGGCCTGCCCTTGCAGGAAAAAGGCCACGAAACACGCCATTCAGGATGGCGTTTTTTTCAACCCGATCAGCACCTCGACCAGTTCATGCACGTCGGTATAGGGTCCCTCAGCGGTGAAACGTGCCTCTTTTGGAAGCCCGCGCGCCCTGCCAAAGGCGGAATCCAGCATTTCCTGGGTGCGTCCAAAGATATCCGCTGCCCCTTTCTCGTATTCCGGAAGATGCCGCTTCAGGCGTCTGAACACATCGCTGCGGTGCAACGGTGCGCTGATTGCCTCGAAGTGCAAGAGCAGCCACAACTCGAAGCAGGGAACCGACGCGATGGCCCGGAACTTTACCGGGGACTTGAGATCATTGCGCAGTTTCCCGTCCAGTGACTCAGCCTTATTCAGGGCATCAGAATAACTCTGGTGCTCGTCCCGGTCGAACACCACGTATACCTGCTCAAAGGCGCGCTTCTGGATACCCTTATGAGGATGCCCGTTATTGAATAGGCGTTCTGCATATTTCACCACATGAATCGGCGCAGTGCCCAATTCACTGTGATGCACCTGCACGCTGGCCGTGTGCAGGCGAAAGACTGCCCTGATTTCATTGAAATAATTCGGCTCGGTTCGTGCCCCTTCAGAGACAATCAGGATGCGGTCATGGCCGGCGCGGCTATTCGTCTTTCGCTCAAGGTGCCTGCGCTGTCGCTCCCTGGGCGAATTGTCGCGCCCCATCAGTGCATACCCTCCAGCCCACCTTGCAAGAAGGGTATGCCACCATAGCGGCCCATCAGATACCCCTTCTCCAATGCCTCATTCTTGCGCGGGCTGTATTCGGCCAGCGCCACCAGAGACGATGCCTGATCAGCATCCTTTTCGACAAACCAGACCTGATCGCGGCGCAGCAGGTTATCGGCCGCCAGCAGCGAGGCATCGTGCGTGGTGAACACTAGCTGCGCACCGCCCGTATTGATCTCGGGCCGCAGGAACATGCGCACCAGCTCGCGTACCAGCAAGGGGTGCAGACTGGTATCGAGTTCATCGACAACCAGCACACGCCCGCTTTTCAGGATGTCCAGAATCGGCCCTGCAAGAAACAGCAGATTGCGCGTGCCGCTGGATTCGCCCTCCAGATCAAGTGGAGTGTTGCCATGCTCCGTTGCATGGAAAAACGCTACGCGATATACCCGCTCATCGGGCATCCCTGACTCTCCCAGAACTTCGGAAATCCGGGAATCCAGAGCACGAAGTTCCTTGGGCGCGCCCTCCGCAAAACTTAGCTTGTTTATAGGGTCAGCAACATCAGCATCATGCTGTTCGATCAGTTCGATATCAGCAATGCTGATATCAGCTGCAGACAGGAAATCGCAAATCCAGCGCTTACCCTCCTGATTCTGCAACATCTTCAAAGACGTAAAAGGACTCAGAGGGGCCTGTTCATTGAAGATGACAAGACCGTGCTGAATCCATTCAAACACAGGCCGTAATGCTTCACTGTTCAGCTGGACTGCTGTCGACAGGAAAAGGGCATTCGGCCGCGTAGCCTGCTCCCAGACTGCCTTTGCCCCCTTCAGGCCAGCACCAAACTCATACACGTCCTTGCCAGTGGCTTTATCGTAGCGCCGCTCAAACCAGCGCTGCGGCTTGAAAGCGCGGTACACCAGCAGATACTCGCTCACGATGCGTTCTTTCGTCATGGCAAAGCCGTACTGATGACGCACGCCATCCATGATGAAGGTCAACTCAAACTCTGTGGGCTCCACGGCGGACTCCTTGTCCAGCAGAAAAGGCAACACAGAGAAGCGTGCGTCCGGCGGCCAGGCGGCAGATCGGAGAACCACCTTGCGCATATACTGCAACGCCTTGATCAAATTGGATTTTCCGCTGGCATTGGCACCATAGAGCACTGCGGAGCGCAGCACTCCGGGCACAGCCTTGAGACCGGTGTCCATGACATGGGTGTCCTGCATCGCCTTATCCGTCGATGCAACCATGCTGAACACCTGCTCATCCCGCAGGCTACGGTAATTCTTGACCCTGAACTCAACAAGCATGACCTTTACCCATCAATAAACAGCAATATCGCAATTTTTTAGCAAAAAATCAATATATTTTCGTAAACAACGTGCTTTTAGCGCTCAAAGATGACGAGCGGGACACACAGCCCCCCAAGCGGACGCCCCACAAGAGTCAACACCGGGAAGGGCGTGCTGCCCGGCGGCGCATTCGGCGCTTGACGGCGTTGAGCCGCCGGGCTGTGCCTCCTTCCCGCAGGCAAAGCCTTCGCTTTGTTTTCGATATCAGCGCGCCGTCAGCCGCATGTAAAGTGCTCCTGTCACCTCAAGCGGAAATCGTGCACGTCGCTTGATTACTGATATTTTATCCAGTACTTTGCTGACCCACGATCTTCTCAGGGGCCAGCCCCAATGTCCCGCTCCGAACTTCCCCCGCCCGGCGCCCGTGTCGACGATGCGTCCTACAAGCTGCTTTTCTCCTCTCCCGAACTGGTACGAGACCTCGTTCTCGGCTTCATCCCCGACGAATGGCTGCATAGCCTCGACTACAGCACACTGGAAAAAGTGCCTGGCAGCTACGTCACCGACGACCTGCGTCACCGGGCAGATGATGTCGTCTGGCGCGTGCGCACCGGTGAGGACTGGGTCTACCTCTATCTGCTGATCGAGTTTCAGAGCAAACCTGATCGCTGGATGGCCGTGCGGATGATGACCTATCTGGGGTTGCTTTATCAGGATCTCATCCGGCGCGGCGAACTTGTACCGGGGCGAGAGGCCAATGGCATCTCCGCTCCTGCCGAAACATTTTCTCCTGCAGGAACATCCGCTCAATCCCGGGCTGCAGCACCGCACAGGCCAGCAGATGGCACTCAAGCCAGAGAGCACCAGCAACAGCAGCCAAGGGCAACGGACATGGATGGCCCAAAGGCTGGCAAGCGCCTGCCCCCGGTGCTCCCCATCGTGCTCTACAACGGCTCGGCCCAATGGACGGCAGCCACCGACATCGCCGAACTGCTTCCCAGGGCACCTGGTCTTGTAGCGGAATACCTGCCCCGGTTAAAGTATCTGTTACTGGATCAGCGCGAACTGGCCAAAGGACTGGATCTCTCCCGGTTGAGAAATCTGGTGGCAGCGGTTGTCAGGCTGGAGCACCCGGAGAACCTGCAGGCCATCATCCCGCTGGTGGACGAACTGAACGAGCTGCTCGACAACCAGCCAGAGCTGAAGCGTACCTTTGCGATCTGGATACGGGCATTGCTCCTGCGACGACACAATGCCGCATGGATACTGCCCAAGGCGGATGATTTGAAGGAGTTGAGAATGGGACTGGCCGAGCAAATGGAACGCTTCAAGCAGGAAATGCGCCAGGAAGGGCTGGCCCAGGGTATCGCCGAAGGCCACGCCAAAGGTCATGCAGAAGGCGCTCAACAGGCCCAGACACTGATCCTGCAACGCCTGCTGTCCCGGCGATTTGGCGAGCTGCCACCGCACACCCTGCAACGCATTCAGCAGGCTACGCCGCAGCAGCTGGAAACCTGGATCGACCAGGTACTGGATGCCGACTCACTGGCGACGGTGTTTGCAGACGGCTGAGACAATCCCCGGCCCTTGCGGCTGATGGGGGATTTCTCACTGCCGGGCGAAGGCAGGACTATTCCTGTAGCAAGCAAAACAGATCTTGCCCCTCCCTCCCACAAGAGCCACCACCGGGAAGGGGGTGCAGCCCCGCGGCGCATTCGGCGCTTGACGACGTTCAGCCGCCAGGCTGTGCGCCCTTCCCGCAGGGCAACCCTTCGCCCATGCTGCGATCTCAAAGGGCCTTCATCCCTTCCTGTCAGGCAACGTTCTCATGGCGGAAGCACCTCACCCCAGCAGCGCAGGCACAGGCCGCATTCACGGTCCGGATCGACGTTGTGAACCCCAGTGCCTGGACGGCACTCAAGGGCACAGCAAGCCGTCGAGCTTCCGCAGGCATTCTTTCAGCAACACACGGCACGATAAGGCAACGGTCTGCGGTTGACAGTCCACCTCATCAGGCACGGGTCATGGCGGCAATCCGCGGTCCCCAGGGTATCGAGGCATCTCGCGAACCTGGGCATGGCACAATCCCACCATGCCCAAGCCAGCTGCACAAGCCTCCCTGTTCGATGACCCGGCCCAGCAGGAAGACGGCACCGCGCCGGACGCAACGCGCGAACGGCAGGACGGCGCGCCACGTGATCGCGCCCAGGCAGCGCGCACGGCCGCCCCCGATACCGGCGACACCCCACCAATCGTGCGACCGGCACCGGCCACCCCGGCACTCCAGACACTGGCAGCACGACTGCCCCGGGGCCTGCACCTGGGCACCTCGTCGTGGCATTTTCCGGGCTGGGCCGGCATCGTCTGGGAGGGCCACCATCCCGAGAGGCTGCTGGCCCGGCAGGGCCTGAACGCCTATGGCGCGCACCCGCTGCTGCGCACCGTGAGCCTCGATCGCACCTTCTATCGCCCGCTGGATGCGGCGCAGTACGCGGACTACGCCAGACAGGTTCCGCCAGGCTTTCGCTTCATCGTCAAGGCGCCCAGCCAGGTATGCAGTGCACGCCTGCGTGCCCCGGGCGGACACGGCCAGCGCGAGAACCCCGATTTTCTGAATCCCGAGCTGGCGATCCGCGAATTCGTCGCCCCCGCACTCAACGGTCTGGGCGAACGGCTCGGGGCACTGGTATTCCAGATCAGCCCGCTGCCCCGACATCTGCTGGCAGATATTCCAGCGCTCATCCAGCGCATCGGCAGCATGCTGTCTGCCCTGCCCCGGCTCGCGCCGACGGCACCCGATGCCGTCATCGCGCTGGAAGTGCGCGATGCCGCCTTCCTGTCGGCTGCCAATGCCCCGCTGCTGGCCCACGCCTTGCGGGCCGCACGACAGGCCAGCGGCAACCCCGTCACCTACTGCCTGGGGCTGCATGCCAGCATGCCCCTGATCGAACATCAGCTACCGCTGCTGCGTGCCCTGTGGCCTGGCCCGCTGGTCTGTCGCTGGAACCTGCACCGCCGGCATGGCGCTCACGGCTACGAAGATGCCAAGGCCCACTACGCCCCCTTCGACCGGATCCAGGACGCCGACCCCGAAACCCGCGCCCACCTGGCACGTGTCATTGCCGGTACCTGCGGTGCGGGCTACCCTGCCTACCTGAGCATCAACAACAAGGCCGAGGGCTCGGCCCCGCTGTCGGTCGTGGAACTGGCGAAGGCGGTGGCACGATCCACCCCCGTGGCTGTGCCGGATACGTGCGCATGAACAGCGGAGGACAACGTGCTACGATGAACACGTGTAGTCAGCGAATCGATTCCGGAAATGCTTCAGGTACTACCTGATCTGCCGATCGAGCCAGACGAAGACCCGGAAATGGGCGGCCCATAATTCCTGGCATCCCCACAATGGGAAATGATCCCATGGGACTTTGAGTCTGGGGCCGCTTCAGCGTTGACCCAGCCAGCCGGTGAGCGATGACAAGCAAGCCGTGCTGCAATTCGGGGCGCTTCTGCGCCCCTTGTCACGTCTGGATCCTGCATTGACAGGCGCCCTGCGCAGGCACAGGCCACGATCACGGCATGGATCGACGTGTTTTTTACAACTCCAGTACTTGGCACTGCGCTCAAGAGCCCAGCAGGCAGGCGTTCTTTCAGCAACGCACAGCGCGATCAAGCAACTGTCTGCGGTTGACAGTACACCTCAACCTGCACCGAACCAGCCTCCCTGCGGTCAAGTCGATGTAGCCGCTCCACGCGCGGGGCGCTCCAGCCTGATGAGGACGGCGGCCAGGTTCTTCAGCGACGCCAGCCCCCTCGCTTTGAGCAGCTGGCTGTCGTCCGGCAGCCAACACGTAGAGCATTCCAGGCAAATGCGGTGCCACAAGGCCGATGTCCTGGAACGACAAACCGCCCGTCAGCACAAAGCGGAACGGGCGGTCTTCTGCCGTGAACAGGGATTGAAGGGCCACCACCGGGAAGGGGGTGCAGCCCGGCGGCGCATTCGGCGCTTGACGGCGTTGAGCCACCGGGCTGTGCGCCCTTCCCGGCAGGGATGCCTTCGCAGCGAGGCCCCCTCCTCTGCTCACCGCATCGCAGCGCCCGAAAGCACCGCAACGCGGTCAGCAAACACCAGTCACTTCTTCAGATCGAAGCGGTCGGCGTTCATCACCTTCACCCAGGCGGCCACGAAGTCCTTCACGAACTTCTCTTTCGCGTCGTCCTGTGCGTAGAGTTCGGCGTAGGCACGCAGGATCGAGTTCGAGCCGAAGACCAGATCGACGCGGGTGGCACTCCACTTCTTCTGGCCGGTCTTGCGGTCGCAGATGTCGTAGCTGTTGCGGCCGGTGGGCTTCCAGCTGTTGCCCATGTCCACCAGATTCACGAAGAAGTCGTTGGTGAGCACGCCGACGCGGTTGGTGAACACGCCATGCTGCGAGCCGCCGTGGTTGGCGCCCAGCACGCGCATGCCACCCACCAGCACGGTCATTTCCGGTGCGGTCAGGCCCATCAGCTGCGCACGGTCGAGGAGCAGCTCCTCCGGTTGCGGCGCGTAGTGGGCTTCCTGCCAGTTGCGGAAACCGTCGTGGATGGGTTTCAGGTACTCGAAGGACTCGACATCGGTCTGCTCCTGCGAGGCATCGCCACGGCCCGGTGCGAAGGGCACGGTGATGCTGACGCCAGCGTCACGGGCGGCCTTTTCGACGGCAGCCGTACCAGCCAGCACGATCAGGTCGGCGATGCTCACCGGCTTGTGGTAGCTGACCTTGATGCCTTCCAGCACCTTCAGCACTTTCTGCAGGCGCTCGGGCTCGTTGCCGGCCCAGTCCTTCTGCGGGGCCAGGCGGATGCGGGCACCGTTGGCGCCACCCCGATAGTCGGAGCCGCGATAGGTGCGGGCGCTGTCCCAGGCGGTGGCCACCAGCTCCTGCGTGCTCAGGCCGCTGGCGAGGATCTTCGCCTTCAGCTCGGCCACGTCGGCATCGCTCAGGTCGTAGTTGCCAGCCGGGATCGGGTCCTGCCAGACCATATCTTCAGCCGGAACGTCCGGGCCCAGATAACGGGACTTCGGCCCCATGTCGCGGTGGGTCAGCTTGAACCAGGCGCGGGCAAAGGCATCGTCCAGCGCAGCCTGATCACGCAGGAAACGCTCGGAGATCTTGCGGTATTCCGGGTCGCGGATGAGCGCCATGTCGGCGTCGGTCATGGCAATCTTGCGCTTCACGCTCGGGTTGAAGGCATCCACCGGCATGTCTTCCTCGTCCATTTCGGACGGTTCCCACTGCTTGGCGCCGGCGGGCGAGCGCACGTTCTGCCATTTCTGGTCGTACTTGAACAGCAGCTTGAAGAACTCGTTGTCCCAGCGGTCGGGGTTGGTGGTCCAGGCGCCTTCGATGCCGCTGGTGACGCGGCCGGGGCCTTCCGGCGTGATCCAGCCCAGACCCTGATCGGCGATGTCGGCTGCTTCGGGATCGGGGCCGACCTTCTTCGCGTCGCCATTGCCGTGCATCTTGCCGATGGTGTGGCCGCCGGCGGTCAGCGCAACGGTTTCCTCATCGTTCATGCCCATGCGCGCAAAGGTGATGCGCATGTCGCGGGCGGTCTTGATCGGGTCGGGGTTGCCATCCACGCCTTCCGGATTCACGTAGATCAGACCCATCATGACCGAGGCCAGCGGGTTTTCCAGATCGCGCTCGCCCGTCCAGCGATTGCCTTCGCTGCCGGTGGGAGCCAGCCAGTCCTTCTCGGCACCCCAGTAGGTATCCTTTTCGGGATGCCAGATGTCTTCACGACCAAAGGCAAAACCGAAGGTCTTCAGGCCAGCGGCTTCGTAGCCGATGGTGCCGGCCAGCAGGATCAGGTCGGCCCAGGAGAGCTTGTTGCCATACTTCTTCTTGATCGGCCACAGCAGGCGGCGGGCCTTGTCGAGGTTGGCGTTGTCGGGCCAGCTGTTGAGCGGCGCAAAACGCTGGTTGCCGGTACTGCCACCGCCACGACCGTCCATCGCGCGGTACGAACCGGCCTGGTGCCAGGCCATGCGGGCCATCAGGCCACCGTAGTAGCCGTGGTCGGCCGGCCACCAGTCCTGACTGTCGCGCAGCAGCTTGCGGATGTCGGCCTTCAGGGCCTCAACGTCCAGCTTCTTCAGTTCTTCGGCGTAGTTGTAGTCTTCACCGAAGGGCGTCACCTTCCGGTCGTGCTGGCTCAGGATGTCGAGGTTCAGCGTCTTGGGCCACCAGGCCATCACGGTCTGGCCATCCAGCGTGTTGCTGCCGTGCACCGGGCAGCCGCCAACGGGCGTCGATTTCATGTCTTTCATCGTCAATGTCACCTTTACGGACTCTGTGAATGATCGGGTCCCGTGATCGTGGCAAGCGGGGGCTCAAGGGGCTGGAAACGCCCGGGGGGACGAAGGCCGCCGCTCAGACGACAACCTCGCACGCACCGGACACCCCACACGACAGGGCCGGAAAAATCAGGAAAGGTGAGAATATCGACGCCCTTTTGATCGGTAAAGTTAATTGATTGGATGGCTGTGTTTATTATTGACTATCGACTTGCTTCAGGATGACGGCCAGCACGGGCCGGGCCTCCCATGCGCCAGAAGGCTTTCATGGATTCGCCCAAAAAGGCTGCAGATGACGGCTGATGAACGCCGTTGACGCCAGATTGAGCATCCAACATCAACGCTCAAGCTCATGCCCCCAGCAGCACACACGGACGACTACCCTCGGCACGGTACAGGCTGGACGCTACATGCGTCGAAAAGACCACGTCGCAAAGCGACCACCAGACGCCGGACAGACCGCTGGGCCAACGACAAGTACCGAACGGAAAATGCCGGCTGCTTGGCGGCCCCGTGCGCCTGGCAGGGCGAAAAACGCCGGAAGCCCACCGTACCACCTCACTTGCCGGAGGCAGATTCACCCTGGGAAGTGGAGGCGTGCTGGCTGGCGGGCGTGAGCGCACCTTCCTCGCCCGGATCATCGGGCAGGTCGTCGGGCGCCTGGCTGTGCGTGGCAAGGAAACCGCCCAGGAAGATGCCCAGCTCGTAGAGCAGCATCAGCGGCACGGCCAGCATGAACTGCGAGAGCACGTCGGGCGGGGTGAGCACAGCAGCCACCACGAAGGCGCCGACGATCACATAGCGGCGCGCCTCGCGCAGACCTTCGACCGAGACGATGCCGAGCTTGATCATCAGCATCACCACCACCGGCACCTCGAAGGCCAGGCCAAAGCCGAAGAAGATGGAGAGCGTGAAGTCCCAGTAGCGCTGCAGATCCTGCATCACGTCGGCGCCCGTCTTCTCGGCAAACGAGAAGAAGAACTTGTAGGCCACCGGCAGCACGAAGAAATAGGCAAAGGCGATGCCCAGCACCAGGAAGATCACCGACAGGACGATGAGCGGGCCGGCAAAGCGCTTTTCGTGCGCATAGAGCCCCGGCGAGACGAAGGCCCACGCCTGATAGAGCACCCAGGGCAGCGACAGCAGCACGGCAGTGAGCAGCGCCATCTTGGTGAGGGTGAAGAAGGCGCCCTCGCCTGCGATGAATACGGCGTTGGAGCCGGGCGGCAGCGCCTCCTGCAAGGGGCGCGCCAGGAACTTCATCAGGTCGGGCGCCACATAGAAGCAGGCAAAGAACAGCAGCAGGATGACGATCAGCGACCGGATGACGCGATCACGCAGCTCGACCAGATGCGAGATGAAGTTTTCCTCGTCGGCAGGTGCTGCCGCCTTCTTCTTGCCAAACAGCCAGGCCATGGGTCAGCGCTCCACCCGGAAGCGGGGACGCTTGAAGCCCCGTTCACGTTCACGTTCGATCCGGCGGTCGCGCAGCCGCTGCCGCAAGCGCCGGTCCTCGTAGACCTTGTCCCAGTCGGTCGGCGTTACCGGCTCATCATCCAGATCGCTGGACTCGAAGGAGCCCGCATCGTTGAAGGACGAATCCCACTCGACCGCGGCGGTGTCCGCCGGTGTGCTGCCAGCCTGTCCCGTCGTCCTGTCGTCCTTCACCGGGTCGACTGAATCCGACAGCTGGTCGAAGGAACTGCGGGTGGACTGCACCGTGTCCTGCACGCTGCGCTCGAAACCGCGTGCGGTGTCCTCCACCTGCTCCTTCAGGTTCTTCAGCTCGGCCAGTTCCATCTGCCGGCTGAAATCCGACTTGGCGTCTTCCACGTAGCGACGCACGCGCGTGATCCACTGCCCGGCCTGCCGCGCCACGGTGGGCAGCCGCTCGGGTCCGATGATGACCAGCGCGGCAATGGCCACGATGATCATTTCCATGAAGCTGATGTCGAACATCGCTCAGTGAATGTGGAGGAGAAGGAAGACGGATTCAGGACACGAAAGAAGCCGGCCGACGATGATCGACCGGCCTCCGGACGAAGGCTTGCGCTGGATTGACGGCGCCAGGCTGCCCCGACAGGTTGCACAAGACAACCACGGAGACACCGCAACGCCGCCGGAATCGCGGCGTGCCGTCAGACCTTGGTCTTGGCCTCGACATCGACGGTGTTCGGATCGGCCGCCTGCTGCGACTGCGTGACGCTGGGCGGCACGGCCGGCTTGGCCGGTTCGTCGGAAACGCCGTCCTTCACACCTTCCTTGAAGCCCTTGATGGCAGCGCCCAGGTCGGTACCGATGTTCTTGATGCGCTTGGTGCCAAACACCAGCATGACAACCACCAGCACGATCAGCCAGTGCCAGATGCTCATGGAACCCATTGTTCAACACTCCTGAATGCCCGGCTGCGCACTGCGGCCGGCAAACGATTCTCTCACCCCCAGCACATGGGGGCTGGTGGGACCGGGGACAAGGCAGATGCCGCGATCAGCCGGCACGGGCTGCGGCCGGACCTCCGCCCAGGACATGAATGTGCAGATGATACACCTCCTGCCCACCGGCCGCCCCGCTGTTGACCTGGGTCTTGAAGCCGTTCTCCAGCCCCTGCTCGCGGGCCAGGCGGCCGCACAGCGAAAACAGGTGGCCCAGCAGCGGCTTTTCGCGCTCGTCGGCATCGTAGAGATTGACCACATGGCGCTTCGGCACGATCAGGAAATGCACCCGGGCGCTCGGGTTGATGTCATGAAAGGCAACGGCCTGATCGTCTTCATACACCTTGCGTGCCGGAATCTCGCCGCGCGCAATCCGGCAGAACAGACAGTCATGCAGCTGCCCGTTGGCGTCCAACCCTGCCACGGCAGCCTGTGCCATCCCCTCTTTGCCTGCTTCAGCCATCAGAAACCTCCGTAATTCTTCATTCAGCCGGACGACTGGCCTTCTCGTCGATACCGGACACCCCTTCGCGGCGCGCCAGCTCGGCCATCACGTGCTCCGGCCGCAATCCGTGCCGCGCCAGAACCACCAGGGAATGAAACCACAGGTCGGCCGTCTCTGCCACGATCTTTTCCGGCTGGCCATCCTTGGCCGCCATCACCAGCTCGGTGGCTTCCTCGCCGATCTTCTTCAGCAGCTTGTCCTCATGGCCCGCCAGCAACTTTGCCACATAGCTGCGGGCCGGATCACCACCGCGGCGTGATTCGATCACATCCGCAAGCTGGGCCAGCAAGCCCGCCGACGCTTTCTTGCATTCAGCATTCTGCATTCTGCATTCCCCAATAATCTGTGCCCTTGATCTGCCCTGTTAAGCTGCACTGGCCCCCAAAGCGTGTGCTGACAAGACGCCGCGGGCCGTCAAGGCCCGGGCTTCCTTACCAACACCCGCACCTCAGTCACCGCACTCCCCAGCCCCCTGTCCGAGGAGCACCACACCTCAGTGGGCGCCGTACATCTGCGCCGGGTCTTTCAGCACCGGGTCGGTTGTCTGCCAGCGGGCAGCCCCTTCAGCATCCGGCGCAACATCCAGCCGTCTGAAGAAGCAGGACTCCCGCCCGGTATGGCAGGCCACGCCGCCACGCTGCTCGATCTGCAACAGGATGACATCGCCATCGCAATCGGTGCGCACTTCCTTCACCTGCTGCCAGTTGCCGGATTCTTCACCCTTGCGCCACAACTTTCCGCGCGAGCGCGAAAAATACACGCCCCGCCCGGTCTGTACGGTTTCCTGCAAGGCCTCGCGGTTCATCCAGGCCACCATCAGCACCCGGCCGGTGGCCGCGTCCTGGGCAATGGCCGGCAGCAGGCCATCGTCCTGCCAGCGCAGTTCATCCAGCCAATCTGTATTCATGCCTTTGTCCTGTTGACCCAAACCCAACAATCCCGCGAGCCCCCGCGACACAACCGCCCCCCCCCCCGGCAAAACCGAAGCAGGTGCGTGTCATGCACGTGCCCGGCCGCGACAGCCTCCCCCGTCTGCAACAGGCAAGGCGCTCGCCCTGCAACGCAATCAGGAGCGGGGGCGCCGCAACCTGCCAGAACAACCAGCCCGCCAACGCGCGACACCAAGGTCAGCGCGGGACGGAACACGAGCATGAAAGCTCAGATCCGCACCGGCACACCCTGCGAAGCCATCAGTGCCTTGGCCTCGGCAATGGTGTGCTCGCCAAAGTGGAAGATGCTGGCGGCCAGCACCGCGTCGGCCTTGCCCTGCGTGACCCCATCGACCAGATGCTGCAGGTTGCCCACGCCACCCGAGGCAATCACCGGAATGGAAACTGCATCCGAGATGGTGCGCGTGAGTTCCAGATCGAAGCCGATGCGGGTGCCGTCGCGGTCCATGCTGGTGAGCAGGATCTCGCCCGCCCCCAGGTGCGCCACCTTCTGCGCCCATTCGACCGCATCCAGCCCGGTGTCGTTACGCCCGCCGTGGGTATACACATGCCAGCCGCCTTCGGGCTGGCGCTTGGCGTCGATGGCCACCACCAGACATTGCGAGCCGTAATAGCTGGCCGCATCCGATATCAGCGAAGGATTATGGATGGCCGCCGTGTTCACCGACACCTTGTCGGCACCCACGTTCAGCAGCCGGCGCATGTCTTCCAGCGTGCGGATGCCTCCGCCCACCGTCAGCGGGATGAACACCTGTTCGGCCACCGCCTCGATCACATGCAGAATGGTCTCGCGCTCGTCGCTCGATGCCGTGATGTCGAGAAAGGTCAGCTCGTCGGCCCCTTCGGCGTCGCAGCGCCGGGCGATCTCGACCGGATCACCCGCATCGCGCAGGCCGACGAAATTGACCCCTTTCACCACCCGGCCGCCCGTCACGTCCAGACAGGGGATGACGCGGCGCGTGAGGCCATTGGGAAAGGCGGACTCAGCCATTGACACGTTCCAGCGCCGCCGCAAAATCCAGCGTGCCTTCGTAGATGGAGCGGCCGAGAATGACGCCAGCCACGCCGTCGTCTTCCACTTCCAGCAGCCGGTCGATGTCCGACAGGTCGGTGACACCGCCCGAGGCGATCACCGGCACGTCCACCGCCTGCGCCAGGCGTTGCGTGGCCTCCACATTCACGCCGCTCAGCATGCCGTCGCGGCCAATGTCGGTGTAGATGATGCCCTCGATACCGTAGCCCACGAACTTGCGGGCCAGCTCGACCACGTCATGCCGGGAGATCTTGCTCCAGCCATCGGTGGCCACCTTGCCGTCACGCGCATCCAGCCCGACGATGATCTGCCCCGGAAAAGCCGTGCAGGCATCGTGCAGGAAACCGGGGTTCTTCACGGCGGCAGTGCCGATGATGACGTAGCTGAGGCCGGCATCCAGATAGCGCTCGATGGTGTCGAGCGAACGGATGCCACCGCCCAGCTGCACCGGCACCTCGGCGCCTACGGCCTCGATGATCTCGCGCACGGCGCCGGCATTCTGCGGCTTGCCGGCCACGGCGCCATTCAGATCGACCAGATGGATGCGCTCGGCGCCCAGATCCAGCCAGCGGCGGGCTACTTCAGCGGGGGAATCGGAAAAGACCGTCTCGTCATCGAGATTGCCTTGTTTGAGGCGGACACAACGTCCGTCCTTGAGGTCGATCGCAGGAATCAGCAGCATGACAGATACAACAGTGGCGGTTCAGGAACCTTGAAACACGGCCCGCGCCACAACGACCTGCCCGGCACCCCCTGCCTGCGCACGAGGAACCCGCCCGCGAACACACCCGGCCGGATGCACTCACGAAACCATGACAGACACGGCTTGCAGCAACAGAAACGCAGTGTTCAGGAAATCCTCATGGTTTCCAGTGGATGAAGTTCTGATAAAGCCGCAGCCCGTTGGCCGCGCTCTTTTCAGGGTGGAACTGGGTTGCGAAAATATTAGACTGCGCCAGTGCACAGGTAAAGTCCAACCCATAAGCACTGGTAGCTGCCACATGCGCCGCATCATCGGGCTGCGCGAAATAGCTGTGCACGAAATAGAACCAGGCGCCTGGCTCGATGCCTTCCCACACCGGGTGCGCACGGGTGGGAAACACCCGGTTCCAGCCCATGTGCGGCACCTTCAGATGGCCGGCTGCCTGCATCACGTCGGCCGGAAAACGCACCACGCGCCCCGGCATCAGCCCCAGCGCCGGCGTATGCACGACACGATCACCATCGCTGGCAGCCCCTTCCTCGCTTTCATCCAGCAGCATCTGCATGCCCACGCAGATGCCCAGCAGCGGCTTGGTCTCGCAGGCATGGCGCACCGCGTCGATGAGGCCGGGCTTGGCACGCAGGCTGCGCATGCAATCGCGCATTGCCCCCTGCCCCGGAAAAACCACCCGGGCCGACTCGCGGATGACGGCCGGATCATCGGTGATGCGCACCCGTGCCTTTGGCGCCACATGCTCGACGGCACGCGCCACCGAACGCAGATTGCCCATGCCGAAATCGACAATGGCAATGGAATTGGCACTACCCGCCGTGGACGTGGTTTCAGCCATTCGACGCAACTCCTGCATTCATCGGAAACACCGTCCGAAAGACGACCTGTGCGGATTGCACCACAGACACTGCCCCGGTCGCATCACGAAATACCTGCATGTCCGACATATCCATCAGCCCACCAGACTGCCCTTGGTGGACGGCACCTGCCCGGCTGCACGCGGATCTTCCTCGGCCGCCATGCGCAGCGCCCGGCCAAATGCCTTGAAGATGGTTTCACACTGGTGATGCGCATTGGTGCCGCGGATGTTGTCCACGTGCAGCGTCATCTGCGCATGATTGACGAGGCCCTGAAAGAACTCCTGCGCCAGATCCACATCGAAGCGGCCGATCATCGCGCGGGTGAAATCCACGTTCCAGCTCAGCCCCGGCCGGCCGGAAAAATCCACCACCACGCGCGACAGCGCTTCATCCAGCGGCACATAGGCATGACCGTAGCGACGGATGCCCCGCTTGTCGCCCAGCGCCTGCGCCAGTGCCTGCCCCAGCGTGATGCCCACATCCTCGACGGTGTGATGATCGTCGATGTGCAGGTCGCCCTCGGCCTCAATGGTCAGATCGACCAGACCATGCCGGGCAATCTGATCCAGCATGTGCTCGAAAAAGGGCACGCCCGTTGCCAGGCTGGCCTTTCCCGTGCCGTCCAGATTCACGCGCACGGTGATGCGGGTTTCGTTGGTGTTGCGGCTTACTTCGGCAATGCGCATGAAAATTCCCCGATATTCCTCTGGAACCCTGATTCGGCCCGGTCAGCCCTGATCCTGCGCCGGCACCACCCGCAGGGCCTCGGCCAGCGCCGCCAGCATCGCGCGGTTTTCGGGGGGAGAACCCACCGTCAGCCGCAGGCAATTGGCCAGCAACGGGTGCATTCTACTGGCGTCCTTCACCAGCACCCGCATCTCACGCATCACGGCCGCCACACGGGTGGCACGCGACGGCTCCGCATCGGCGCTGCCTGCCAGCCGCACCAGAATGAAATTGGCCGACGAGGGGAAGATCTCGCTCAGCCCGTCGGGTGAACGCAATTGCAGCAGCTCACCCGCCAGGCGGCTGCGATCTTCCCGGATGAGCGCCGTCTGCGCCGCAAAGCGCGACCAGTTGCTCAATGCAAAGATGGCGGTTTCCGCATCCAGCACGCTCACGTTATAGGGCGGACGCACCTTCTCGATCTGCGCAATCCACTCGGGCGCAGCCGCCAGATAACCGATGCGGGCACCGGCCAGCCCCCATTTCGAGCAGGTGCGCATCACCGCCAGATTCGGATATTGCGACAGGCGCGGCATCCAGCTCGCCTCGTCGGCAAAGGGCGCATAGGCTTCGTCCAGCACCACCAGCCCGTCAGTGGCACGCAGGATGGCCTCGATATCCTCATCGGCAAACAGGTTGCCGGTGGGATTGTTGGGATACGAGAGAAACACCAGCGACGGCCGATGGCGTTCGATGGCCGTCAGCATGGCGCCCACGTCGAGACTGAAATCCGCCCGCAGCGGCACCGGCACGAAGGAAAGCCCGTTCAGCTTCGCCGACATTTCGTACATGACGAAGGAAGGCGACGGTGCCATCACCACCGCACCGGGCTGCGCCACCAGCATCGCCAGCAGCGAAATCAGTTCATCCGAACCATTGCCCAGCACCAGCATCCGCGCATCGGGCAGCCCGTCATGCTGTGCAATGGCCTGCTTCAGGCGGGCATACGAACCGGACGGATAACGGTTGAGCGCCTGATTGGCCAGATGCACACCCAGTGCCTCCGACAGGTCGGTGGGCAGCGGATAGGGATTTTCCATCGCATCCAGCTTCACCAGCCCGCGTGCATCGGCCACCACATAGGCAGACATCGCCTGCACATCGGGGCGCACCACGCGCTGCATCACCGAACGCACCTGCGCGGGCGAAACGGCGCGATCAGACGAACCTTCCTGCGCGGCCGCACCAGCAGCACCGACAGAAGCCGATCCCGCATCTGCCACGCCCGCCCCCATGCCGCGAGCAGCACCATCCGCCGCAGCGGTACGCCCTTCGCTCGCCAGACCTTCAACATCCGCCACAGCCGACGCATCGGCATTCACCCGGTATTCGGCGCTCTGCGCATGCGCTTCCAGCCCTTCGGCCCGTGCCAGCACAGCGGTGACGCGACCCAGCCGTCTTGCCGATTCGGCCGACGGCTCGATGAGACTGCTGCGCTTCTGGAAGTCGTACACGCCCAGCGGCGACGAAAAACGCGGCGTGCGCATGGTGGGCAGCACGTGGCTGGGGCCGGCGCAATAATCGCCCAGCGCCTCGCAGCCCCAGGCGCCCACAAAGATGGCGCCCGCATGACGGATGTCTGCCAGCAGTTCCGAAGCATCGGACACCGCCAGCTCCAGATGTTCGGGCGCAACCCGGTTGACGAGTTCGGCCGCCTCCTTCATGTCGTTCACATGAATCAGCGCACCGCGATCGGCCAGCGATTTCGCAATGACGGCCGCACGCGGCATCGACGGCAACTGTCTTGCAATCGAGGCAGCCACCTCATCCAGATAACCGGCATCGGGCGAAATGAGGATGGCCTGCGCCATCTCGTCGTGCTCGGCCTGCGAGAACAGGTCCATCGCCACCCAGTCGGCAGGCACCGAAGCATCGGCCACCACCAGAATTTCCGACGGCCCGGCAATCATGTCGATGCCGACCGTGCCGAACACGCGCCGCTTGGCCTCAGCCACATAGGCATTGCCCGGCCCGACGATCTTGTCCACCGGCCGGATCATCGCCGTGCCGTAGGCCAGCGCCGCCACGGCCTGCGCACCGCCAATGGCATACACCTCATCGACACCGGCCAGATGGGCAGCAGCCAGCACCGCCGCATTGCGCACACCGCCGGGCGTGGGCACCACCATCACCAGTTCCTTCACACCCGCAACCCGGGCGGGAATGGCATTCATCAGCACCGACGACGGATAGGCCGCCTTGCCACCCGGCACATAGAGACCGACACGGTCGAGCGGCAGCACCCGCTGCCCCAGCCGCGTGCCATCGACTTCGGTGTATGACCACGACACGCCGCGCTGATGCTCGTGATAGCGACGGATGCGCTCGGCGGCCAGCTCCAGGCCGCGACGCTCGGTTTCACCGAGGCTGTCGAACGCAGCCTTCAGCTCGGCGGCAGACAGGCGCAGCGCGGCAGCCTCGGCCACCTCCACCCGGTCGAAGCGCCGGGTGTATTCCAGCAGCGCCTCGTCCCCGCGTGCGCGCACGTCCGCGAGAATGTCGGCCACTGCCTGCTCGATCTGCGAATCCTGCTCGGGGCTCCACGCCAGCAGCCGCTGCAACCGTGCCTCGAAATCCGCATCGCTCACATCGAGCCGATTGATGATGTCCCTGTCCGCTGCATTCATGCTGCTGCCCTTGTCCTGTTTTTTTCCTTCGTCTTCAGAGCCGGCGCACGCCCGCCCCTTCATTGGCCATCGCCCAGACACGCTGCGTGCCCATCACACTGCCTTGCCTGCAAAATTCACCTGCGCAGCCTGCTCCAGCTGCGCGATCAGCGGCGCCAGCCGCGACTGGTGCATCTTCAGCGACGCCTGATTGACGATGAGGCGCGCCGAAATCGGCATGATGTCCTCCACCTCGACGAGGTGGTTTGCCCTCAAGGTATTGCCGGTAGAGACCACATCGACGATGGCATCGGCCAGCCCCACCAGCGGGGCCAGTTCCATCGAGCCATAGAGCTTGATGATGTCGACATGCACGCCCTTGCGCGCAAAATGTTCGCTGGCGGTACGCACATACTTGGTGGCGACCCGCAGGCGACGGCCACGCCGCGTGGCCTCGGCATAATCAAAACCTTCGGGCGCAGCCACACACAGCCGGCAGCGACCAATGCCAAGGTCCACCGGCTGATAGACGCCTTCGCCGCCGTGCTCCAGCATCACGTCACGCCCGGCAATGCCGAGGTCTGCCGCGCCATGCTGCACATAGGTGGGCACATCGCTGGCGCGCACGATCAGCAGACGCAGGTTGGGATCATCGGTGGGCAGGATCAGCGCACGGCTGTCCGCTGCCTTGTCATCGAGGTGAATGCCGCAATGCGCCAGCAACCCCGAGGTGTCGTCCAGAATCCGGCCCTTCGATAGCGCCAATGTCAGCATCGCTCCATCTCCCATTCAAATCGTGTCCTGCCACATGCACCCTGCGCATCACCGGCGCCCGGCAGGATCATCCGCATGCGGTGCGCGGCGTCCCGCCTTCTCACTGCCGGATACGGCCGGCGCAGGTCAGGCTTCCAGCCCTGCCACACACCAGGCGCGCCCTGCGCAGGAGGCAGCCATCAGGCGTCGAGCATCGCCTGCCATTCGGCCGGCGTCACGGCCTTGATCGACAGCGCATGGATTTCTTCCTTCATCCGGTCGCCCAGCACGCCATAGACGATCTGGTGGCGCTGCACCGGCCGCTTGCCCTCGAAGGCATCCGAGACGATGATGGCGTCGAAATGGCGGCCGTCACCATCCACTTCCAGATGGGTGCAGGCGAGCCCTTCGGCAATGTAGGCTTGAACTTGCTGGGGGGAAACCACGAACAATCTCCAGGCGGCAAAAACCGCGAAAGCCGCCTATTGTAGCCAGAGACGAAGCCCGTCCCCGGCCGATACCCCATTTTCCGGGCTGCGCCCTCAGCCCCGCAGGTGATAGCCGCTTTTCAGGAGCCGCATTGCCACGATGCCCAGCACCAGCCAGCTCAGGCTGACCACGGCCAGCGAGTGCCACGGGTCGATGTCCGACTGGCCGAAGAAGCCGTAGCGGAAGCCATCGACCATGTAGAAGAAGGGATTGAAGTGCGAGGCCATGTGCCAGAACGGCGGCAGCGAATGCACCGAGTAGAACACCCCCGACAGGAAGGTGAGCGGCGTGATCAGGAAGTTCTGGAAGGTGGCGATCTGATCGTACTTTTCGGCCCAGATACCGGCCAGCAGGCCCAGCGTGCCCATGATACCGGCGCCCAGCACCGCAAAAACCAGCGCCCACCACGGATGACTCAGGCCCAGCGAGGCGAAGAACAATGTAACCAGCATCACCCCCAGCCCCACGACCACGCCACGCACCATCGCGGCCAGCACATAGCCGCCATACAGCTCCACCGGCCGCAGCGGTGCCAGCAGCACGAAGACCAGATTGCCGCTCACCTTGCTCTGGATGAGCGAGGACGAGGCATTGGCAAAGGCGTTCTGCAACAGTGACATCATCACCAGCCCCGGCACCAGAAAGCTGGTGTACGAGACGCCCGGAAACACCTCCACCCGCCCGGTGAGTGCATGCGAGAAGATCATCAGATACAGCAACGCCGACAGCACCGGCGCGGCAATGGTCTGGAAAGCCACCTTCCAGAAGCGCAGCACTTCCTTCTTCAACAGCGTCATGAAGCCCGTCATGTCTGCTCCTCGTGCATCAGGCGGATGAAC
>JAUNHU010000273.1 GCA_030523825.1 Lautropia sp. | reverse complement strand
TAGTGCCTTCGTTGTCGTCATGGCGCACGATGCCCATGCAGGATGCACGCTCGTGCACCGACGTTTTCTGTTCAACCGCGCTGCTTCCAGCCGTCGATCAGTCGCGCGAAATTGCCGGCAATGCGCTTGCGTGCCTCCGCCTCGGTGATGCGGGCCGACAGCAGTTCGTCCAGCGGCCCATGCCACACGGTGCGGCCGATCATGAAGCCTTTCACCACCGGGTCGGTGGCTGCACTGAAATGTGCCAGCAGTTCGTCTTCCGGCTGATTCAGCCCCAGCAGCACGGCACCGCGGCAGTGCGGGTCGTGCTGTGCCACCAGCTTGCCCAGCGCTTCCCACGATTCCTTGCGCATGCCGGGCAGCTTCCACCACTGCGGCTTCACGCCCAGGTTGTAGAAGCGCGCCACCGAGCGCAGCACGATGCTGTCCGGGTCGTGGTCACGGGCGCTTTCGGGCATCTCGCGGGGCGGGATGATTTCCAGCAGCAGCTCGTGCCGGCTGGCACGCACGGCTTCCCACAGTTGCAGCACCTGTTTTTCCTGCGCAAGACGCATCTCCACCGTGTCTTCCGGGTGGTGGAAGATCAGGCACTTCACGGTGTGCAGCAACGGCCAGTCGCTGATGCGGGAAGCGGGGTCGCGCGCACCGTCGAAAGCCAGCGGACGGGAGCCGGGCTGTTCGATGGGCCTGCCGATCCACCACGGCGGATTGCGCTCGCCGGCATCGCACAGCACCTGGTGTGCATAGGTGTCGTCCGCCAGCAGGCCCAGCTTGCCTGCCAGATCGGGCCGTGATTTCTCGATGTGTTCCAGCGCCGAGAAGATCAGCTGCTTCAGGCGTGGAATCTCGCTGAGCGGCAGGCCGTGTTTCGTGACCAGTTCCTCGAACTGTGAACGGTGGTCGAAGGCCAGCACGCAAAGCTCGGGCCATTCCTGTCGTGCGATGCTGACACGATGCAGATGCTGCAGGTGCTCGTCCAGATCGGGACGCAAGCCTTCGGGCTGCTTCAGCCAGTAGGCCAGCTCATCGGGTGAGGGCATGGCGGGGGCGCATGCATGACGCGACACCACGATGGCGCCGCACACATTGGCGATGCGCGCCGCTTCGCGGTAGTTCTTGCCGGTAATCAGCCCGTACATCAGGCCGGACGCAAAGGCATCGCCTGCGCCCAGCACGTTCATCACTTCCACCTTTTCGGTGCTGTAGATTTCCAGCTTGTCGAGGCTGTCGGGAATGGCGCCGTCGATGACGTGGCAGCCCAGCGCCCCGCGCTTCAGCACGAAGACGGCATCGGTGCACTCGCGGGCACGGCGCAGTGAACCGATGATGTCATTGGCCACGCCGCCGGCAATCATGAATTCTTCTTCGGTGCCAATCACCAGGTCGAACAGCCCGAGCTGCGCCTGCAGGTGCTCCGACACCTTGTCATTGGCGATGTAGCGCGTCTCGCCGTCGCCAGTGCTGGTAAGGCCCCAGAGCACCGGGCGGTAATCAATGTCGAGCGCGGTCACGGTCTTGCGTGCGCGTGCTGCCTGCAGCGCCTTGCGTGATGCGGCCAGCACCGTGGGCGTGGACAGGTGGGTGCCGGTAATCATCAATGCCTTGCAGCGCCCCAGGAATTCCTCGTCGATGTCGTCCTCGCACAGTGCCATGTCCGCGCAGTCGCGGCGGTAGAACAGCAGCGGGAAGGTGTCCTTGTCCTTCAGCGCCAGAAAGACCAGTCCCGTCAGCCGC
>JAUNHU010000078.1 GCA_030523825.1 Lautropia sp. | reverse complement strand
GCCGATCCGCTGAACCAGCGCGCCATCTTCGAGGAAGCCGGCTTTTTCCAGGTGCAGTTCGGCCAGCTCTGGAACGGCCATCCGTGCTGCTCCTTCGCCATCGCCGAACAGTTCATCACCCGCTATCCGGGCAGTTTTGCGGCCATGCTGCGTGCAGCACTGAAAGGTTCGGCTTATTCGCGTGGCACCACCAACCGCCGGGAAATCGCCCGCAAGATTGCCGGCCCCAATTACCTGAACCAGCCGGAAATCGTCGTGCGCCAGGCGCTCACCGGGCGCTTTGCCGACGGTCTGGGCAACGTCGTCGAAATTCCCGACCGCGTCGAATTCAACCCCATTCCCTGGCACAGCATGGCCATCTGGATGCTGACGCAATTGCAGCGCTGGGGCTACGTGAAGGGCCACGTCGACTACCGGCAGCTGGCCGAACAGGTGTTCCTGCTCACCGACGCGCGCAAGGCCATGCAGCAGCTGGGCCAGGCGTTTCCCGAGCAGCCCTACAGCCGTTTCGACGTGATGGGCAAGCCCTTCGATGCCGGCAGGCCCGAAGCCTATCTGAACGCCTTTCCGGTGCGCCGCGGAGCCTGACGACCCATGAAAGAAAACCTGAAAGCCGGCGTGCTGTCGCTGGTGGTGCTGGCATTGCTGATTGCGCTCTGGGGCTGGATCACGCGACCGCAGGTGCAGCGCGTGGCCGACATGACACCGCAGCAGATCGAATATGCGCAACTGATGGGCAAGCTGCCCGAAGACCCGGCTGCGCTGAAGAAGATCATCGAATCCGGCGAGGTGCCGGCGGGCGCCGTTGCCCGCAAGACCGGCAATTTCCCCACGCCTGCCGAGACCAGCGCAGCCTTCGTCCAGCAGCTCAGCGACCCGCTCCGTGACAACGGTCCCAATGACAAGGGCATTGCCCTGCAGCTGGGGGCATCGCTTGCGCGTGTGGGGGCCGGTTTCGGGCTGGCCGTGCTGGTGGCGCTGCCGCTGGGTTTTCTCATCGGCATGAGTCCGCTTGCCAGCCGGGTCTTCAATCCCTTCATCCAGATCCTGAAGCCGATCTCGCCGCTGGCCTGGATGCCGATTGCGCTCTACACCATCAAGGACGCCTCCACCTCGGCGGTGTTCGTCATCTTCATCTGCTCGATCTGGCCGATGCTGGCCAATACCGCCTTTGGCGTGGCCAGTGTGCGCCGCGAATGGCTGAACGTGGCACGCACGCTGGAAGTGAGTCTGTGGCGGCGTGTCACGCAGGTGATCCTGCCAGCGGCCGCGCCCACCATCCTCACCGGCATGCGCATCAGCATGGGCATTGCCTGGCTCGTCATCGTGGCGGCGGAAATGCTGGTGGGTGGCACCGGCATCGGCTATTTCGTCTGGAACGAGTGGAACAACTTTGCGCTGGCCAACGTCATCTTTGCCATCGTCGTCATCGGCGTGGTGGGCATGGTGCTGGACACGCTCTTTGCCTGGCTGCAGAAGTCCGTCACCTATGTGGACTGAAAAAAGGAAGCCGAACGGTCGTGGATGGGGGTCAGAGGATGATGGACGACAGGAAAGCGGGAGATGGGGCAATCCGGGACGAAGGCAGCAGGGCCGTGCAGGGCGCTGATGCCGGCGTGAAGACGGCAGCGGGCGATCAGCGGGCTCACCTCGTGGTGGAGCAGCTGGCCAAACGTTATCCGGGCACCGATGCGCCGGTTTTCGAGGGCGTCAACTTCAGCATCGCCAGGGGCGAGTTCGTCTGCGTCATCGGCCATTCGGGCTGTGGCAAGACCACCATCCTCAACGTGCTGGCCGGACTGGAAAAACCCACCTCGGGCAATGTCACGATGGCCGGGCATCCGGTGAAGGGGCCCGGACTGGAACGCGGCGTCGTCTTTCAGGGCCACGCCCTGTTGCCGTGGCTTTCGGTGCGCAACAACATCGCCTTTGCTGTGCGCAGCAAATGGCCATCATGGTCGGCTGATCAGGTCGATGCCCAGGTGCGCAAATATGTGGAGATGGTGGGGCTTTCGCACGCTATCGACCGCAAGCCCTCGGAGCTTTCCGGCGGCATGAAGCAGCGTGTGGGCATTGCGCGGGCCTTTGCCATCGAACCCGGCATGCTGCTGATGGACGAACCCTTCGGCGCGCTCGACGCACTCACGCGCGGCACCATTCAGGAAGAATTGCGCCGCATCTGCCGCGAAACCCGTCAGACGGTGTTCATGATCACGCACGATGTGGACGAGGCCATCCTGCTGGCCGACCGGGTGCTGCTGATGAGCAATGGCCCGCAGGCGCGTGTGGCAGAAATCGTCGTCAACACGCTGTCGGCCGACCGCCACCGCAGTACGCTGCACCACGAGCGCGGCTTCTACGCCATCCGCAATCACCTGGTGGATTTTCTGGTGGAGCGTGCCGCCGAACTCTCTCATGGCCGTGCTCCCGAAAATCCGTGGGAGGTGGCGCCTGCACTCGAAGGCATCCAGAGCAGCGACGGCAGCGGGATCTGAGATCAGCCAGCCAGCTCTGCTCCGGCGCTGCGCACCGCGTCGATCACGTACAGCACCTGCTGGTCGTTCATCGTCGGGTCCATCGGCAGGCTCAGCACCTCGCGCGCATATTGCTCGGCCAGCGGAAAACGCTGCGCTGCCACCGGCTGCCCCGCATAGGCGCCCTGATGATGTACCGGCGTGGGGTAGTGGATGAGCGTGTGTACGCCGCGCTCGCGCAGTGCCGCAGCCAGCGCATCGCGCTGCTGAGTGCGCAGCACATACAGATGCCAGGCTGATGTCATCCGTGCATCGTCGGCTTCCGGCAGCGTCAGCCAGTCCAGATCCTGCAACGCGGCACGGTAGATGGCGGCAATGTCGGCTCGCCGGCGGTTGTCGGCTTCCAGCGTTTTCAGCTTTTCGCTCAGGAAGGCGGCCTGCAGCTCGTCCATGCGTGAATTCACGCCCGGCAGCTCATGCACATACTTCACTTCCGAGCCGTAATTGCGCAGCATGCGCACACGCCGCGCCAATGTTTCGTCGTTGGTGGTCACACCACCGGCATCGCCCAGCGCACCCAGATTCTTGCCCGGATAGAAACTGAACGCGGCAGCCGTGCCCAGATTGCCGGCACGCACGCCATTCAGCGTGGCGCCATGTGCCTGCGCCGCATCTTCCAGCACCGGCAGCCCGTGTCGCGCTGCAATCGCGCAAATTGCCTCCATCTCGGCCGTGCGCCCATACAGATGCACCGCGATGATGGCGCGGGTGCGTGGCGTGATGGCGGCCTCGATCCGTGCCGGATCGAGATTGTAGGTGCCTGCCGCAGGCTCCACCGGCACAGGGGTTGCGCCGGTGTAGCTGATGGCCAGCCAGGTGGCGATGTAGGTGTTGGAGGGCACGATCACCTCGTGCCCGTGGCCGATTTCCCAGGCACGCAGCACCAGTTGCAGGGCATCCAGCCCATTGCCCACGGCCACGCAGTGTTTCGTGCCGCAATACTGCGCGAATGCCTGCTCGAAGTTTTCCGTTTCCTTGCCCAGCAGCACCCAGCCGCTGTCCATCACGCGCTCGAAGGCGTCACGAAAGGCGGCGCGATGCCGCTCGTTGATGGACTTGAGGTCGAGAAAGGGAACCTGGGACGGATTTTTCATGGTTGCGTTTCAGGTTTCAGGCAGATTTCAGGCAAGTGAATCGGTGAAATGTCGGGGAGGGCGGTTGTCCGGTTGCACGGATGCAGTCGTGAGCGAAGCAGGTTGCACCAGCGGCATGCCGGCAACGCCGCCATCGGCGCTGGCGGAAATGCGCGTCTGCGCAATCCGGGGCTCGGCATCCTGATGCTGCTCATCCAGCTCGCGGGCCTTCAGCACCATCCGGAACTCCTCATAATCGCGCAGGTAATCCGACTCGTCATAAACATCCGACGCCAGCACCATGCAAATGGAGCCGGCCGAGAAATTGTCAAGCTCGTGCCAGACCATCGGTGGCAGGTAGAAGGCTTCATCGGCGCGATTCAGATGCTGGCGCCAGCGCTTTTTGCCGTCGTCCAGCACGATGTCGAAGCTGCCTGCCACCGCAATCACATACTGGTGCAGCGTCAGGTGAGCGTGCTTGCCACGCACAACACCTGCCGGAACATCGCGCATGTAGTAGACTCGACGGATTTCAAACGGGATGCGGAAGGCGTTGGGGTCCATGCGCTGCCCCCCCCCCCGCTGTGTTTCACGCGGGTTTCGATGAAGGTGAGTTCACCGCGGGGATCGGAGAAGCCGGGCAGCCTCTGGCGCAGGTCGTTATTCATGGCGTGGCTCCTCGTCAGCTGATGTTGATGATTTCCGTCTCGCGCGCGGTGTCGGCTGCGGTTTCGTGCGTATCTTTCCGCGCAGTCTCCCGGGCGCCCCTGGCAGCGGCACGCTCCTGCGCCTCCAGCTCGGCTGCACGCCGGCGGCTATGCACTTCCAGCATGAAATCGCTGTAGTTGCGCAGATAGTCCGACTCGTCATAAAAGCGCGAGGCCAGCACCATGCAGACGCTTCCCGACGAGAAATTGTCCAGTTCGCGCCAGGTCATCGGCGGAATGTAGAGCCCTTCATACGAGCGGTTCAGGTGGTAGCGCTTGCGACCGAAACCGTCATCCAGCACGATGTCGAAACTGCCGGACATGGCGATCATGAACTGGTGCAGGTTCTTGTGGGCATGGCCGCCGCGTTCCGAGCCGCCCGGCACGTCATACAGGTAATAAACCCGCTCGATCTGGAACGGAATCTGGCGTCCGCCTTCGATGAAGGTCAGGTTGCCTCGCGGGTCCTGAACCTTGGGCAACTGCATGGTGATGCAATCCGCAAGCATGCTCATGTCCTCAAGTCGAGAGTCATTTCAGTCCGAGATTGACGAAAATCTCCGAGCCCAGTCCCGGCATGTATTTCTCCAGCCGCATCAGTCCATCCAGCATGGCATCGCTCAGGATGCCGGCCTGCTGCAGCTGCTGCATCTGGTCATGGGTAAAGGGCTTGATGAAATACGATCCTTCTTCCCGCACCACGAAACCGGCTTCTTCCACCAGGGCGCGCAGCGAGCTGCTGTCGAAGGTGTGGTGCTGTTGCAGTGACTTCTGCCGTGCCGAATGCGCATGGATATCGTTGATGAGCCCCATCTCGAAGGCCAGCAGTCGATGCACCGAACGTGCATTGGGCACGTTCACGTGAATGCGTGTGCGCGGTGTGGCACAGGCCCGCACCGCCTTCAGGATGGACAGCGGATCGGCAACCTCATGGATCAGGCTCGAAACCAGAATGCAGTCATAACCCTGCGATGCCAGCCCGTGCTGCGCCACGGCCTGCTCGATGAAATCCTCGATGATCTCGATACCCTGACGCTGTCCGGCCAAGAGCCGGGCATGGGCTGCAAAGCGCTGGCTCGGTTCCACCACCGTGAAATGCCGGAAACCCTCGTAGTGCATGAACAGCGGGTCCATGCCGCAACCCACTTCCAGCACGTGCTTTGGCTGCCATTGCCGAACGAAGCGCAAAATCTCGCGCTTGCGCAGGGCGGCCTGCACGGGCTCGAAAGAGACCGCCTCATACATGGCGGAATAGGCTGCAATGTCCCGGTTGCGCTGGTTCTCTGGCGTTTTCATCGGTGGCATCCCCGTATCAGGCCGGCAGGCTTTCGCGCATCTGCACTTCGGCCTGGCGGACTCGCGCAACGAAGGGTTCCTGCGTGATGTCGAAACGGCTGTCGGTGCGTCGCGCCATCTGCAGGCCCTGCACGATCTGGTCGGAAAGACCGATGGCGAAGGGGCCGGAAGACGAGCCCAGCGGTTCCACTCCCGGCAGCAACGACAGCAGCTGCTCGCGGTCGGCGAGGAAATTGCTGACCGCGCTGTGCGTGGGCAGCGGCAGGGCGCCATCGAAGCGACGCAGCTCGAAGGCACTGGCGCGGGCGTTTTCCCGGACGAGGCCGATGGTGCGCAGGTCGTTCATCATCGCCTTCTGCACGGCATCGCTGTCGGTGCCACAGGCATGGAAGCCGTTGAAGCGGTTGGGGTTGGCCTCCACCACCAGCGTGCTGAATCCGTCATCGTTGGGCGCGCCGCAGTGCGTGCTGTTGGTGACACGGTAGATGCCGGTATCGCCCGATACGGCATGCACCACGCTGATCTGATGGTTCAGGCTGCTGGTGGGCAGCTTGATGAAGCCGAGAATCAGGGGCAGGCGCTCGTGGTTCATCGGTGCGGCCTTGCCGCCGGCCAGCGTCACGCCCTGGGCCGGAGCCATTGCCCAGCCCATGCGGTGTGCTGCCACCGTGCCATGACGTGCGGTCTGCACCTCGAAATGCTGCGCCGTGCGCGAAACGCGCTGGATGCTGTCCTCGATGAGCTGGATGCCCGGAATGCTGCGCACCAGCACGGCCAGCTGGTTGCAGAAGGCCGCCACGCTGCCCTGATCCGGGTAGTGGTAGGTGGTGGGCATCATCGCGGGCTTGTCGCCCGAGAAGGCGTTCAGCAGGGTTTCGGGCCAATACAGCGGCAGCCACGGCATGCGGTGATACAGCGCTGCCAGGTGGCTGGCATCGCGGTTCAACACCTGCCGTGCAAAGGAGGCAAACACGCTTTCGTGCAGCGTGCGGCCATGAATCTGCAGCGACAGCGTGTCGCAGTTGAAGGGCTTGCTGCCTTCGGTAAACATCCAGTCGGCAGGGGCTGCGCCATCCAGCGGCCAGGCCGTCTTGTTGGCCGGGTGCCAGAGACGGGATTCGATCTTCACCTGTGCCTCGATGGCCGAGATCTCGCGCCGGATGGCCGAGGAGTTCGACAGCGATTTCACGGCCGAGACGTTGTTGCCCAGCAGCATGTCGGGCAGCAGCTTGCCGTCCACCCACATGTGCGGCATCGAGGCCGGCTGGGTGTGCTGGTGCGAATGCACATAGCGGCGTACCACGCTGCAGAAGCGACCCACGTCGTTGCGTTTCATCGGGTCGTAGCTGTCCAGGCTGGGGGTGGTTGCAGGCTCGGTGTACGACTGGAATTCGTACAGCAGCATGCCCGCATCGTGCAGCCTGCCCAGCGCCGTCACACCCGCAAAATAACCGCCCAGTGGTCCTGCCGGATTGATGATGGTGGTTTCCAGGCCGCGGTAGGCGCGCTCGGTGGCGGCAACCAGTACCGCAAGGGAATTGCCAACCAGCAGCAGGGGGGCGGGACTGAGGTGATTCATCGGTTTCATGGGCGGGTGAAAATGTGACTGGTCTGAACGGGAGCGATGGTCTTGCCGTATCGGCTGGCGCGCCGGGCACGGTGCCCGGATGGGCCGTCGTTCTGTTCAGGAATTCATCGGAAAGGATCGGTGAGAATCGGCAGTGTCGGAATCGAGGCAGAGCGGCTCGTCGTCAGGCATCGAATCGTTCATCGAGAACCAGCGTCAGCGTCTGAAGGATGGTGCTTCGGGCGCCGAACATCTCCTTGCGTCGGAGCAGGCCCTCATTTAACAGCCGGCCGCCCTCGGTCGTGGAGGTGCCGAAGCTGAACCAACGCTGGCCGCCGGCTCTGGCCTGATGAATGGCGGCCGTGACGGCAGTGTGTTGCGCGAGCGTCTCGTGGCCCGCAGACGACGATGCGAGATACTGGCAATGAGTGACGCCGTCATAGTGGTAAAGCACTGCGCCGCCGTGCAGGCTGCGTTTTCCGTTGATCGTGTGCCAGCCACCAATGGCTTCGATGCGGTCGGGAAAGTGGTTTGCCAGCAGCTCGATTTCCGCGAGGCTATGCACCGGGGCCACCCCGTGTCGCGTTTGCAGGTTTTCGGTCAGTACCGGCCAGAAGTCCCGAAAATCACAGCGGGCCACTTCGATGCCGGCCTTGCGGGCGGTGGCAAGCGCACGTCGATATTGCTGCGAATCCGGCGCATCCCGCTGCAGATCCAGCGTGCTGGAGAGTTGCACCTGCGTGGTTTGTGCGCCCAGCTGGTGCAGCGCGTAGATATCGTCCTCGCTGGGCAGCCGGTGGTAGATGTGCGGCGTTGCCTTGTAGATGAATTCGTCAAAGCCCTGCGCACGCAGCCACGGCAACAGTGCCCGAAAGAGGTGCAGCACCTGATGCCCGCCCAGTTTCCCGGCCATTACCAGTCCGCCGAAGGTCAGGCCGCCATGACTGACGAACAGCGTTCGCCCATCGCGCTCCACCCGGTGCGCAGGCAGCACGGCGAGGATTTCGCTCGCCTTGCGTTGTGGGGACCTTGCCCCCGATGCAGCTGCACCTGACGCACCCGTTGCATCGGAGATCACTCCCTCCGTTTTGCACGAGCTTGCCCGCCTGGAAGGGTTGGTGGCGAGGCTGGCATCATCCATGCCGCCCGCTTCCAGGCGTGCAGGCGCATTCGTGGTCTTCTTGCCGTCATCAGGCGCTGCGTGGACGATCACCGAGGCATCTGCGAAGCGGTCGGCGTGGTAGTCCATGTAGCTGCGCTCGAACAGGAACACCCCGTTGCGGCTGCGCCGCACGAAGGCATCCCAGTCGGCTTTGTCGTCGGGCGTGCAGGGGTGAAAGCTGAACATGGCTGTGCAGACATCCGGGGAAAGATGCCCGGATTGTCGGCGCAGCCCGCGCGTCTGCCGTGCCCCGGGGCATGGACGGCGGATGCTCCGTCATGGATGGTGGCGCGCGCCGCATTTCAGCAACGCTGCGCAGGCGCTGCTGCCATTTCGGGTTCCGGCAGTGTATGGGTCTGCCGGAATCCCACGCCAGCCTGGCCTCCCGCCCGGATGCAGGGGGCGGGTGGGGTTGGCTCTTGCCTCGCAGCATGGGCGCTGCTCGTGCCTTCAGGCTGTCGTCATTAGTGCGCTGCTTTCACCGCGGACACGTCCATCCGGGCTGCCGCCTTCGGAACCAGGTATCCCCATGATCTGCCGGATGCGCGCCTGAAAGACAGCCTCGGAGAAATTCTCCTCGTAGAAGCGGCGTGCCGTGTCGCTCAGTTCGGCGCATCGTGGCCCGATGGCCTTCAGTTGTGCTGCCAGCTCATCCAGATCCTTCCATCCCAGACCGAGGTCGGCGTAGGAGGAATAATCGGCCAGCAACGAGCCCGCCTCGAAGCCGGTGAAGGGCAATACCGGATAGCCGCAGCCCTGCGCCTCGACGGACGAAAGCCCGCCGGATGCCGGCGCCGAGCCAATGTAGACCTGTGCATCCAGTGTCTTGAGCGCAAGCCATGCTGAGGCAACCGTGCCCACGTGTACGAAGCGTCCGGGTTTCACCTTGTCACGCACGAGCTGGTTGCGGATGGCGTTCAACATGTCGCCGCTCAGCGGACCGATGTGGTAGAACTGGCCGTCGATGCTGCGCAGTGCCGTGCTGATGATCTTCTGCAGCGCCAGCGGCCCGGTGTCGGTGAATTTGCCCTGACGCCCGGCCATCACGACCGACAGACGGCCTGTTGCGCCCGCCTCCTGTGGCTTGCGGCCGCGGTCAGCCACCGACAGCGGCAACAGGTGGCCGGGAGCATCCAGATGCGTCTTGCGAATTTCGAGCATCAGGTCGGTGACTTCGGCCTGCACCACGCCGGGCAGCGTGCATCCCAGGCTGGGATTGTGGTCGCAATGGTGCACCAGAATCTTGCGTGACTGCGCATGGCCCAGCGTGCCCACCAGCGGGATCGGGTCCTGATGATTCTGAAAATACCAGATGTGCGTGGCTTTCTCGGCCTCCACCAGTTTCCGCAGTTGCTGTGCCAGCCCCCAGGCGTTGGGCGCGCGCAGGAAGCTCACTTCGATGCCACGCGCAGCAAAGCGTTCGCGGATGGTTCTCGTGGCCTCGGCTTCGTCGTCATCGAATTCGCTGCTCAGGTTGCTGAACACCACCAGCGGATTGGGTGCGTGCAGTGCCACTTCCTCCAGCAGCTTGCCGTGGCCGCCCACGGGCGCCACACTGGTGGCAATCAGGATCGTGCGCAGAGGCGCGCCGGTTTTCAGGCTGATTTCCCCGTCGGATTTTTGCTGCTGCGCTTCCTGTTGAATTTCGGCTTCGAGATGTTGCGAGAGCGTCTGCACGCATCGGTCCAGATCCGGATAGTAGAGCGCGTGGCAATCTATGCCCGGCTGAAAATAATGCGTGGCAATGCCGTGTACCAGTGATGCAATGGCTTCGTTGCCCTGATCGGCCGCAACCAGCTGATTCACCGCATGGCAGATGTCGGGCATCGGCTGAAAGAGCGGGGCGGGCATCTTCTCTGTCGGAACGAAGGCATCGACCCACCCAGCTTCCCGCACGCCAACGGGTTTTGTGCCCGGCTTTGTTCTGGCAGCGGGGCCGCGCAGGGCCTTTTGCGTCCAGTCGTCTTCGCTCAGGGAAATTCCCGGAATCAGCATGCTCTCGCTAATTTCCGGTGCAAGTGGCAGCGTCATGCGCGGGCCGATCATCCGGTCCTGCCCGGTGGGCTTCAGCACCGATTGCTGTGCCTGCCACACGCCCCAGGCAAAACCCAGCAGGTCGGCATATTCCTCCACCGGATCGTGCTCGGCAAACATGGCCAGCTGCTGTGTCATCACCTCGTAGAAAAATGGCGTGCCAAATTCCTCGCCAAACAATGGCTCGATCAGCCTGTCATCAAACCAGGTCACGCAGGCGTCGTAGGCGGGCGAGGGGCTGGAGTTGGCATGCCGTTCCGACAGCACTGGCGTGCCACATGACAGGCTGGTGAAGGCACGCACCTGCTCGAAACGGGCGGTATCGTAGAAATGCAGGTTCAGCAGTGCCTTGGCCTGATGAAGTAGACTGTTGCGCGCGGTGCCATATACCGGCATGCGCTGGCATTCCACGCGCCGGCCGGTGGCCTGAATGCGCCGGATCAGATCCAGACGGCGCTGATTGATGCTGCCGATGAACAGCAGGTCGACGGGCCGTTCGTGCAGCGGCAGGGCCTGATGGGGCAGGGGCTGCAGATAGGGTGCATGCCCGAAGCTGATGAGTGGCACGTCTTCGGGGTGCTGGGTGTAGGCAGGCGGATTGCCGGCGTCGTAATCAACCACGACCGTGCTTTTCAGCAGGCGCAGATAGCTTTGACTCAAGACGGCTCCGCCCTGTCCGACCTGTTCCAGATTGACGATGATGCAGCTGTGCGTCTGCAGCGCCTGCACGTCGAAGCCCAGATGGGCACCGAAGATGAAATTGACGGCATCATGCCGCAGCGTGTTGCGGGCGAGGCTGACGCGGGCGCCAAGACGGCGGAACTGGTAGAAAAAATACTGGGCGGGGTCCATCAGCCCGTCGGCGTGGATGTAGCCGGGGGGATTGATCACGCACAGATGAATGGCCGGTTTGGCAGACATGAACGGTGCCTCGCAGGAAACTCGGCGGAATTTCCTGGCGAGTTGCATGCCGACACGGGCTTGTGTCGTTCAGACAGCCCGCCAGAAATGATTCCGGGGATCGTGACACTGTAGGCGAGGGGGGGCATTGCCAAAACGCCGATCAGCGGGGTTTTTTGCCGCCTTTACTGTTCGTTCTCCTGGCAGCCTGCTGGTCAACCTGTCTGTCTGCACCGGGTTGCTTCCCGGTTGAGTTGTTCAGGCCCTGCCTGGCGCAGGGTCCTGCGGAGGTTTGTGCTGACGCTCGGTTTGCTGTGCATCAGGCAGGGCATGATGGCAGCCGGCAGCTGCTTCATGGGCACCGTTCAGTTTGCCGGCGTGCGCCGGCGGGGGCTTTAACCCTTCACGACCTCGATCGGGCCGTGGTCGTCGCAATGATCGCCGTGCGGATGATGCAGGCGCCCATCGACCAGATAGTCGATGTGATCGCCATGTGGCACGGCTTCGTGGCCGCAACCCGGGCCGTGAACATGACCGGGTTCGTGGCCAGCGCATGCCTGACCGGCGGTGCAATGGTCGGGGTTGGTGTCCGACATGGCAATCACATGCTCGTCCACGTGGTCGCCATGCGGATGATGCAGGTGGCCATCATGCAGATAGTCGATGTGATCCTCGTGACGGATGGCCGTGTGGCCGCAGTTCGGGCCGTGCTGATGGTCGTGATTTTCGTGGTGGGGATGTTTGCAGGTGCTCATGGATGATTCCTTTCATGTGTCAGCCCATCAGTGTGTTCGCCACGCGGCGGTCTTGTCAAACGGCAGGATTTTCCGCTGAGGCTGGCAGTTTTTCCGGTTTCCTGTCGTTTACCGCGATCCCGTCGGGCAACGTTATCTAATCACTCAGGGAGTTTCCCGATTTGCATTGAGGACAAGATAATCCAGACTGTCCTCACATCCACACACTCAGGGAAGGAGACATCCATGAGCAAAACCATGAAAGCTGCCGTGGTACGTGAGTTTGGCAAGCCGCTCGCCATCGAGGAGGTGCCTGTACCCACCCCGAGCGACAATCAGATCCTCGTGAAGATCGAGGCATCGGGGGTTTGCCATACCGATCTGCATGCAGCTGAAGGCGACTGGCCGGTGAAGCCGAAGCCCCCGTTCATCCCGGGCCATGAGGGCGTTGGCTTTGTGGCAGGTGTGGGCAAGAACGTGAAGAACGTCAAGGAGGGTGATCGGGTCGGCATTCCGTGGCTGCATTCGGCCTGCGGCTATTGCACGCATTGCCTGGGCGGCTGGGAAACCCTTTGCGAAAGCCAGGAAAACACTGGTTACTCGGTGAATGGTGGTTTTGCCGATTACGCGCTGGCCGACCCCGGTTATATCGGGCACCTGCCTTCCAATGTGGGGTTCGTGGAAATGGCGCCCGTGCTGTGCGCCGGTGTCACCGTTTACAAGGGCCTGAAAATGATCCAGGCGCGTCCGGGAGATTGGGTGGTCATTTCCGGTGTTGGCGGTCTTGGACACATGGCGGTGCAGTACGCCAAGGCGATGGGCTTCAATGTGGCAGCTGTGGATGTTGCCGATGACAAGCTCGCGCTGGCCAAGCGCCTTGGGGCGTCGGTGGTGGTCAATGCCAAGACTGCGGACCCGGCCGAATATCTTCAGAAAGAGATTGGTGGCGCACATGGAGTGCTCGTCACTGCCGTTTCGCCGAAGGCGTTCGAGCAGGCGTTGGGCATGGTTCGTCGTGGAGGCACCATTTCGCTCAACGGTTTGCCGCCGGGGGATTTCCCCCTGCCCATCTTCAGCATGGTGCTGAAGGGCATCACGGTACGTGGTTCCATCGTTGGCACGCGACTCGATCTGCAGGAGGCCATCGACTTCGCTGCTGCCGGCAAGGTCAAGGCCACGGTGAAGGCCGAGAAGCTCGAAAACATCAATGACGTGTTCGAGCGCATGCACAAGGGCCAGATCGAGGGCCGGATCGTGCTGGACATGGCTGCTGCCTGATACGCAGCGCTTGTTGTCAGACGCGGCGTGCCGCTTTCCCATCTGGGGGGCTGCGCGCCGCGTTTTTCATGGGCGGAACTCGTGGCAGTGGCTTCGTCGTGAGGGGGCTTTGGCTGCGTCTTTGGCGTCTTCGATGTGGGGGGGCCGAGAGTCCGTACCCATCGCAGGCTCAACGCCGTCAAGCGCCGAATGCGCCTGCGA
>JAUNHU010000077.1:9052-13489 GCA_030523825.1 Lautropia sp. | reverse complement strand
TCGGCCAGCTCGGTCAGCATGATGCGCACGCGATCCTGCCAGTGCCGGCCAAAGCGCTGCATTTCATCCGGGCTGGCCTGGCCGAGAATGGCCTTGCCCATCAGCTGCTTCATGTCCGGATTGGCCGGTACCACGCTGGTGTCCAGCGTCACCCGCACGCTGTGGCCGGTATCACGCCGTGTCAGTTGCAGGGGCGCGTCAAGGTCAGCGTCATAGTCCAGCAGATTGCGACGGCTGAAGCGCTGTCCGGGGCCCAGCCCGGGAAAGCCGGTTTCCACCGTGGCGCCGGTGAGCAGTGTCACGACGGAGCCGACGACACCGACGGTGCCGCTGTCCCGTTCACCCTTCAGCGCGGCCAGGATGTTGCCTCGCTCCGGAATCTCGCCATCGTGGTACAGGGTTTCGAGACCACGAATGACCATCAGCCACGCGCCAGCCACTGTGGGACAGGAGTGTCCGGTCAATTTGACGACATCAAGATAGTGGTATTCAAGCAACCCGTTTCGGGAGGCTCCCAGGAAGTCGGCCAGCGGATCACGAATCAGCAGCGTGGGGGCCTGAGTGAAGAACTCCGGGAACGCAGGTGACAGCAGGTGTTTCTCGGCAATGGTGTGCATGGCGAGGCGTCCTTGCGGCGCCTTCGGGGCCGATCCATGCCGATGCGTGACCGCCGTCGATGCGGGGGAATGTTGAAGCCCCCGCCGGATGGCTTGCCAGACGGCACGCATCCTGAACCTGCCCCGGAGGGGGCGCAGGTGAGTTGGGAGTGCTGGCAATATCTGCGTCAGCTGTCGGCATTCTGACAGTGCTCGGCAGCATGCGGATTGACCAATCGCAAGAGGGGGCCGGCTGGCGTTTCTCCGAGATGAAACGGGACAGGTTTGTGGCCTGTCCCGTGCATCGCGTTGCGCTCAGGTTGTCAGCGCGTGTTCCGGCATCAGAACTTCGCGCGCAGCGTGAGCATGGCCTTGCGGGGCTCGCCGTAGTTGGCGTAGTCGAGGTTGGCCCAGTAACGCTTGTCCGTCACGTTGGTGATGGCGGCGGTCAGTTGCAGATCGTCGCTGAAGCGCCATGTTGCGTTCAGATCCAGCAGGGCGCGGGCGTTGTCCGTCAGCGTGGTGGTGCCGCCCGTGGATGTGGGCACGTTCAGGGCTTCGATCTCGCTTTGCCAGTTGAGATAGGCGCCTGCCGAAAGGGGCGACAGTGCGCCACTGAAGCGCTTGTCTGCGCCCAGTTGCACCAGCCATTTGGGGAAGTTGGCCCACAGCAGGTCGCTTTCGTTGCGGGTGGACTTCACGTAGGTGACGCCGGCGACGAAATCGAGATTGGGCCGAAGTTCGCCGTTCATCTCCAGCTCGAAACCTTTGGCCTTGGTGCCATCCACGCCGGCATAGGCCGAGGAGCCGTCCGGCAGGCTCTGCGGCGGAACGCCGTTGTCCAGTACCGCGAAATTGTCCTGTTTGGTCTGGTACAGCGCCAGGTTCAGGTTCAGCGCATCGGTCAGCCGGGTCTTGATGCCGATCTCGCTGTTGCTGCCCACGGCCGGATCAAGCACCTGGTTGTTGCGGTCGCGGCGGTCTTGCGGGTTGAAGATGCGGGTGTGGCTGGCGTACAGGGCCACATCCGGGCGCAGCTCATACACCACGCCAAGATAGGGCGTGAATTCGCGTTCGATCTTCAGGCGTGCCGACGTGCCGGTGTGTGCGCCGCTTTCATCATGGTTTTTCTGGCGGGTGCTCCAGTTGGTGAGGCGTGCCCCGGTCAGCAGCGAGAGCTGTTCGCCCAGACGCCAGCGGGCCGAAGCGAACAAACCTGCCCGCTGGGTGATGGTGTCGTCATGCGCGCCGGAAGCGATATAGGTCGGCATGGCCATGTTGCCATCCCACGTAAACACGTTTGGCACGGTGTAATTGCCACCGCCGGCCAGCGTGAACTTGTCCGAGCGTTCCTTGGTGTAGAGCGTGTTCACGCCCACGGTGAGATCATGCTGTTGCCCGCCGAGGTGCAGCTTGCCGGTGGCGTACACGTCCAGCGCGTCCTGCGTGGTGCGGCCACGGCTGCGCCACGGAATGACGGTGGCCCCGCTGCCGGTTGCACGGTCGATGAAGGCCGGGCTGTTGCTGGCACCATAGGCGTAGGTCGCCAGAAAATCGGAGTTGCCCTGCAGGCGGCTGTAGCTGGCCTTCAGGTTCCAGTCCGCGTTCAGCTGGTGGCTGATGTCGGCAAAGGCCATGCCCATGTTGCGGTTCCAGAATGACCAGGAGGGCGCAAAGCTGGTGGACACCGGCAGGTTGATCCGGTTGTTGTTGCTGTCCAGCAGCGGGATGGTGCCCCAGACGGGTGCCTCGGGCTTGTTGTTCTGCCGCTGATAGCCCACGGACACGATCGTGTCCTGGCCCAGATCGGCCTCCACCATGCCCATCAGCGCCAGTTTGTCTTCCTCGTAGCGGTCATAGAAATTGTTCTTGCGCTGCGGCGCCACCACGAAACGGCTGCGCACGCTGCCATCCTTCGTGATGGGGGCGTTCAGGTCGGCTTCCAGGCGGTAGTGGTTCCAGCGCCCGAGGGTGGCCGCAATCGAGCCGCCGAATTCCCGGCCCGGCCGCTTGCGGATCATGTTGATGGTGGCCGAAGGAACGCCAACGCCGGTAAGAATGCCGTTGGCACCGCGCACCACGTCGATGCGCTCGTAGAAGGCGGTGTCGAATTCCTGATTGGTGGACTGGTCGTAGCTGGGCAGGCCGTCGATCTGGAAGTCCTGAATCTTGAAGCCGCGCACGTAATAGATCGGCCGCTGGCTGTCGTAGAGGCCCACCATCACGCCGACCGTGTTGCGCAGCACGCCGTCCAGGCTGGTCAGTGTGCGCTCCTCGATGGTCTTGCGGCTGACGCTGCTGACCGACTGCGGGGTTTCTCGCGCGGTGAGCGGCAGGCGCGTGCTGGCGGCGCCGGTGTCACTTTCGCGGGGAGCCACTACGCGCACGGCTTCCAGGGTGCTGTTCGACACGGAGGCCTGTTTCCCGGTGGCGTTTCCTGCATCACCGGATGAGGGGGCGGTGGTGTCGGTCGCCTGGTTGTGGAGGGCCGGGTCATTTCCGGCGGCATCCTGTGCATGGCTGGGGGTAACGACAACCATCAGCGCAAGTGCCATGCCCAGGGAGGCGGTGAGCGGTGCGCGTCTGAAAGGAGGCGTGTACATGAATGTTCGTGTGTTTGGAGGTCAGGGTAAGAATTTCCCGGGCACGGGGCACAGATGAACCTGCACGCCTGCGGCGAATGGCCGGGCGCGATCGTGCTGTGGGCGGCGGGGAAGGGTTGTGATGCAGGTGATACCGGTAATGCAGCGCTGCGAGTGCCTGATCCGGCCTTCAGGGCCTCTGTTCAGGCTGGAGATACTGAGGGCTCCGACCTTCTGCCAGCTACAAACTGGCGCTTGTGCTAATTTATTCAATCTGATTCCCATTATCAACACGATTGCAAGGATGTTGTTATTTTGATGAAAGAAACTTGCAAAAATATGCTGATCCAGGTTAAGCGGGTCTGTCATAATTCCGGGCTGTGATGCAGAGGGGGTCCCTGTTGCGGGATTGCGAAAGCCCTTCTTTTCATGGACGGGCCACAGACCACCGGTCGGCATGGTCTTGTCCGGGGTGGGCGGCGCACACGACCATCGGAAGCATTCACAAAGACCGGGGCAGGTAATTACATGACTGAACGTCCACAGGGAGCAGGCGTGGAGGGTGCACGTCGTCCCATAAAGTCGCGCAGCAATCGCATCATTCAGCAGCTGGCGCGGCGCATGGCCGAGGCCGGCATCTCACCCAACGCAATTTCGATGGCCAGCGTGGTGCTGGCTGTTCTGGCTGCTGTATCGCTATTGCTCGTGCCCGGCGGTGTGGGGCTGGTGCTGTGCGCGATCGGCATTCAGTTGCGATTGCTGTGCAACGTGATCGACGGGCTGGTGGCGGTGGAGCATGCCCGCAAGACGCCCTCTGGCGCGCTGTTCAATGAAGTGCCCGACCGGATCTCGGATTCGGTGCTGCTGGTGGCGCTGGGACATGCCATCGGCATGCCGTGGCTGGGCTGGCTGGCCGCAGTGCTTGCCATCTTCACGGCCTACATCCGTGTACTGGGTGGGTCGCTGGGGCTGGCCCAGAACTTTCAGGGGCCGATGGCCAAGTCGCAGCGCATGGCAGCCATGACGCTGGGCTGTCTGGTCGGGGCCGTCGAATGGCATCTGAACCACTCCCTGCACGCGCTGCACGCGGCTGCGTGGATCATCGTGCTGGGCAGCACGCTGACCTGCTGGGCGCGGCTCGATGCCATCTCGATGGCGCTGAACGGTTTCCGGCCCGGCCCCAGCGGACACTAAACAAGCCCAAACGGCTGTTGAAGTACCGCTCCAGGCGCATGCCACGAAGCATGTAGCGCCAAAAA
>JAUNHU010000077.1:0-8952 GCA_030523825.1 Lautropia sp. | reverse complement strand
ACGGCTGTTGAAGTACCGCTCCAGGCGCATGCCACGAAGCATGTAGCGCCAAAAATCAATCATTTGGACGCAACCCCGCCTGAAGCTGATGGTTGGCATCGTATTTCAACCGCCTAACGGGCTTCAGCGCCGGGGGATCAGATCTTCCAGCGCTGATTGCAGGGTGGGGAAGCGGAAGGCATAACCATCGGCCAGCAGGCGTGCGGGCTTCACGAACTGCCCGTCCAGAACCAGATCGGCCTGCTCGCCCATCATCATTCGCATCACGCCCGCCGGCATGCCCAGCAGCAGCGGACGCTTCATCAGCCGGGCGGCCGTCTGGGCAAATTGCAGTTGGGTCGTGCTTTCCGGCGCCGTCAGGTTGTAGATGGCAGGGTCGGCGCCCGCAGCTGGCGACGCCTTGCCGGCATCGGCCGCAGGGGTTTCCTGGCCGGCGCCTGTATCCGTACCTGAACTGGCATTGCCGTGCTCCCCGGCTTTCGCTCCTGGGGCGGTGGCTTTTCCGGCAAGGTGCTGCACCACCCCGAGCACATCGTCCATGTGAACCCAGGTCAGCGGCTGGGCGCCGCTGCCGATCTTGCCCACTCCCATTGACACCGGGCGCAGCAGTTGCGGCAGGATGCCGCCATTGCGGCCCAGCACCACGCCCAGCCGGAGAATGGCGACCGGCACGCCGGTGTCCTGCTGCATCTGCCGGCCCAGTGCTTCCCATTGCTGGCACAGTTGCGAGACGAAGATGTCCTGGGGCGGCGATTGCTCGTCGCATTCCGGCCAGCCCTGGGCGCTGCCATTGCCGTAATAGCCCACGGCAGAGGCCTGGATCACCAGCCAGGGCTTCCAGGGCAGGTTGGCAATCCAGCCGGTCAGCTCGCTGGTGGGGGCCAGGCGGCTGTCGATCAGGGTCTGCTTGCGTTTGGCCGTCCAGCGTCCCTCGCCTACGGAGGCGCCAGCCAGATTGATGATGATCCGCGGCGACATGGAGGGGTCCACCACCCGGGGAGACACGGCGTATTCGCAGGCGGTTCCCAGCACGGTGCGGGCGGCATCGGGGTCGCGGGTGATGATGAGTACGCGCCAGCCTCGTTCGAGAAAATCCGCAGCAATATGCCGGCCGATGAAGCCACTGCCACCCAGGATCATCACGATGGGTTTGGTCGTCATGTGTCTGTTTCCTCGCGCACGTTAACAGGGCGCGTTCTTTGAAAAAGGGGGTCGGAAAACGGAGCCGCGAAGCTCCGGCATGCAGGGGCCGGCATGCCCGGCGAAGCGATCGGATGCCCACCCTGCCGGCGCAGGACAGGCACCTGTCGCCACTCGCACCCGGCCCGGATAGCGGCAGATGGTGCGTAAATGCGACAGAAGTTGCTGATTCTGGCCGGAAAACGCGGTGTTACGGTTGGATACCCCGCCTGTGCCGGGGGCTATGTGGCGCGATACGTCTGGCTTGTTTTACAGCCGGATGGCTTCCGTTGTCCGGGAAAAGACGTTCGATGCAGGCGGTTTCTGTTGCCTGAGTTCATCGCATGTGTCGATGAAACGGGAGCTTTTCGACATGACTTGCTCCTCATGTCGAAGGAATGCAGTTTTTTCAACACGTCTCCGCTGTCATGTCGATGCCATCGACATGAGGTTTGTGTTGTGTCGATAAAGTTAAAAAATTTCGACAGGACAATCTTATGGTGTCGATGAAACCGGATTTTTTGAACATGTTTCCATTGACATGTCGATGTCATCGACATAAGCTGCTCCTTGTGTCGAAAAAATCAGGTTTTTTTAACATGAATGAGCAGCATCAGCCGCTTTGGCGCGCGGATCGGCCATATGACACTTTGCCGATATTGCCGCCGGCCGTCGATCTGGAGACCCGGCCGGTGCTGAAGGCATGCATCGAGGCCCGGGCAGCGGTGGCCGGGTTGCAGCAGGCGGCATTGCTCATTCCAAACCAGTCGATGCTGATCAACACGATTCCCTTGCTGGAAGCGCGTGACAGCTCCGAAATCGAGAACATCGTTACCACCACTGACGAGTTGTTCCGGCATGTGGGGGCGGATGAGAGCCATCCCGACCCGGCAACCAAGGAGGCGCTGCGTTATCGCCGGGCGCTGTACAGCGGTTTTGCCTCGTTACAGGAAAAGCCGCTGTGCACGGCAACGGCCATCGAGGTGTGCAGTGAGATCAAGGGCATGTCGATGGACGTGCGTCGGGTGCCGGGTACGCAGCTCGCCAACGACCGTACCGGACAGATCATCTACACGCCGCCCGAGGGGGCCGACCGTCTGCGGGATCTGCTCTCCAACTGGGAGCGCTTTCTGCACGAGCAGCGGGATATCGATCCGCTGGTGCGGCTGGCGGTGGGGCATTATCAGTTTGAGGCCATTCATCCCTTCACCGACGGCAACGGCCGCACGGGGCGTGTGCTGAACAATCTGTTCCTGGTGCAGGAAGGGCTTCTGAGCCTGCCCATTCTTTATCTCAGCCGCTACATCATTGCGCACAAGGCTGATTACTATCGGCTTTTGCTCGAAGTGACACGGGATGGAAACTGGGAGGCGTGGATTCTGTACATGCTGGCGGCCATTCAGCAGACCTCGGTCTGGACGAGTGCCAAGATCGAGGCCATCCGCACGCTGAACCACGAAACGGCCGAACATGTGAAAGTCCGTCTGCCAAAGATCTACAGCAGAGAGTTGATCGACCTGATCTTTGAGCAGCCTTATTGTCGGATCAGCAATGTCGTGCAGAAGGGTATTGCCAGACGCCAGACCGCATCACGTTACCTGCAGGAGCTGGTGGGGATCGGTGTGCTGCGTGAGCAGCAGGCGGGCCAGGAAAAATTGTTCATCCACCCCCGGCTGATGCAGCTGCTGAAGCACGACGCTAACACCTGGCCTGGCTATCCGCCCGGCGCAGATGCTTCTGGCCAGGCGTGAAGACACCGGTGTGAGGGCAAGGGCGGACGGGGTGCCGGGTTTCACCCCACCGCAAACATCCCGCGTGCCAGGAACACGGCAGCCAGCGGAACCAGCATGATGATGTGGGCGCTGATCATGATGAGGGTGCGGGTCTTGCGGATCTCGCCGCTTACCGGAAGCTGGCCGGTGCGCTCCCAGATGCGATACCAGCGGCGAATGGCGCGGGAAACCGGAATGGCCAGCACCACCGAGACGGCAAACAGGGTGAGCTTGAGGTGCATCAGTGGCTGGGACCAGTACCACTCGCTGCCCTTGGCGCCCCATTTGATGCGCGCCAGTCCGGTGAGCAGTACCAGTGCCAGCGACACCAGATAGATCAGGTCGACGCGCTTCAGGCGCTTGAGCACGGCTTCATTCAGCCATTCGGCGCGACACAGCGCCCCCTCGCTGGACAGGAACACCACCACCATCAGGATGGCAGAAAAGTGGAAGAAGGCAAGCAGGGATTCGAGGATCATGGCGGAGCAACGAACGACAGGAGGGAGAGTCAGCAGGATGGCAGGCCGGGAATCAGTACATGACCCGGTCGTGTCATCTCATGGTGCCGGCAGATCGGACCGGCCGGCCTAGTGTCCGGCGAGGATACTTATAAGCATACACGCCGGTCAGTCCAGCAGCCCATATGCCTGCATCTGCCGTTCCACGGCTTCGTCCCATCCGCGGTTGGCCGCCGGGCTGGCCGGGCTGGGGTGCAGGATCTGGCCGATGTGCAGCGAGCGGGCCAGCGCGCTGTCTTCCAGCACATGCTGCGCCACGTGCTTCAGCCGCTTCTCGGCAAAGCCACCCACACCGATCAGCCATTGCGGGCGCAGGATGTCGATGACCCGCGCCAGGTGCAGGTCGCAGTGCTGCTCGATGGCACGCTGTTCAGCCGCTGGCAACTGCACCGGCGTGCGGTTCTTGCCGCTTTGTTCCAGAAACACCAGCGGGCAGTAGTTGATGACCATCGCCTGCGCGAAGAATGCCTCGGGCGTACCCCAGCGCCGGGCAATCCATCCCCAAAGTCGGCGACCACTCACTTCCGATCTCTTGCAGGAAAAACCGTCGATCTGCCGCTTCGGATGCTGGTTGGCAGGCTGGCCGATGTCTTCCTCGATGCCCATCCAGTCGCGCACCGCCGGGATCTCGCCAAAGGGCACCCCCGTCTGCATCATGCCGAAGGGGCCGGGGTTCATGCCCAGAAAGAGGATCTTTTTCGGGCCGGCGCCAAAGCGGGATAGGTAGGCTGCGTGCCCTGCCCAGGCATAGTCCAGCGGGTTGTAGACGTGGGCCACGGGTGGCGCAAAGCGCAGCGCATTCATCGCGTCGCGCAGCGTGGCGGCTGCATCCAGCAGGGCGCGCGCTTCTGCAGAAACAGGGGAGGTACCGGAGTGTCGTGTGGCCATCATGATCCTTGCCGGGAGAGAAGGCCACACTATAGCGCCTGAACCCAAGGCCGGCGCGCAAGAGGGGAGGGCAGAGAAAAGAGGGGAAGGCAGAGAAACCTGATCGACCAGGAGGCTGGAAGGATTCAGCCGGGCGTCAACAGGGTTCAGCCCGAACAGAGCAGCATGACGAGGGCTGCCAGACTGATGATGCCGATCGTTCCCATGTCCAGATTCACGGTCGTTGTCTCCGGTTTGCGCGATGGGCGGCATGTTATCTTCGACGACCGGTTCGACGAGAGGCCGTTTTTCACGGGGACTGACGCATTCATGAAATACATCGATCATGGCAAGGGCGGCGAAGCCGATGTACTCCATCTGGCGGAGACCGATATCCCGGAGGTGGGCGCAGGCGAAGTGCTGATTCGCGTGGCCTGTGCTGGCGTCAACCGGCCCGATGTGCTGCAGCGCAGCGGCAAATATCCGCCGCCGCGTGGCGCCTCGCCCATTCTCGGCCTGGAGGTGTCGGGGCATGTGCAGGCGCTGGGGCAGGGCGTGTCGGAATTCGCCGTGGGTGATGCCGTCTGCGCGCTCACCAACGGCGGTGGTTATGCCGAATACGTATGCGTACCGGTGGGGCAGGTGCTGCCGGTGCCCAAGGGGCTGTCACTCGTCGAGGCTGCCTCGCTGCCCGAAACCTTCTTCACCGTCTGGGCCAACGTCATCGAGCGGGGCCGCCTGCAGGCCGGCGAAACCCTGCTGGTGCATGGCGGAACCTCCGGCATCGGTGTTACCGCCATCCAGCTGGCAAAGGCTTGGGGCGCACGGGTGCTGTGTACCGTGGGCTCATCTGAAAAGGCCGAGGCTGCGCGCAACCTGGGGGCCGATGTTGCCATCGACTACCAGCGGCAGAATTTCGTCACCGAGGTGGCCCGGCATACCGATGGTCAGGGTGTGGACGTGATCCTCGACATGGTGGGCGGCCCCTACATCGAGCGCAACCTGCGCTGTCTGGCGGCGGATGGCCGTCTGGTGCAGATTGCCTTCCTGCAAACCCCCAGGGCCGAAGTCGACTGGACGCCGCTCCTGGTCAAACGCCTTACCTTCACGGCTTCCACGCTGCGCGCACGTTCTGCGGCAGACAAGGAGCGGCTGGCGCAGGCGCTGCAGGAAAAGGTCTGGCCCCTGCTCGAAAGTGGTCAGGTCAAGCCCGTCATCGACCGGGTGTTTCCGCTGGCGCAGGCCGCCGAAGCCCACCACCGGATGGAATCATCCGTGCACATCGGCAAGATCGTGCTGATTGTGAGGCCCACGGCCTGAGCGCTGCCTGGCATGCCGCCTTCGTGGTGCGCAGGCCGCGTCCGGATCCCGTTCGGGTTCTGGCAATGATCTGCCCGCCCGCCGGCACCACCACCACCACCATGCCCTTGCCAGACTTTCCCGCATTCCCAGGGACGGTGGCCTGGATGGGGAGCTGTTGGCTGGATTGCGTCTCTATTCCATACGCCAATGTCCGATCCCTGTCATTTGAAATTCGATGAAAGGCTGAGGGAGACAGCCGGATACGGTCGTTGGTGCCCTCCGGTTGTTGTCACAAAGCAACAAATCAGGGGAAATTCGCACCCTGTATCGGGTTAAAAACGGTAGGGGGACGCGGATTTACGTTAACGTTTACGTTCGGGCTTGCTTCACCGGGCCTTTTTGTTTGCCTTTTCCGAAAGACAAAAAAGGAGTAACTGCATGACTTCCAACACCGTCCGTGCCGGCCGGCAACGTACTATGGCCATTGGCAGCGCGCTGAGCGCCGCCCTGCTGCTGGCAGCCTGCGCCAGTGTTCCTGTTCCCAAAGAAGAAATGGCGCTGGCCAAGGCTGCGGTCGAGCGTGTGGGCGCCTCGCCTCGTGTGACCTCGGCTGCGCCGGTGGAAATCCAGTCTGCCCGTGACAAGCTCCAGCGCGCCAATCGTGCCCTGGAGGAGGGTAACAACACCGAGGCTCGCCGTCTGGCCGAGCAGGCACGCGCCGATGCGCGTCTGGCCGAAGCCCGCACGTCCGAAGCGCGCAGCAACGAGTCCCTCAAGGAAGTCCAGCAGGGCATCGACGCGCTGGAATCCGAACTGGGCCGTCGCAGCCAGTAAGGCGCTCACCTGAATCGCCGTTCCGATACGCTTTTCCCTGATTCCGTGCCGTCCCCGTCGCGGGGCGGCCTGGTTCTCCATTCATGAGGAGCCCTATAGATGACTGCCTCCAAAAACAATCGTTTCCCCCTCGCGCGCACCGGTGCGCTGGCTGCTTCGGTGGCTTCGGCCCTGTTGCTGGCTGCCTGCGCATCCACTGCACCCAATCCCGTTCTGGAACAGGCACGCACCCGCGTCGACCAGGTCGGTGCCAATCCTGACGTGGCCTCCCGTGCCCAGCTGGAACTGAAGGCAGCCCGCGACACGCTGGCCAAGGCCGACAAGCTGTGGACCGACGAGCGCGACACCGAGGAAACCGAGCACCTGGCCTATCTCGCCACCCAGCAGGCTGGCGCTGCCGAGGCTCTGGGCAATGCCCGTGCCAATGACGCGCGCCTGCAGGAAACCAAGGGCAAGGCCGACCAGCTCCGTCTGCAGGCCCGTACCCGTGAAGCCGAAGATGCGCGCGCCGATGCCCAGAGCGCACGCGCCGAAGCAGCCGACCTGCAGAAGCAGCTGAAGGACGTTCAGGCCCAGCCCACCCAGCGCGGTCTGCTCGTCACGCTGGGTGACGTGCTGTTCGCCGTTGGCAGCGACCGTCTGCGTCCCGGCTCGGCCGGTCCGCTCGACAAGCTGGCCGCGTTCCTGCAGGAAAATCCGGATCGTCGCCTGCGTGTCGAAGGCTACACCGACAGCACTGGCAGCGCCGCCACCAACCAGCGCCTGTCCGAGCGCCGTGCCGAAGCTGTCCAGCAGGCACTCGTGCGCCGTGGCGTGTCGCCTGAGCGCATTACCGCCGTGGGCTATGGCAAGGAATATCCGGTTGCCACCAACGCCACGGCTGATGGCCGCGCCATGAACCGTCGCGTCGAGGTCGTCATTGCCGACGAACGCGGCGTGCTGCGTTCGCGTTGATCCCTGATGACGGGACGGATGTCCGTCCCGGCCCGTAAGGCGGGAAATCATTCCCGCCCCGGAAACGTGATCAGCCCAGCATCTGATACCGATAGCCCGGCCCGCGCCGGGCTATTGCGTTCTGGCGGGCGATGCACATCAAAAAGCCGCAGGCCAGGCCCAGCGTGACCAGTGCCGTGCCGCCGTAGGACATGAAGGGCAGGGGCACGCCCACCACCGGCAAGATGCCAATCACCATGCCGATGTTCACGAAGGCATAGGTGAAGAAGATCATCGTCATCGAACTGGCCAGCAGCCGGGCAAAGGTGTTCTGGGCCTGTGCAGCGATGAACAGCCCGCGTGCGATCAGGCAGGTATACAGCACCAGCAGCACGCCGGTGCCGATCAGGCCGAATTCTTCGGCATAGACCGAGAAGATGAAATCGGTGGTGCGCTCGGGAATGAAATCCAGATGGGCCTGCGTGCCCTTCATCCAGCCCTTGCCCTCCACGCCGCCAGAGCCAACCGCGATGGTCGACTGGATGATGTGAAAACCCTTGCCCAGCGGATCGGCCGTCGGATCGAGCAGCGTCAGCACACGCTGCTGCTGATAGGCTTTCATGTTGATCCAGAGCAGCGGCAGTGCCGCAATGCCCACGATCATGCCGCCAAAGATGAAGCGCCAGCTCAGGCCCGCGAAATAGATGGTGAAGGCGCCTGCCGAACCCACCAGAATCGCTGTGCCCAGGTCGGGCTGCCGGCCGACGAGTGCCACCGGAATCACCAGCATCAGTGCCGCCAGCATGTGGCGTACATAACCGGGCCAGCGATTGCGCGTGAGGTGATAGAACCAGGCCAGCGCCATCGGCACCGCAATCTTCATCACTTCCGAGGGCTGAATCCGCGTAATGCCAATGTCCAGCCAGCGTTTTGCGCCTTTGGCTGACACGCCGGCAAATTCCACGCCCAGCAGCAATGCCACGCCAACAAGATAAAGAGGCACCGCCACCCGCATCAGGTGCTGCGGCCTCAGCCGGGCGATGGCCCAGCAGATGAACATGGCGATGCCGAGGTTGCGGATGTGGATGCTGAGCCGCTCAGAGCCGGGGCCGGCGGCCGAATACATGGTGGCCACGCTCACCCCGGCAATCAGCAGCAGCACGAGGGACAGGAGCGGGTCGAAGATGAAGACGTTCTTCCGCAGGAAATGCCAGGCTTTCGGCAGGATCATGGCGTTTCCTCACGGGCAGGAGATTCACGTCGGTCGGCGGGCGTCTTGTCAGGCGGCGTGGCCACCGGCGCAACGTCTGATGCAGGGCGTGGCCTTGCCGCCTTTGGGGCCGGCGTGGGCCTTGCTGCAGGTGCTTTCACGCCAGCCGGTGCTTTGGCGGCAGGAGCTGTTGCCTTGACGGTTGCCGGCACGGAACGGGTTGCAGCCGGTGCGGCTGTGCCTTCTTCCGTCGTGCCTTCACCACCCTCGTCCAGTGCGGCTTCCAGGTCGATGGCAGCCGGTTCTTCCACCGGCTCCTTGCCCAGCAGATAGAAAT
>JAUNHU010000272.1 GCA_030523825.1 Lautropia sp. | reverse complement strand
CGTCGGCACGCACCTCGGTCAGCACCTCGTTCGAGAGCCCCTCGACGAAGTCGTTGGGCGGGGTCAGGGCCCAGGCAGAGCCCATCATGAACAGGCCCGACACCAGCGAAATCAGTTTCAGTTTCATGGCAATCCTTGGAGAAAAGAGTCTTCGTTCCAGACTCGGTCAGTCGCCCGGTTTTCAAGGGTGGGACGACATGGCCGAAGGGGGTGAATCAATGAAAGGCCGGACGGTGAACACCGGACACCGGCCGCATGCGCCGCCAGTCCGTCGGGCCATAAACGCCCGAGGCTTGCGCCCGGACGACATCCGCCTGCCGGCGACAGGCGGCATCCATCAGTTTTCAGAGGGCCGGCGTGCCGGCATCGGCACCACCAGCCGCCTCGCCGCCGGCTTCCCCGCTACCGCCCGCATCCTCTCCGCTGGCGCCGGCACTCCCGCCGGCTGCCTCGCCGCCCTCGGGCTGCGTGGGATCTTCAGCATAAGGGTCGTCGGCATACGGATCTTCGCCGTAGGGATCATCCTCCTCGGGCGGGTTGCCGTCGTACACCAGGTTCTGGCGGCGCGCCAGCCAGCCGTCACGCATCAGCGTGTAGCGATCCAGCGCGGCATCATCCAGAGCCTTCTCCGCTTCGAGCAGCGAAGCACGGTCGGACACCTTCTCGGTGGCGTACATGCCATTGCGCAGTGCGGCATTGTCGGTCCAGGCAAAGTAGCTGCCATAGCCATCCACCGGACGCGCCAGCGTGTCACGCACGGTGGACGGCCCCAGCAGCGGGATCACGAAATAAGGCCCCGCAGGCACACCCCAGCGCCCCAGCGTCTGACCGAAATCCTCGTTGTGCTTCTCCAGACCGATGGCAGTGGCCACGTCCCCCAGTCCGCCCAGGCCCAGCGTGGTGTTCACCACGAAGCGCGACACATCGACCAGCGCATCCTTCGGCTTCCATTGCAGCAGGTTGTTCACGCCGTTCCAGACATCGCCCAGATTGGAGAACACGTTGCGCACGACGAGCTGCACGGCATCGGGCACGACGAAGTCATAGGCCTGCGCGATCGGCTTCAGCGCATAGCGGTCGGCCTTGTCGTTGAAGTTGTGCATGATCCGGTTGTACGCCTGCAGCGGGTCTTTCGGATCATAGGTGGTGAAGTGCTCCATCTTCAGGCCGGCCGTGGGCAGGTTGTCTGCCACCCCGCCCTTCAGGGCATCGGCAGCAGCACCGGCTGCATCGCCTGCTCCAGCCGCAGCACCACCTGCCACATCACCCGCCGCATCGGTGGCGGTGGTGGCGGCCGCATCGGCCTGCGCCAGCTTCAGTCCGCGCAGCCCGGTGGCAGCCTGTGCAGGCACAGTGCCCGAAGTCCCGGCCTGTACGTGGGCCTGTTGCACCCGGGGCTGCGCCTCGGCATGGGTCTGGGTCTGGGTCTGGGCAGCATCATGCGCACCGGCCAGCGCCCCTCCCTGCCTGACAGCGGAATCCATCTGGTACTGGCTGGATGCGCAACCGGCAAGCCCGGCCAGCATCAGCACACCCAGCGCGCAGGCAGCCCGTTCCCGGCGGCGAAAGATGTCTTTCTGCATGAGTTCAGCCCTCATCATTCGGCCGGGTCGGCGGCCTTGTCACCACCTTCCTGCCCCTTGCCCGCCTGACCATAGAGGAACTGGCTGATCAGGTTCTCCAGCACGATGGCCGACTGCGTGATCTCGATGACACCACCGTCTTCGAGGTTCTCGGTGTCGGCACCCGG
>JAUNHU010000271.1 GCA_030523825.1 Lautropia sp. | reverse complement strand
TTGGCGTCGATGAGGTGGTCAGGCAGCTGCGCGAGCGCCGTGAGGCATCGCTGAAGCAGCGCGGGCAGGATGCGGCGCCGCCGCAGTTGCCGTCGGGGCATGTGCTGGCCGAGGTGGTGCAGGGGCTGGCGGCTGCGCTCTTTCCGCACCGGCTGGGCCGGGCCGACACCTGCGCCGAAAACATCGATCACTACGTGGGTTACACCCTCGATCAGGCGCTTTCGCTGCTGCACCGGCAGATCCGGCGCGAACTCATCTGCAAGGCCGGCTGTAACGATCTCTGCGAGGCCGAGAGCCAGCGCGCCATCGAGATGGTGGGGGCTTTCGCCCGGGCGCTGCCGCAGGTGCGCGAACTTGTCGAGTCCGATGTGGTGGCGGCCTACCGGGGTGACCCGGCTGCCGGCAGTGTCGACGAGGTGCTGATCTGCTATCCCGGCATCCGGGCGATGATCCACCACCGGCTGGCGCATCTGCTCTATCGGGAGGGCATGACGCTGACGGCGCGGGTCATTTCCGAACTGGCCCATTCGGCCACCGGCATCGACATCCACCCTGGCGCGCAGATCGGTGACTCCTTCTTCATCGACCACGGTACCGGCGTGGTCATCGGTGAAACCGCCGTCATCGGGCGCAATGTCCGCCTCTACCAGGCGGTCACGCTGGGGGCCAAGCGCTTCCGCGAAGGCGAGGACGGGTCGCTGGTGAAGGGCGAGCCCCGCCACCCCGTCCTGGAGGACGAGGTGGTCATCTATGCCGGCGCCACCGTGCTGGGGCGCATCACCATCGGCCGTGGATCGGTCATCGGTGGCAACGTCTGGCTCACGCGCAGCGTGCCGCCGGGCAGCATGGTATCGCAGGCGGGTGCCGTCACGGCAGCCGTGGTCGAGCTGGCGCAGACGCCGGATGACCCTGACCTGTGGATGGCCTCGGGCATCTGACGGACGAACGTGAATGAGCATCCTCATCGAAAACCTGAACAAGCGTTTCGGCAACACGGTTGTCTGTGACGACATTTCCCTGAAGATCGACGCCGGCGAGCTGGTGGCGCTGCTCGGGCCATCGGGCTCGGGCAAGACCTCGCTGCTGCGCATCATCGCCGGCCTCGAAAAGCCCGACAGCGGCCGCGTGCTGTTCGATGGCGAGGATGCCACCGATGCCGATCCACGCTCGCGCGGCGTGGGCTTCGTGTTCCAGCACTATGCGCTGTTCAACCACATGACGATCTTCGAGAACGTCGCCTTCGGCCTGCGGGTGAAGCCACGCGCGCTGCGCCCCGATGAGCAGACGATCCGCCAGAAGGTGCAGGCGCTGCTCGAACTGGTGCAGCTTGGCTGGCTTGCCGATCGTTATCCCTCACAGCTTTCGGGCGGGCAGCGCCAGCGCATCGCGCTTGCCCGTGCGCTGGCGGTCGAGCCCAGGGTGCTGTTGCTGGACGAGCCCTTTGGCGCACTGGATGCCCAGGTGCGCAAGGAGCTGCGGCGCTGGCTGCGGCGCCTGCACGACGAGATGCACGTCACGAGCGTTTTCGTCACGCACGATCAGGACGAGGCGATGGAGGTCTCCGACCGGGTGGTCGTGCTCAATCGTGGCCGCATCGAGCAGAGCGGCACGCCCGAGGAGGTCTATGACCGCCCGGCCACGCCCTTCGTGCTGAAGTTTCTGGGTGACGTGAACCTGTTTCGCGGGCATTTTTCTGCCACCTTCGACCAGCCCCAGCCCCAGCCCCACCCCCAGGCCCAAACCCCGAACCCCGCGC
>JAUNHU010000006.1 GCA_030523825.1 Lautropia sp. | reverse complement strand
ACATCAATCATCAGAAGAACATCATGAGCAACAAAGGCCAACAGCTTCAAGACCCGTTCCTCAATCAGCTCCGCAAGGAACACGTGCCCGTCTCCATCTATCTGGTCAACGGCATCAAGCTCCAGGGGCAGATCGAGTCCTTCGACCAGTACGTGGTGCTGCTGCGCAACACCGTCACGCAGATGGTCTACAAGCACGCCATCTCCACGGTCGTGCCCAGTCGCGCCATCGAGTTCCAGCCTGAGGGTGGCTCACACTGAAGCACCAATACGTCGCCAACCAGCACGACCCGAACGCCCCGCGGCCTGACCGGGTCGCCCTGCTGGCCGTCGCCACCCAGGGCGCACGCCTCGGTCCCGAAGATCTCGACGAACTCGACACGCTGTCCCGCTCGGCCGGCCTGACGCCGGTGCTGCGTGAGGTGTTCCGTCGCCCGCGTCCCGACCCGGCCTACTATCTGGGCTCGGGCGCGGCCGAGCGCATCGGAGAACAGATCCGGGCCGAGAAGATCGGGCTGGTCATCTTCGACCACCCCATCAGTGCCATCCAGCAGCGCAACCTCGAACGCCTCTGGAAGGTGCAGGTCGGCGACCGCACCGAGCTGATCATCGAGATCTTCTCGCAACGAGCCCGCAGCAACGAGGGCAAGCTACAGGTCGAACTCGCGCGCCTGCAGCATCAGGCATCCCGGCTCGTGCGCATGTGGTCCCACCTGGAGCGGCAGCGCGGCGGCATCGGCGTGCGCGGCGGTCCCGGCGAAACCCAGCTCGAACTCGACCGCCGGATGATCGACGACAAGATCCGGCGCGTGCGGGCGCGCCTGCAGAAGGTCGAGCGCCAGCGGCGCACCCGGCGGCGTTCACGCCAGCGGGGCGATGCACTGCGCGTCTCGCTCGTTGGCTACACCAACGCCGGAAAGTCCACGCTGTTCAACCGGCTGACGCGGGCCGGCACCTATGCGGCCGACCAGCTCTTTGCCACCCTCGATCCGCTCACCCGCCGGCTGCGGCTCGATGGCGGCGACGAGATCATCCTGTCGGACACCGTCGGTTTCATCCGCGACCTGCCGCACGGGCTGGTGGCAGCATTCCGGGCCACCCTCGAAGAAACGGCCGAGGCCGACCTGCTGCTGCATGTGGTCGACGCCGGCTCGCCGGATCGTGAGCGCCAGATAGCGGTGGTCAACGAGGTCATCCGCGAAATCGGTGCGGGCGAGGTCGAACAGCTGATGATCTTCAACAAGATCGACCAGACGAACCTTCCGCCCGAGGTCCGGCATGATGCCTATGGTAGGATCAGCGGCCTGGCGTTGAGCGCCGTCACCGGCGAGGGCATCGATGCCCTGCGTAACGTGCTGGCCGAGCGTGCCGGGGCTGCGGGCAACGAAGCCTCCTCGTGGCATTTCGACGAGGCGGTTGACGAAGACGGGTCGCCCGGCGAAGGGCTTGCCGCGGAAGACGCCTTCCTGGAAGAGGGTGACGATCCGGCACTGCCCGTCCCCGCGCAGCAAACCTCGCCCGCTGGCGAAGATGCCGATCCCGCCCCTGTTGCCGAGCCGGTTGCCCCGGTCGGACAGGAGCCATAGTCCGGCGCATCGCAGAATCCGTGCCACCTGTCTCACGGGCAGGTGGCCATGTCTTGTCTTCAACCTCATTCGCAAACCCCTTCAACTCGCAGGAATTTGCACCACGATGTCCACGAACGACGATTCGGGCTGGGGCCGCAGCGCCAGGGGCGGTGACGGCACCCCTGAGCCATCGCCGGCACCGGCGCCAGATGCTCCCACCCAGCCGCAGCGCCCCCCCGTGCAGGTTCCTCCGCCCGCTCCCGAGCCGCAGCAACCCCAGCAGCCGCGCCACGAGCGTCCGCCACAGCAGCGTCCTCCGGAAGGCCCGCCCGATCTCGACGAGTTCTGGCAGGATCTCAGCAACCGCTTCAACGGCATGTTCGGCGGCAAGGGCGGTGGTCGTGGGGGCATGGGGGCTGGTCGGGGCCCCTCTGGCCCGAAGGGTCCGTCCTTCAGCGGCCGCGGGTTGGTCATGGGGGCCGGTGCAGCCATCGTCATCGGTGGCGCCCTGTGGCTGGCCACGGGCTTCTACACCGTGCAGGAAGGGCAGGTGGCCGTCGTCCAGCGCTTCGGCAAGTTCTCCCGCATCAGTACCGAAGCCGGTATCCAGTGGAACCTGCCATACCCCTTCGAAACCCACCAGATCGTCGACCGCTCGCGCCTGCGCCAGACCGAGGTCGGCTATCGCAATTCGGTGCGCAACAAGGTCACGAAGGAATCGCTCATCCTCACCAAGGATCAGAGCATCGTCGACATGCAGTTCGCGGTGCAGTACCGCATCTCCAGCCCCGAAGACTTCCTCTACCAGAACAACCTCTCCACCGGCGGCGAGGAACTGATCCGCCAGGTGGCCGAATCGGCCATGCGGGAAGTGGTGGGGCGTCGTGGCACCGACGAGGTTCTCTATGAGGACAAGGCCCAGGTTGCCGAAGATGCCCAGACGATGACACAGGGCATCCTCGACCGCTATCGCCTCGGCATTCAGGTGGTGGACCTCACCATCCAGCAGGTACAGCCGCCCGAGCAGGTGCAGGCCGCCTTTGAAGACGCCAACAAGGCCGACCAGGATCGCCAGCGCCTCATCAACGAGGGGCAGGCCTATGCCAACGACGTGATCCCGCGTGCCCGCGGCACGGCCGACCGTCTGGTGCTCGAAGCCCAGGCCTATCGGGCCCGTGTGGTTGCCCAGGCACAGGGTGATGCGCTGCGCTTCGACCAGATCCTCACCCAATACGCCAACGCGCCGGAAGTCACGCGCGAGCGGATGTACCTGGAAACCATGCAGCAGATCTTCTCCAACACCTCGAAGGTCTACCTCGATTCCCGTCAGGGCAATGGCAACATGCTCTACCTGCCGCTCGACAAGCTGCTCGAAAAGGCGGGCGCCAAGCCGCGTGTCGGCAGCACGCCCACGCCGGGCAGCCAGCGCAGTGACGCAGCCGTCGAACAGGCACCGGTCAGCACCCGCACGCCGCAGCCCGCCAGCACCGGCAATCAGTTTGATGGCCGTGCCGCTGCGGCCGACGCGCTTCGCAGCCGCGAACGCAGCTACAGCCGTCCCTGAACAGAAAACGCCGTTGACGACAAGGTAATCCGATGAACCGATTGTTCGCACTCCTGATCTTTGCCGGCGTGGCCGTGATGCTGGGTTCCTCCAGCATCTTCGTGGTCGATCAGCGCCAGTCCGCGCTCGTCTTCATGCTGGGAGAAATGAAGCGCGTCATCCTCGAACCCGGCCTCTATTTCAAGTTGCCGTCCCCCGTCGAGGAAGTCACCTATTTCGACAAGCGCACGCTCACCTATGACAGTGATGAGATCGACCGTTTCATCACCTCCGAGAAGATCAACATCCAGGTCGACTCCTACGTCAAGTGGCGCATCACCGACCCGCGCGAGTTCTACGTGTCGGTCGGCCAGAACCTGCCGGCAGCCGAAGACCGCATCGGCCGCCAGCTGCGTTCCGCGCTCAACAACGAGATTGCCCGTCTCACCGTCGCCGATGTCATCTCCTCCAGCCGTGACACCCTGGTCCAGAAAGTGATGCAGGCCATCTCCGGTGAGCTGGCCAAGATTGGCGTCACCATCGTCGATGTGCGCCTGAAGCGTGTCGATTTCGCCCCCGAGGTGGCTGACCGCGTCTTCGAGCGCATGCAGTCCGAACGCAAGCGCGTCGCCAACGAGCGGCGAGGCAAGGGTGAGGCCGAAGGCGAGCGCATCCGCGCCGATGCCGACCGTCAGCGTGAGGTGCTCATCGCCGGTGCCTACCGCGACGCCCAGAACGAGCGCGGTGCCGGCGACGCAGAGGCCAGCGAGGTCTATGCCAAAGCCTTTGGCAAGAACCCCGAGTTCGCCAGCTTCTACCGCAGCCTCGAAGCCTATCGTGCCTCCTTTGCCGATCGCTCCGATCTGCTCGTGCTCGATCCGGCGTCCGAATTCTTCAAATACTTCCGCGACGCCAATCCCGGACAGGCCACATCTGGCAACAGTGCAACGAGTGCGACAAACCGTTAAAATCCCGGATTCCGCATCGTTTGTCCTAACGTCACACACCTGACCCCTCCCGAGCAGTCATGGAAGATTTCACCCGCAATCCCTGGCTGCTCGCGCTGGGTCTGGTGCTCATCATCGAGGCCCTGATGCCGATGCTTTCCCCGTCCGCCTGGCGTGATGCCGTGCGGAAGATGACGGAGCTGCCCGACGGGCAGCTGCGCCTGGGTGGCATCGTCATGGCTTCGCTCGGTCTGCTCCTGATCTGGTCTTCATGAAAAATCGCTGGCTGCTGCCCGAAGGCATTTCCGACCTGCTGCCGCATCAGGCGCACGATCTCGAAGATCTGCGCCGGGCCCTGCTCGACTGCTGGCGTCGCCACGGCTTCGAACTGGTCCAGCCGCCGCTCGTCGAATATCTCGACTCGCTCCTCATCGCCCGGGGCAGTGATCTCGATCTCAAGACATTCAAGCTGGTCGACCAGATTTCCGGCAAGAGTCTCGGCGTGCGTGCCGACATCACGCCCCAGGTCTCCCGCATCGACGCCCACCTGATGCAGGGCAGGGATGTCAGCCGCCTCTGCTATTGCGCCTCCGTGCTGCGTACCCGGCCCAACGGCCTCGAAGGCTCACGCGAGCCCATCCAGATCGGCGCCGAGATCTACGGCCACGCCGGCATCGAAGCCGACATCGAGGTCATCGACCTTTTCCTGCATTCACTCGATCTCGCCGGCCTCGGTCCCATCCGGCTCGATGTCTGTCACCTCGGCATCGCCAGCTTCCTGCTGTCCCGGCTCGGCGGCATCGACGAGGAGACCGTCCTGCACCTGCTGCAACAGCGCGATCTGCCCGGCCTGCGTGACACGCTCACCCCGCACGCCGCGTCGCCCGCTGCGGCAGCCCTGCTGGCACTCGCCGATTGCTTCGGCCCGGTCGATCAGGTTCTGGAAAAGGCCCGCCGCTTCCTTCAGGCCTGGCCACAGGCCCTGCAGCTGCTCGACGAGATCGACACCTTGTTCAGGGCCCCGCGCATCCAGCGCCATGCCGACCATGTCGAACTGGCCCTCGATCTCGCCGACGTGCGTGGTTTCCGCTATCACACCGGCCTCAGTTTCGCCGGCTACGTGCGGGGCCACGCCCGTGCCGTCGGCCGTGGCGGCCGCTATGACGGCATCGGCATCGCATTCGGTCGGGCCCGTCCGGCCACAGGTTTCTCGCTCGATCTGCGCGAACTCGTCGAATTGCGCGGACGTGGCACCCCCTCGTCCCTCACGGTTGCCCCCTGGTCCGATGATCCGGCGCTGCTCGCGCTCATCGACCGCTTGCGCAACGAAGGGCAACAGGTATTGCAACTCCTTCCGGGACAGGACGAAAGCTGCCTGACCAGCTTCCGCGTCGATCACCGGATCGAACACATTCAAGGCCAATGGCAAGTCGCAGGAAACAACGCATGAGCAGGAATATCGTGGTGGTCGGCACCCAGTGGGGTGACGAAGGCAAGGGCAAGGTCGTTGACCTGCTCACCGATGAAGTCAAGGGCGTCGTCCGCTTCCAGGGCGGCCACAATGCTGGCCACACCCTCGTCATCGGTGGCCGCAAGCAGGTGCTGCGTCTCATTCCCTCGGGCATCCTGCGCGAGGATGTCACCTGCTACATCGGCAACGGTGTCGTGCTCTCGCCCACGGCGCTGCTGTCCGAAATCGCCGAACTCGAAGCCGCCGGCGTCGATGTCCGCAGCCGTCTGCGCATCAGCCTCGCCTGCTCGCTGATCCTGCCCTATCACATCGCCCTCGATCAGGCGCGCGAAGCGAAGCGCGGCGACGCCAAGATCGGCACCACCGGCCGTGGCATCGGCCCGGCCTACGAGGACAAGATCGGCCGCCGTGGCGTGCGCGTTTCCGACCTCTATGTTCCCGGCCAGGCCGAGGCGCGCATCCGCGAAGCCCTCGACCTGCACAACTTCGCACTCACCCAGTACTACGGTGCCCAGGCGCTCGACCCCCAGCAGGTCATCGACGAAGTGCTGGCCCAGGCCGAGCAGATCCGGCCGATGGTCTGCGATGTCGCCGGCGTGCTGGCCGACGCGATCAAGCGCGGCGAATCCCTGATGTTCGAGGGCGCCCAGGGCGCACTGCTCGACATCGACCACGGCACCTATCCCTTCGTCACCAGCAGCAACTGTGTGGCCGGTGCTGCCGCTGCCGGCGCCGGCATCGGGCCGGGCAACCTCAACTTCGTGCTGGGCATTGCCAAGGCATACACCACCCGCGTCGGCAGTGGTCCGTTCCCCACCGAACTCACCGACGAGATCGGTCAGGGGCTTGCCAAACGTGGCAACGAATTCGGTTCCGTCACGGGTCGTCCGCGTCGTTGCGGCTGGTTCGATGCCGCCATCATGCGTCGTTCCATCGAACTCAATGGTGTCTCGGCCATCTGCCTCACCAAGCTCGACGTGCTCGACGGCATGGACACCGTTCGCATCTGCACGCACTACGAGATGACCAACCCCGACGGCAGCACCGAGCGCCTCGACCGTCTGCCCACCGGGGCTGCCGCCGTCGCCCGCTGCAAGGCCGTATACGAAGACATGCCCGGCTGGAAGGACAGCACCAAGGGCGCACGGCGCTGGGAAGATCTGCCCGCTGCCGCCCGCGCCTATGTCGAACGCCTCGAAGCCCTGTGCGGGGCCTCTATCGACATCGTCTCCACCGGCCCCGACCGCGACGAGACCATCGTGCGCAAGCACCCCGGCAAGCAGGGCTGATTCATCCAGCCCCCGAAGCGACGCCCCCGTCGTTCCTCGCGCCTCGCCCTGCCGGCGACGGCGCCGGCCAGGGGGCGCCAGTGTTTTTCAGGGACACGCTCATCCCATCTGCAACCCCATCCATCCTCACTGCCCATGAGCCACGGACATCTTTATTGCGATTGGACCGAATACCAGCAGCTCATCGAAAAGCTGGCACTGCAGATACATGATTCGGAATGGGAGTTCGATGCCGTCATTGCCCTGGCACGCGGCGGCCTGCGTGTCGGCGACCTGCTGTCACGCATCTTCAACAAGCCGCTCGGCGTGCTGTTCACCAGCTCCTACCGCTCCAGCGGCGGTGTGGTGGGGCAGGGCGAACTCAAGATCGGCTCCACCATCAGTTCGGCAGAAGATGTCACCACCGGCCGCATCCTGCTGGCCGACGACCTTGTCGATTCGGGCGTCACCCTGCAGAAACTGCTGCCGGTCCTGCGTGAGCGCCACCCCGGCATCACCGACATCCGTACCGCCGTCCTCTGGCAGAAATCCGTCTCGGCCTACACACCCGACTACTGCGTCGTGCGCATGCCCGACAGCCCGTGGATTCACCAACCCTTCGAGCTGTACGAAAACTGCGACATCGACGCCCTGCGCCACGGATCACCCACGATGGCGGCCTATCAGGTAGCCGAAAAACACGCCTGAGCCTTCCGCTTCAGTGCATGTCGTTGCCTACAGCGCCCACCAGAGGCGGGCAATCTGCACCACGATAATCAGCGTGCCCAGTGCCGAAATTGCACCCACGACGGCGATCAGTACCCACAGCGCACGAGCCCACGCAGTGCGCCGGGGCAGTGACTCATCGTCGTCATCAGCATCGGCCTCGTTGGCCACGAACGGGTCATCGCCCGGCTGATCATTCCGGTTTTCTGAAACTGGCATCATGAATTGCCGACAAGAGGCCCGGAGGGGCGATAGTTATCTTTAGAGCGTGTTATCAGGATTTCGGACAATGCGGAAAATGATTGCATGAGATCCGCGTTTTTGCATGGCATTCGCCTGAAAACCCCGTGCCCCCACCATTCCTGACAGGCCCGCTACATCAGAACCGGGGGCCTTGCATCCGAAAGCATCCGCCATCGGGCCAAAACCGCAGGGCCTGCATGGGCTTTCAGAAGGTCTGCCGGGCCAGGAAATAAACCAGCAACCCCGTTCCCGCTGCAGAGACCAGACCGATCAGCAGGATGAGTGACCAGATCAGCCGGTGCCATCCGCCTGAAGGAGGCGGGATCGCATCGTCCTGCGCTGCCGTATAGGGCGAGGCAACCGGAGACACCGGTGCCTCGATGGCAGGGTCGGCAGACAGGTCGGCAAATGGCGCGGCAACCGGGGCAGGGGAGGTCGTTGAAGAATCTTCCGGCATGGACACAGGTGCAGATCGGGCAGCGAAAATTTCCGGCAACCCGTAGAATAGCCCGGTTGGTGCTCGTGCGGGCAATCGCCCTCACAGTTCAACGGGAAGCAGGAGGGCACCTCATTGCAATGGCCATGAGGTTCCGGCGGACACAACACAAGCCGCCACGCCTGACCTGCGCTGCCCCCGCAACGGTCGTGCGGACGGGCAGGGCGCTTTCCGGCGCACTGCCCAGACCGAAGGTCTTCCATGCCACTGGTGGCAACGAAGTCCCCCGGAACAGGAAAGCTGCATCTGGCCCCCTCCGTGCGGTGCGTCGAACAATCACGCATCACACGGCACGCAGGTTCGGATTCATGCCTTTTCCACACTCCGGCGGATTGCGTGTTGCCGGGAAGGCGACCTCCGGTTTCGTTCCGTCAGCCCGGATACCGGCCAACAACGGGGATTTCCCCGGAAACATCCAGCATGATCCATGCCAACCCTGTTCCCGTACCAGGGCTGACGTGCTCAGAAAGCAGTCGATGTTTCCGAAGGCAATCCATTGCCCAACGCAATGCTGGCGGGGATGCTGGCGCGCGTGTCCATCCATTCATCCCGATGACTCCGATCGACTCGTCTGACCAGGCGCAAGCGCTTCCGGCAGGCTCCCTTGCAGAGACAGCCCACGATGCCTCGCGCCTCGCCGCAGCGGGCGCGCCGCTCCCTGCTGCTGCTTTGCCGCTGCCCGCCGTCCGTCACGTGCCGGCAGTGCTGGTCAGTGCTCCGGCTTCCGGTCATGGCAAGACCACCGTCGTTGCCGCCCTGGCGCGTCGCTACACCCGCCAGGGCCTGCGGGTGCGCGTCTTCAAATACGGACCGGACTTTCTCGATCCTGTCTGGCATGCCATCGCCAGCAATCACGTCGTCCACAATCTCGATCTCTGGATGACCGGCGAAGACGACATCCGCCAGCGACTTTTCGACGCTGCAGCCGATGCCGACCTGATCCTCATCGAGGGCGTGATGGGGCTGCACGACGGTGAGCCCAGCGCTGCCGAACTGGCTGTCCGTCTCAACCTCCCCGTATTGACCGTCATCGACGCCTCCGCCATGACCGGCACCTTCGGCGCGCTCGCCCACGGCCTGCGCACCTGGCTGCCCGGCCTGCGCTGGGCCGGCGCGCTTGCCAATCGTGTTGCCAGCCCGCGCCATGCTGCCCTGCTGGCCAAGGCTTCCCGACGGCCTGGCGGCACGGCATCCACCACAACCCCGGCGGTACGGGATTCCGGCGTGCAGCCGGTCGCAGGAAAGACCCCGCCCGCAAGCCTGCTGCCGGAAACATCCCCTGTACAAGATTCCACGCCGTCCTCCCGGCAGGAAGACGAGGCCGACAACATTTTCCTTGGCTGCATCCGCCGCGATGCCGCCTTCTCCTTGCCATCAAGGCATCTCGGCCTCATCTCGGGACATGATCTCGATGACGCCATGCAACGGCTGGATGCTGCAGCCGATGCGCTGGCCGATTGTCGTCTCGCAGATTTCGATGCGAAACTGGCGCAGCGCTGGCAGACCGCCTTTGCAGCCCCCGTGACGTGTTCCTCGCTACCGGTTCCTCCCGTCATCGGTCAGGCCGATACTGCGCAGAAACCGACAGCAAAGCTGTCGACACCGGGCGTGCTGGCCAATGCACCGGACACGACACATGCCGATCACGACGGCACGACACCGCGACAGGCGTGCCTTCCGTTTGCTGCCACTCCGCTGGCAGGCCAGCGCATCGCCATTGCACGCGACGCCGCTTTCGCCTTCATCTACGCAGCCAATCTCGATACCCTGCAGGCGCTGGGTGCAAGCCTCTGCTTTTTCTCGCCGCTGGCAGGCGATGCGCTGCCCGAGTGCGATGCCCTGTGGCTGCCGGGCGGCTACCCCGAACTGCACGCCGAAAAACTTTCGGCCTGCACCGCACTGGCCGAGCAGATCCGCGCCCACGTCGAGGCCGGCAAGCCTGTCTGGGCCGAATGCGGCGGCATGATGGTGCTGTTCGAGACATTACTCGATGGCGAGAAAAACTGGCCAATGTGGTCGATTCTGCCTGGCCGGATCGAGATGCAGAAAAAACTCGCCGGGCTTGGCATGCAGCAGGCTGCCTGGCCACCGGCAGTCGATATCGGCGCGTCCGCACCGCAAGACACCGCAGCTGGCGCAGGCAACCAGACACCATCAGAGCAGGGTGGCACCGCCGGCATGCCCACAACAGCACCGCTGCTGCGCGGCCACACCTTCCATTATTCGCGCTGCGAGACGACACTCCCGCCGGTTGCGCACAGCCATCGGCCCGATCAGCCCGAGGGCGGTGAGCGCAGCGAAGCCATCTACCAATGGAAAAACCTGCGCGCCAGCTATTTTCATGCCTGGTTTGCCAGCTCGCCGGCGCGCGCTGCCGCGCTTTTCCTGCCCGCTGAAGACGCCCCTGCAACGGCTGGAGGTGTGCAATGACAAAGCAGCCTCCAGTCATTGCAGCATTCGATCCGCACACGCCCGTCGCACGCAGGGAACTCATCCTGGGCGGCCAGCGCAGCGGCAAATCCCGTCGTGCCGAGATGCTGGCAGAAGCCTGGCTGGGCGTGACAAATGCTGTTGATGAATCAGGGCGCCCCGCCCGTTGCGCCATCTTCGTCGCCACCGCCACTGCACATGACGACGAGATGCAGGCCCGCATCCGGCAGCATCAGGCCGATCGCGCCGCACGCCTGCCCGGCATGCAGACACTCGAAGAGCCGACGGCGCTGGCCACCATCATCCGGCAGCACAGTCAGCCTCACCGTCTGCTGCTCGTCGACTGCCTCACGCTGTGGCTTGCCAACCAGTATCCGCTCGATGCCGGTTTCACCCAGTCATCCGCGGCCACCGATCTTCTGCATGCCATCGAGACAGCAAAAGGCCCGCTGGTTTTCGTCAGCAACGAAATCGGCCTCGGCGTGGTGCCGATGGGCCGCGAGGTGCGCGCCTATGTCGACGCGCTGGGCTGGCTCAACCAGCAGGTGGCAGCTCGTTGCGACCGCGTCTGCCTGATGGCCGCCGGCCTGCCGCTGATGCTGAAGGACGAGCCTGCCCCCACGCTGCATGTCGCACCCTCTCATCACGACAAGCATCCGTCCTGAACACAAGGCACCAAAAAGATCATCCATGAATACCTTCAGTCAAGCAGCCACGACGCAAAACACCGGCACCGTCTGGTTCGTCGGTGCCGGCCCCGGCGATCCCGATCTCATCACCGTGAAGGGGCGCGACCTGATCGCTCGCGCCGGAGCCATCCTCTTTGCAGGCTCGCTGGTCAGTGAGGCTGCCACCCGCTGGGCACCGGCCGGTTGCGAGATTGCCGACAGCAAGGGCATGACGCTGGAAGAAATCTGTGCCTGGCTGATCGGGCGTGCCCGCCAGCATGAAGTCGTCATTCGTCTTCAAACCGGCGACCCGTCGCTCTATGGCGCACTCATCGAGATGGTGCAACCGCTGGACGAAGCCGGCGTCCCGGTGTCAGTCGTGCCCGGCGTAAGCTCGGCCTTTGCCGCCGCAGCCGCATCGGTCGAAAGCCTGACGCTGCCAGAGGTTAGCCAGACCGTGATCCTGACGCGAATCGCCGGCCGCACCCCCATGCCCGAGGGCGAGGATCTCGTCTCGCTGGCAAGACATCGCTGCACGCTCTGCATCTTTCTCTCGATCACGCTGCTGGGGCAGTTGCAGCGTGACCTGCGCGAAGCCGGCTGGCCCGAAGACGCCCCCATCGTGGTGGTGCACAAGGCCAGCTGGCCGGGCGAGGAGCGCATCATCCGCAGCACGCTGGGCGACGTGAAGGAAGACTGCCGCAAGGCGAAGGTGGTCACGCAGAGCATGATCATCGCCAGCCCCACGCTCGGCGCGCGCGGCTGGGAAAATCTCGTGCGCTCGAAGCTCTACGATGCCAGCTTCACACACCGCTTCCGTCGCGCCTCTGCACCGGAAGGAACTGAGGACAAGGGCTCGACAACAGGGGAAGGCGCATGACCCGTTCGCAGCTTCACCCTGCGCCGACCTGCCATATGCACGGCCCGTCGACATTCCACAGATGGCCCGCCAGCGGCCGCTTTTGCCACGCCCCTCAAGACACCGGAGAAGCATCTTGAAAGACACCATCCTGCTGGTCGGTCACGGCTCCCGAGAACAGTCGGGCAACGAGGAAATCCTGCGTTTTGCGCGCCTGTGGCAGGATCGCCATCCCGACTGGCGCATCGAAACCTGCTTCATCGAGTTCTGCAATCCCTTGCTGGGGCAGGGCATGTCCCAGGCTGCCAAGGGCAGCGAGCGCGTGCTGGTCGTGCCGCTCATCCTGAATGCAGCCGGCCATGTGCGCATGGACATTCCGCTTGCCATCAAGGCAGCGCAGAAACGCCATCCCGAGGTGCAGTTCCTCTATGCGCCCAATCTGGGGGTCAGCGATCCGCTGCTGCGCATCCTGCGGCGCTTGCTGCGTCAGGCCATGCTGAAGCTCGACGTGCCCGACCCCGAAACCACCGGCGTCATCCTGCTGGGCCGGGGCTCCAGTGACCGCCTGGCCAACGGCGATGTGGCAAAGATGGCGCGCTGGCTCCATGAAATCAGTCAGCACAGCCGGGTCGATCTGGCCTTCACCGGCGTCACCTACCCGCGCCTGGAAAAGGCCGTGCAGGATCAGGTAAAGCTCGGCATGATGCAGATCATCGTCATGCCCTATTACCTGTTCACCGGCACGCTCATCCAGCGCATCGACCGCCAGATGCAGCGTCTCGCCCAGCAGTACCCGCAGATCCGTTTCGCACACACGCCATATTTCGGCTTCGAGGAAGAAATCTTCCAGATGCTCGACCAGCGCGTGCATGACATGCAGACGGCGGGCAAGGGCCTCGATCTCGACGCGCTGATGCAGCCCGATCCCTTCTCGAAAGGCGGCGGCCACCATCACCATCATGGGCACGGGCATCACCATCATCACGGTCACGGCCATGAAGACGGGCATGGACACGCGCATCACCATCATGCCCACGGCGACCATCATCATCACGAGCACGGACATCATGATGATGACGGACACCACCATCACCATGCCCACGATCATCATGACCACCATCATGGTCACGACGAAGCGCGTCACGCACACTGTCACGGCCATGAGGATCTTTCCCATGCAGCACATGGTCATGGAGAGGGGCATGGGCATCATCACCACAAGCCCTGAAACCATGCGCATGATCCGAAAGCCGCCACATTGCGTGACGGCAGCGCTTTCTTGCCATGCCTCAGTGCATCCGTGACATTCACCGACCTCGTCCGATCAGAATTTTCTTCGCTGATATACGCATCATGAGCACCATCAACACCGTCACCGAACAGCTGACCCGCGCCGGCCAGGCCATCGAGCACGGCAGCTTCGCCATCATCGACGAGGAGGCCGGCCCTCACGCCTATACCGATGAACAATGGCCGATCGTGCGCCGGATGATCCACGCCAACGCCGATTTCGAGTTCAACGGGCTCACGCGCTTTCACCCCGATGCCGTCGAGGCCGGCAAACGCTTTCTGCTCGATGCGCAATCGAAAGGCGGCGGCCACATCGTCGCCGACGTGGAAATGATCTGCGTCGGGCTTTCCGCCCCGCGCCTGAAGCATTTCGGCGTGGACACCCGGCAGTTCATCAGCGACGAGGATGTGATCGAACAGGCGAAGGCCGAAGACACCACCCGCGCCGTGCAGGCCATGCGCAAGGCGCACCGGCTGGGTCTGCTGAACGATCAGGTGGTGGCTGTCGGCAATGCCCCCACCGCGCTCATCGAACTCGTTCGCCTCATCCGCGAGGAAAACGTGCGCCCGGCGCTGGTTGTCGGCATGCCAGTGGGCTTCGTCTCGGCCGCCGAAAGCAAGGCGATGATGGCCGAGGTCAACGAAGTTCCCTGGATCGTCATCGACGGCCGCAAGGGCGGCTCGACGCTGGTGGTTGCTGCCCTGCACGCACTGCTGGCGCTGGCCGAGCAGGCGCAGAAGCAGGGCGCTGCCTGAACACGCTGCGCCCCCCGGCAAAGCGCCAGCAGCCCGTCACGCTCTGTCCGGCATCCACCACAGCCCACAAGGAATATCTCTCGACTCATGCGAAGCAGATCTGCAGACAAGGCCGAACGCGGCACACGTACCGGCTTCAGCACCGGCGCGTGCTCGGCCGCCGCTGCGCGTGCCTGCGCCGTCGGGCTCGTCAGCGGTCAGGTACCCGACACCATCGAAAGCCTGCTGCCCAACGGTGATCGTGTCCGTTTCGAGGTAAACGACGGAAGCATCCACGGTGAAGGGCATCAGCGCGTCGCGCACGCCTATGTCCGCAAGTTTGCCGGCGACGACCCCGACTGTACCGATGGCGCCCACCTCACCGTCGATCTGCGCCTGCTCGATGCGCCCGGTCAGCTTGTCTTCAAGGCAGGCGAGGGCGTGGGCACGGTGACGATGCCCGGTCTGGGGCTGGAAATTGGCGGCCCGGCCATCAACCCGGTGCCTCGCACCAACATTGCCGACAACCTGCGTGAAGTGGCTGCCGAACTGCTGGATGCGCACGGCATGGAAGTGACCATCAGCGTGCCTGAAGGCGAGCAGATGGCGAAAAAGACCACCAATGCACGGCTGGGCATTCTGGGAGGCATCAGCATCCTGGGCACCAGTGGCATCGTGCGCCCGTATTCCACCAGCGCCTGGCGGGCCAGCGTGGTGCAGGGCATTCAGGTGGCGGCCACGCTGGGGCACGATGTGGTGGTGCTCACCACCGGCGGTCGCAGCGAAGCCTTTGCCATGACGGAAATGCGCAAGACCCGGCCGGAGCTTCCCAATGCCTGCTTCGTGCAGATGGGTGATTTCCTGCGCTATGCGCTGGACGAGGTCGTGGCACAGGGCATCCGGCAGGTGGTGCTGGGCGTGATGGTGGGCAAACTCACCAAGATCGCGCAGGGCGAAACCATCACCCACGCCAATCGCAACGTCGTCGATACCGAACTGGTGTCGGACATTGCCCGTAAAATTGGTGCCACCGAAGAAGACTGCAAGGCCATTGCCGAGGCCAAGACCGCGCGGTTCGGTGCCGAACTGATGGTGGAGCGTGGTCTGGGAGATGCCTTCCACAACGCGCTCTGCCACGCTGCCATCGACACCCTGCGCGCGCCCGAGCGCTACGGCAACGCCTTCCAGATTCGCGTGCTGCTCTGCGATTTCGATGGCAACCTGGTTGCCGATGTGCTCTCCGGCCCTGCCGACGAGCGCGAAAAACCTGCCACCGCCGGTCGCACCGGCATTTCGCACACGCATTCCGCCGATTTCGACACGGACGAATGACGATGGAAATTTTCCTGCGCACCTTCCTGTCTGCCAGCCGTGAGCGCGGACACATGCCCCCCGGCGGCCAGACCCGCTCGCCGGAACCGTGCCTGCCTGTACTGACCACCTCCCCATTGGCTTTTCCCCGTCTTGCGGGAAAGTATTCGTTTCCCCGGAACCTGCCCAGATGACTGATCCGAATCCCTGCCGAGTCATCGGCGTTCTCGATGATGGTGTTTCCAGCCTCAGCGCCACGGCACTCGCCCACATTCGCACCGCCGATGTCGTGATTGGCGCCTCGCGCACGCTGGCACTTTTTTCTGACGTGTTCAAGGCAGATGCAGAGCAACACGATCTCACCGGCCAGATGAAGACGGTTCCCGAATGGATTCAGGCTGCGCGTGATGCCGACAAGACCGTGGTGGTGCTCGCCACTGGCGACCCGCTCTGTCACGGCATTGCCGCCTGGCTGGCATCACGTCTCTGCATCGAGGCACTCGACATCCTGCCCAACATTTCCACCCTGCAACTGGCCTGTGCCCGCGTGGGCCTCGCCTGGCAGGATGCGAAAATCGTCTCCGTTCATGCGAAGGATGCCGGTCACTGGCAGCAGGGTGCCGGTCCGGAGCACGGGTTGCACGCGCTGGCACAGGCGCTGCGTGCGCACGACCGGCTGATGGTTTTCACCAGCCCCGACAACACGCCGGCGCGCATTGCCGAACTGATCTGCATCGAAGGCATGGAAGAAGACTTCCAGATGGCGGTGGCAGAGAACCTGCTGCAACCCGATGAAAAGGTGCATCCGCAGCTTTCACCCCGCGATTGCGTCAGCATGCAGTTTGCATCACTCAACGTGGTGGTGCTCTGGCGTGTGCGCCCGCGGCAGAATCCGGTGCTGCTTGGTCAGGCCGACAGCACTTATCACATGCGTCAGCCCAAGGGTGACGGCAGCGGTGGCCTCATCACCAAGCAGGAAATCCGCGCGGTGTCGCTGGCCCGGCTGCAATTGCGCCAAGACAGCATCGTCTGGGACATCGGTGCCGGCAGCGGCTCGGTGGGCCTCGAAGCAGCGCGCCTGTGCCGGCGTGGCCATGTCTACGCCATCGAGAAGAACGAGCACGACGTGGCCATCGTCCGCCAGAACCACGCGGCCTTTGGCGTCAGCAACTACACGCTGCTGCACGACAAGGCCCCCAATGGCCTCAATGCCTGGCCCGACCCGGATGCCATCTTCATCGGCGGCTCGGGGGGCGAACTGGCCGACCTGATCCGCCTGTCGCTGCATCGCCTGAAACCCGGCGGCCAGCTCGTGATGAACTTCGTGACGCTGGAAAACATGGCAACCGCGCTCGACACGCTGAAAGCCTGCGACAAGGACACTTCCGAATCCGGTGAGTTCACCCTCGACTGGGACGTGCTGCACCTGCAGGCGTCACGCAGCAAACCCATCCTGCACATGACCCGTCTGGTGCCGGAAAGCCCGGTGTGGCTGGTGTGTGCGACAAAACAGAATCTGACATGACGATTGTTGCCAACACAAAACCCGGTCGGCTCATCGGCGTCTCGCTCGGCCCCGGCAATCCCGATCTCATCACGCGGGGGGCCTGGAAGCAGCTCGAACGCCGCGACACGGTCTGGGTGTATCCGGTACGCAGCGGCAAGACGCCCAGCTATGCCTTCGAGATCGTGCAACGTGCGGGGCTGGAGCCCGTGGCGCAGCACGAGTCGCTGGTGTTTCCGATGACGCACGACGCAGAGAAGCTGGCGCGCGCCTGGGCAAAGGCCACCGACACCGTGCTGCCGTGGCTGGAAGCCGGGCGCGACGTGCTCTTTCTGGTGGAGGGCGATGCCAGCACCTACGCCACCTTCGGGCATCTGGCGCGCACCGTGCGTGCGCAAGATCCGCGCATCGAAACCCCGGTGTTTTCCGGCATCAATTCCTTCACCGCTGCCAGCGTGGCGGTGGACATGCCACTGGCCGAACAGGATGACACCATTGCCGTGGTGCCAGCCGCCTACGGTGTTTCAATGCTGACGCGCCTGTTGCCGGATTTCGACACGCTCGTGCTGATGAAGATCAAGCCGATCATCGATGACCTGCTCGACTGGCTGGTGGCGCACGACCTGATCGACAACGCCCACTACATCGAGAAGGTGGGGGCACCCGATGAGCGCTCGCTGAGCGGCGAGGCCCTGCACGCGCTGCGCGGCACGAAAATCGCCTACCTGTCCCTGATGCTCATCCACAACCCGCACCGCGTGCGCGGCGAACGCATCAAGGGATGCCTGAAGAAATCCGCGTCCGCTACCGCCGGCGAAGCAGACGCGGTAGAGGGCTAACGCCCGCCCACTCGCGACTCCACGCTTTCCGCTTTTTTCAAACCTTCGTTCCGCTTCTGCTATCCATACTCCTGTCATGAACATGCCTGCCAGCGCTTCCGCCGAAAACTTCCGACCCGCAACCGAGCTGGGCACTCTCGACACGCAGGGCGTTCGCATCTGCCTGCTGGCCATCACCAAGCACGGCACGGCGCAGGCAGCCGAACTGGCGCGTGCCATTCCTGAGGCACATGTCATCACCTCGGAGAAATTCGCGCCGGTGTTTGATGGCCTGCCCAATCCGGTCACGGCCTATCAGGGTGCGCTGAAGGACCACGTCGGCCCGATGATGGCAAACCACGACCAGATCATCTGCTTCGTGTCGCTGGGCGCCGTGGTACGCCTGATTGCGCCTCATCTCAAGAGCAAGGAAGAAGACCCGGGTGTCATCGTTGTCGATGATCTCGGGCAGTTCGTGATCCCGATGCTGTCGGGCCACGTGGGTGGCGCCAACGAATGGGCCGAGAAGGTTGCCGCAGTCCTCGGTGCCACGCCGGTGCTCACCACGGCGTCGGACGCCGGAAAGACTGTCGCCGTAGACATCCTTGGCCGCCATCTCGGCTGGAAGGTGGAAGCGCCCAAGATCAACATCACCCGGGTGTCGGCTGCCGTCGTCAACGCCGAGCCGATCGCCCTCGTGCAGGAAACCGGCAGCCGCCACTGGTGGACACGCAGCACGCCGCTGCCAGCCAACATCGAAGTGCTCAACAGCTTCTCGCAGGTTCGGCCGGAACATCACAGGGCGGTGCTCTGGATCACGCATCAGCCGGTTGCAGAAGATTTCTGGCAGCAATGGGCCGAGCGGCTGGTGGTCTATCGCCCGCCGGTGGGGCAAGGCGACGATGACGGTGTGCCTATGCCGTCCGCGCATGCTACGAGCAGTGCAACAGCTGGCGTGCAGGCAAATGGATCGCACACAGCAATCGCCGGAACCGCCCAGCAGGGCACAAACGCCGCGGGCAAGGCATGAAGGCTCGCACCTGCATGAGCCCGGCACATCTGGCAGGAGATTTCGCATGAAGACCACGCTCGCCTTGGGGCTTGGTTGCGACCGGGGAACGCCCTACGCCACGGTGGCGGAAGTCATCGACCAGGCGTTGTTTGCCCTTGGCGCCAGCTGGGCCGATGTGAAGGCACTGGCCTCGATCGACCTGAAGGCCGATGAAGAAGCCATGCACGAACTGATGCGGGCGCGGCAGATGCCGATCCGCTTCTTTTCTGCAGCGCAACTGGCTGACGTGCCGGTGCCCAATCCCAGCGAAACGGTCCGCAAGTATACCGGCACGCCATCGGTGAGTGAGGCTGCGGCCCTGCTGGTGGCGGGGCAGGGCATTCAGCACGCCACGCCGCTCATGACCTCAGATCTTCTGAAGCCTGCACCCATGTCTGCACTGCTGATCGAGAAACTGAAATTGCGCGGCCCCGACGGCAGGAATGCCACGGTGTCGGTGGCGCGCATCCAGCACGCCCCGTCAGGGGATGTCGTGCCTCCCCATGCCACTCATGGCTGAACGCGAGCGTTCTGCTGGCTGGCTTTTCCGTGCCCATTGACCCAACCGGAGGATCATCATGCACATCGAAATCGGCATTCTTTCAGAGCCCAAACTGACTGGTGCGGCTGTTGCTGCAGCAGGGCTGCTTGTCACGCATGCCCGGCCGCTGTTCACCCGGCCGGCCAACCTGCTGCGCACGCTGCTGGCAGCCGTTTTCTTCTCGATTCTGATGCAGCTCTGGCACATGCCGGTCGGTCCGTCGGAACTGCACCTGGTGGGGGCCATGCCCATCTATCTGCTCTTTGGATATGTTCCGACCCTTTTCGGTTTTGCGCTTGGCCTGTTCCTGCAGGCCGTGCTTTTCGAGCCGGGTGATCTGGTGCATCTGGCCGTGAATTTCCTGAGCCTGGCCGTGCCACTGGTTGTGGTGCATCACACGCTGGGCAAGCGCCTGGCGCGGCTCACGCTGCCAAACGTGCTCAGTCTCGATGCCGTGTATTACACCGGCGTGACGCTGATGGTGGGCTTCTGGCTGTCGATCAGTGCCGATCCTGCACCCGTTGCCGACTGGGCGAGCTTCGCAGCGTCCTACCTGCTGCTGGTGGCCGTGGAACCCTTCCTCACCATTGCACTGGTTCTGCTGGGACGGCGCTTCCAGCCCGGAAAACTCCAGCAACTGTCCTTTGATGAAAGCTGGCACGCGCGCGTCAGCAACGCGGCCTGACCCAGCCACTCATGCACCTTGTCCGGGCCACTGATGGCCCGGATTCATTCGGGAGAAAGAATGTCTGCAGGAAAAATCATGCTGGTGGGCATTGGCCCCGGCAGTGCCGAACACATGACGGCCCGTGCCCGCGCGGCTATTGCCGAGGCCGATACCGTCATCGGCTACGTCACCTACATCAAGCTCGTGGCCGATCTTCTTGAAGGCAAGGAGATCATCCGCAAGAGCATGACCGAGGAACTCGATCGCGCCATCGAGGCACTGGCCCGTGCAAAAGAAGGCAAGAAGGTGGCACTCATCTCCTCGGGTGATGCCGGTGTCTACGGCATGGCCGGTCCCACCTTCGAGGTGCTGTTCCAGGCTGGCTGGACCCCACCCGAGGTGCATGTCGAGGAAAACGAGGACGGCAGCGTGCGCCGCATCGTGGGCGAGGGCATCGAGGTGGAAGTGATTCCCGGTGCATCGGCCATCAATAGCTGCGCAGCGCTGGTGGGCGCGCCGCTCACCCACGATTTCTGCTCGATCTCGCTGTCGGACCTGCTCACGCCGTGGCCCACGATTGCGCGCCGGCTCGATGCGGCAGCAAGCGCCGATTTCGTCGTGGCACTCTACAACCCCAAGAGCGGCCGTCGCACCCGGCAGATCGTCGAGGCACAGCGTCTTTTCCTGCGCCATCGCTCGCCCGACACGCCGGTTGCCATCGTGAAAAGCGCCTACCGTCGTCGCGAGAAGATCGAATTCACCACACTTGCTCACATGGCAGAGGCCGACATCGGTATGCTGTCGACCGTGCTGATCGGCAACAGCAACACCGAACTGCGTCACGGCCTCATGGTGACACCGCGCGGTTACGCCAACAAATACGATGTGGAAGGCGGCCACGGGCTGCGCGAAGGTGAGCGCTCGGGACGTTCGCTGTCCACCGGGCTTCAGGGATGGCTCGAAAACCTTGCGGCTGACCATGCCGGCGGTGTCAGTGTGGATGAGCTGGCAAGACAGCATCGTCTGCCCGCCGATTACATCCAGCAGGCACTGGATGAACCCTGGGTGGAACCCGTGAAGGAAAAACGCGGAAAACGCGCCGCAGACGCTTCCGAAGCGGCAGACGCCGGGGAATCCTGAATCCGGGCAGGATCTTTCCCTGACCCCTCTGGTGCATGTCTGCTTCCCTGTCATCTTCAGGCCCGGGAAGCAGCGCATGCCATTCAGTCCTTCCGCACCGGACACGGCACGGTGTCCGGATATTGCCTCGTCGCAAAGGCATCCCGATCAACACACGTCACCTGGATTCCGACATGAGCAGCATTTCTTCTTCTCCCGCCGTGGCCCCCGACAACACAGCCCCCTCGGCCCAGCCGGCCGAATCCACGCCCCCGCCGGTCGTCAAGCCGAAAATCGGCGTCTATCGCCGGCATCTGCTGCTGTGCACCGGCCCGCGCTGCACGCAGGGTGGCGAATCGGAAGCGCTGTTCGAGAGCCTGGGCGCACGACTGAAGGAAGCAGGCCTCACCACTGGCGACCTGCGCGTGAAGCGCACCCGCACCAGTTGTTTTGCTGCCTGCAAGGGTGGGCCGATTCTCTGCGTGCAACCCGACGGTGTCTGGTATTACAACGTGACGCCCGACAACATGCAGCGCATCATCGACGAGCACCTGCTGGGCGGCAAGCCCGTGCAATCGCTGATCTTCCATCAGGGCCCCGGTTTTGTCGGAGAAGACGACGAGGGAGAAGACGGCGCACACTGTACGGCAGCATGAAGGCATGCGCCTGAAAGAAACCGAGGCTGCCCAGCCGATGTCGATCGCAGCCATTGTTGGGTGTCTTCCTGTCTGCGATGAAACACGGGTAGTGTCCGCGCTGCAGACTTCCAGGCCGCAGACGATTTCATGAGTGCCGACTTTCCGTCATTTCTCGTCGCCGTGACACCGCCGCTGCTCGCGCTCATCATCGACCTGCGTTTTGGCGAACCCCCGGCGCGCTGGCACCCGGTGGTCTGGATGGGCAATTACCTGCAGAATCTCACGCCGTGGGTGGCCCCGCCGGTATCCAATGCCTCTGGCAACAGCGCTTCAGGAGGGAAAGAATCAACGTGTACGCCAGAATCTGCGAGTGAAGATGCTTTTCCCCAGGACGCCACGGAAAAGGGGGGCGGCAAAGGGCAGGCAAAAACAACATCACAGCAGCCAGTTCTGCAAGCAGACCGACGATGGCAGAAGCACGCGCCGGGTGCCTTCCTGCGCGGCGCGCTTGCATGGTTGTTGGGCGCGCTCGTCGTTACCGCACTGGCATGGCTCGTGCAACATCTCATCCTGAGCCTGCCGTTCTGGATTGGCGTGCCGCTGATGGCGCTGTGCCTGAAACCGATGCTGTCATGGCGGATGCTGCGTGACGAGGTGCGGGCGGTGGAGAACGCGCTGTCGGCATCGCTGGGGGCAGGGCGCGAGCGGCTGAAATGGCTGGTGAGCCGGGACGTGATGACACTCGATGAAGCAGGAGTTCGTGAATCCGCCATCGAAACCCTTGCCGAAAACCTGAATGATTCGGTGGTGGCACCGCTTTTCTGGTTTGCGCTGCTGGGTCTGCCCGGAGCGGCACTTTATCGTTTTGCCAATACCGCCGATGCCATGTGGGGTTACCCGGGCGAACGCTCGGGGCGCTACTGGCAATGGGCTGGCAAATGGGCAGCGCGTGCCGATGACGTGCTGAACTGGATACCCGCGAGGCTGACGGCGCTGCTGCTGATGTCCGGCCCGGCCGATCCGATGCCGGCAGGCAAGATCCCGTCCGCGCGGTGCTGGCGGGTGCTGTGCCACGAGGCCAAACGCACGCCATCGCCCAACAGCGGCTGGCCGATGGCCGCGATGGCCCTGCAGATTGGGGTCAGTCTGGGCAAGCCCGGTGTGTATCGTCTGAATGAAACGGCACCGCCACCATCTGCAGCGCAGTTGCCGTTTGCGCTGCATCAAGCCAGGCGGGTGGTGTGGCTGAGCGCAGTCCTCCTGGCGCTGGCGAGTGCTGCGGCCGGGCTGGCATAATCCCGGCATGATCCTCCCCGATAGCGTGGCTCACGGCGGCCCCGATGCCCAGGGTTCGGTGCCGCACGATTTTTCCACCAATGCCAATGCAGCCGGCCCCTGTCCGTTCGTGCAGGAACGATTGCGGGCGCTGGCGGCCGACCGCTATCCCGACCCGGCCTGTACCGACCTCATCGCGCGTCTTGCCGAATGGCATCAGGTGTCTCCCGAGCGAGTCATCGTCGGTGCCAGTGCCAGCGAACTCATCATGCGCCTCACCGCCGCCATGGTGCGCCTGCACGGGCCGCATGTGCAGGTCAGGGTACCTCCCCATGCCTACGGCGATTACGCCCGCGCTGCAGGCGCCTGGGGGCTGCCAGTCAGCACCTGGGGAAGGGAGATGCCGCCGCATTTCGCAGCAAACAAGGCCGACTCTCCCGGCGCCGCTCAGGAAAGCGATCATCTCCCGGGTGATGACAGGAGCTTGCGCCTCCCTGTCGGACGCCTCGCCATCCTGACCTGGATCTGCGACCCGGACAGCCCCTTTGGGCAATCGCCCAGGCATGATTCGTACCTGCCGGATTCGACCGGTGATTTGCAGGCCGGGGCGAGCCAGTACCACGACGCGGAGATGGCTTGCGGCGAGCACCACAGAACACCGGCTGCCGTCGAAGGCATGGCCGGCAACGGCAGGAGCGCATCCCGCATGGACTCGACCGAGACTGTTCCTGTTGCAGCACAGGTTCTCGATCGCGTCTACGCCCCCCTGCAACTGGAAGGGCGACAGCCCGATCCAGCCTGGCTCGACAGGGTCTGGCAGCTCCACTCCCCCAACAAGGCGCTGGGCCTCTGTGGCGTGCGTGGCGGCTATCTGATCGCTCCGCAAGCGCTTACGGAGCCCGAGGAAGCGCTCTGCGCCACGCTGCGGGCGCTTTCCCCCTCGTGGCCACTGGGTGCGCACGCCGTCGCGCTGCTGGATGCCTGGACACACACCGAAACCCGGCAATGGCTGAGCGAAGCGCTGATGCAGTTGCGTGAATGGAAGCAGATGCAGGTCGGCGGTCTGCGCCAACGCGGCTGGCGGGTTCATGAGAGCCTCACCAGTTTCTTCTGCGCCGAACCGCCGTGGCTGGTGTCGGCCCTTTCCGCGCGTGAAGGGACGGGCGCACACGTGGCCAATGGCACGGCCAAGGCATTTGCCACGCCCGAATTTCGTTCAGATCAAGACAAATCCCGAAGCATTCGCCTGCAACAGCATCTGCGTGCGCAGGGCATCAAGCTGCGGGAAACCACCTCATTCGGTCTGCCTGGCGCGTTCAGGCTCTGCGTTCACCACCCACGCTCCCAGGAGGCTCTCTGGCATGCACTCGACAACTTCCATGACTGAGCGACTTTCCTGGTCGGCATGGTGGCTGGGGGCCCGCCCGGCCACGCTGGGCATGTCCCTGGTGCCGGTTTTTCTGGGCACGGCGCTTGCCCTGAAGCAGGGCGCAAGCTTCGATCCTGTCTCGCTGCTTCTGGCCATGCTCAGCGTGCTGGGCATTCAGGCCGGCACCAATTTCTACAACGATCTGGGCGATGGCGAACGCGGTGCCGATGGCCCCGAGCGTCTGGGACCAACCCGGCTGATGGGCAGTGGCCTGGCCACTGCTGCACAGGTCAAACGGGCGGCGCGCATCAGTTTCGGCTGGGCACTGGCCGGAGGCATCCTGCTCGCGCTGCTGCACGGACCGATCATCCTCGTCATCGGCGTCTGTTCGCTGCTGGCGGGCTGGGCCTATTCACACGGCCCGCAGCCGCTGTCACACACACCCTATGGTGAAGTCTGCGTGCTGCTGTTCTTCGGCGTCATCGCGGTGGCCGGCAGCCATTTCCTGCAATCCGGCCAGTGGTCGTGGCAGACACTTGCCTACGGTCTGATTCCCGGCCTGCATGCCTCGGCCGTGCTGCTCGTCAACAACTGGCGGGATCGCACCCACGACCTGCGGGCAGGCCGCAGGACGTTGGCCGGCACACTCAGCGAAACGAAGGTGCCCTGGGTGTATGCGGCGCTGCTGATCCTGCCGCTGATCGGGCTGCAAGGGCTGGCCCTTGAGATGGGGCTGCCTGCGCTGGGCGTTTCCGCCTGGCTGATGCTGCTGCCGGCCGTGGTGCTCATTCGCCGCTTCCGTCAGCGTACCGGGCGGGAACTCAATCTTCAGCTCAAGGAAACGGCACTGCTGCAGCTGGCCTTTTGCGTGGTGCAGCTGCTGGCACTGCTCGTCTGAATCCTGCGGGGACAGCGGCCGGATTTTCCGCGTCTTTCGTTTCCGGAAAATGCCCCTCTCAAAGAGGGGCAAAAAGCCGCGGGATGGTTCCGGGGAGAGGGCGCTCAAGCAGCAAACAGCATGTCTGCCATGCCTGGCTGCACCGGGTACATGCCTCTCCGATCCTGGCAGAATGGCGGCTTGTGCCCTGAACTCACTCGGGCTTTCTGGCGAGGATGGTTGCAAAGCGCATTTCGATGCGATTGCCATTCTCGTCGGTCTTGTGCAACTTGCCGGGATTTTCGTCGTATTTGATGATTTCCCAGTCGGCATAGTATTGCTTCAGCTCACCCGACTGGAAACGGAAGGGGAAGGGCATGCGGCAGGGGTAGTCATCGCTGTCCATGGCGCTGACGATCAGGTTGACGCCGCCAGGGGCCGTTTCGTTCTTCATCGACTCGATCAGGGAAGGAATCGCGTCGGGCTGAAGGAACATGAACACCACTGTCGACAGGACGAAGTCATAAGGCCCGTCGAAGTTGCCTGCACGCCGCAGGTTCAGATCGACTTCGCTGATGTAGATCCTGTCATCGAGTTTCTCGGCATCGGCAATTCGCTGCAGGTTGTCCAGCCGTTCGGCAGCCCAGTCCCAGGCATCGACATGAAAGCCCCGCTGCGCAAGGTAAAGGGTATTGCGCCCATTGCCACAGCCGATGTCCAGCGCCCGCTCGCCACTCACATGCTCCATGGCCTCGACCACGTCCGGGTGCGTCCGGCCGATGTCATGGCGTTTGGCGAAATAGTCTTCCGGCATGCACATGAAATCCATCTGGCATTCGATGTCGTCGGTGGCCGACACCAGCATGTGCCACTCCTGCGGATGGATCAGCGGCGGCTGATTGTCCTTGTCGAAATGAAATTCGCCGGTAATGGTGCCATCAGGTTCCATCGTCACGAATTCGATGGAGCCCTTGAAGATGGTCAGCTGCGCCCAGGTTCCCACCTTGGTGTTGTGCTGCCGCTGAAATCCGGCAGGAATGTCGTTGCGGTGCCAGACGGGCATCAGTTTGTAGGAAACCAGTTTGCTCTTGATATCGTCCATGATGCGCAGCAGAAAATGATTCGGAAGCGGAGGGCCACCGGGCCTGTGTGGGCAGAACCCGCCGGCACGGAAAGCGTCGACCAGCCGACCGGAAAAAGCCGGTGTGATCACAGGCAAAAAGCCGGTGTGATGACCGGATGAAAGCCGGCTCAACTATTGTAGACATTTGCCCACGGTGAAGACCGCGTCGCTGTCGGGGTCTGCGGGGCATGGGGCTCTCGCAGCATGCGCCACCGCCGGGAAGTCAGGGAGGATTGCGGGTGAAGGTTTCCCGAGTGCCTGAAAGCTGCCGGGAAAAGAAAAACCCCGGTCCGCTGTCGGGAGAACAGGGGAACCGGGGTTGGGTGGAAGCAGTTGCCGGCACGGACGAGAATGAAATCCTTTCCGAAGCCGGAATCACCGCACAAGGAGGCAGCCAAAGATGAGATGGCGGCCCGGCAGGACGGCCGGACCGCAGTTTGGTAGCCGGATCAGTTGGCCTCAGCTGCCCAGCGCAGCCGACACCACCTCGCGGGCTTCTGCCTGCACCAGGGCCAGATGCTCCGGCCCCTTGAAGGATTCGGCATAGATCTTGTAGACATCTTCGGTGCCGGAGGGGCGGGCGGCAAACCACGCATTCTCGGTAACGACCTTCAGGCCGCCGATCTTCGCCCCGTTGCCCGGCGCTTCGGTCAGCTTGGCGGTGATGGCTTCACCGGCCAGCGTCGATGCCTTCACGTTGTCGGGCGACAGGGCCGACAGCTTCGCCTTCTGTTCACGGTTGGCCGGCGCATCGACACGGGCATAGGCCGGTGCGCCGAATTTAGACGCCAGCTCGGCATAGTGCTGGCTGGGGGTCTTGCCAGTACGTGCCAGAATCTCGGAGGCCAGCAGGCAGAGGATGATGCCGTCCTTGTCGGTGCTCCACACCGAGGCATCGTGACGCAGGAAGGAGGCGCCAGCCGATTCCTCGCCGCCGAAGGGGCCACTGCCATCGAGCAGGCCGGGCACGAACCACTTGAAGCCCACCGGCACCTCGACCAGCTTGCGACCCAGCGAAGCTGCCACACGGTCGATCATCGAGCTGCTGACCAGCGTCTTGCCGATGAAGCCATCAGCCGGCCACTGCTTGCGGGCGCCATACAGATACTGGATGGCCACGGCCAGATAGTGGTTGGGGTTCATCAGCCCGGCATCGGGGGTGACGATGCCGTGACGGTCGGCATCGGCGTCGTTGCCGGTGGCGATGTCGAAGCGGTCCTTCTGCTGCACGAGGCTGGCCATGGCGGAAGGCGAGCTGCAATCCATGCGGATCTTGCCGTCCCAGTCCAGCGTCATGAAACGCCAGGTGCCATCGACCAGCGGATTCACCACCGTGAGGTTGAGCTTGTGGCGTTCGGCAATGGCTGCCCAGTAATCGACCGAGGCACCGCCCAGCGGGTCAGCACCGATGCGCACGTTGGCGCCACGGATCGCGTCGATGTCGATGACATTCGGCAGGTCATCCACGTAGGTGCCGAGGTAGTCGTAAGCTTTGGCGGCCTTGCGGGCACGCTCGAAGGGCACGCGCTGCACGCCCTTCATGCCGGCCTTGATGTATTCGTTGGCGCGAGCGGCAATCCACTTGGTGGCGTCGGTGTCTGCCGGGCCGCCATGCGGGGGGTTGTACTTGAAGCCGCCGTCAGACGGGGGGTTGTGCGAGGGCGTGACGACGATGCCGTCGGCCAGACCCTTGTTGGCCGGCAGGTCGTTCACGCCGCCGATCTTGCCCTTGTTGGCACGCAGGATGGCGTGCGAAACGGCGGGCGTCGGCGTGTAGCGGTCTGCCGCATCCACGAACACGGTCACGTCGTTGGCAATCAGCACTTCGAGCGCCGATGCCCAAGCGGGCTCGGAGAGGGTATGCGTGTCGCGGCCGATGAACAGCGGGCCATCGAAGCCCTGGGCCTTGCGGTAGTCGCAGATGGCCTGCGTGGTGGCCAGGATGTGATCCTCATTGAACGAGGTCTTGAAGCTGGTACCCCGATGGCCGGAAGTGCCGAAGGCGACCTGCTGTTCGATGACCTCGGGGTCGGGCTTGCGAACGTAGTAGGCCGTGACGAGGCTGGCCAGATCAATCAGGTCTTCGGGCTGGGCCACCTGGCCTGCGCGCGGGTGCGACATGGGAGAGTCTCCTGCATAACTGTGAGCGGATTCTCCGATTATGCAACGGCGCGTGCCGGCTTGCTGCAAGAAGGTCACGCAAGCGTGAATTGGGCATGGGGGCAGCGCTGAGCCTGCACCTTCGCCGCACCACCCGGCATGCAGGTCCATGAGTGTGCCCATGCCGGGCATACAAAATGGGCGCACAAAACGAAAAACCCCGCCATCTTGCGATGACGGGGTTTTGAATTTGGCTCCCCGACCTGGGCTCGAACCAGGGACCTGCGGATTAACAGTCCGTCGCTCTACCGACTGAGCTATCAGGGAATAACGACATTCTAGCAAAGAATTTCAGCAATGCAAGTCACACTGCCAAAATTTTTTGTGTCGTTGCCCGAAAGCAACGACAGGCAGAAAGAGAGTGGACAAGAAAAGGGGACTACGGCCATGCATGCGCCTTGCTGCGCGGAAAGCCTGGCATGCATCCAGACCTGGTCAGGGGGCCCGGGTCATCAATTGACGAAACCGGGCCATCCTGCCTTCATCAGGCTTTTTTCAGCACCTCGGCCACGGCCCTGGCGATGCGTTCGACGTTGTTGTCGTTGAGCGCTGCCACGCAGATGCGGCCACTGCTGACGGCATAGATGCCGTGATCGGCTTTCAGCAGTTCGACCTGATCGGCGGTGAGGCCGGAATAGGAGAACATGCCGCGCTGCTTCTCGATGAAGCTGAAATCGCGCTCGATGCCGGCTGCCTTCAGGCCATCGACCAGTGCCTTGCGCATCTTCTTGATGCGCACGCGCATGGCGCCGAGTTCTTCCTCCCAGAGCTTGCGCAGGTCGGCGTCGTTCAGCACCATCTGCACCACCTGACCACCGTGGGTGGGCGGGTTGGAGTAGTTGGAGCGAATGACACGCTTGAGCTGGCTGAGGGTGCGTGCGGCTTCGTCGGCGCTGGACAGCACCACGGTGAGGGCGCCCACGCGCTCGCCATAGAGCGAGAAGGACTTGGAGAAGGAGCTGGAAACGAGGAAGGGCAGGCTGCCGGCCGCAAACTTGCGGATGACCTCGCCATCTTCGGGAATGCCGTCGCCAAAGCCCTGGTAGGCGATGTCGAGGAAGGGCACGTGTCCGGCGGCCGTGAGTGCAGCAATGACCTGATCCCACTGGGCGCCGTCGAGATCGACGCCGGTGGGGTTGTGGCAGCAGGCGTGCAGGATGAAGATCGAGCCGGCATTGGCCGACTTGATGCAGTCCAGCATGCCCTGGAAGTTGACGCCGTGGGTGGCGGCATCGTAATAGGGATAGGTCTTCACCTCGAAGCCAGCCGCCTCGAACAGGGCGCGGTGGTTTTCCCAGCTGGGATCGCTGATGTAGACCGTGGTGCCGGCCGGGCTGAAGCGCTTGAGCAGGTCGGCACCGATTTTCAGGGCGCCGGTGCCACCCAGTGCCTGGGCGGTGATGGCACGCTTCTCGGCGATGACCGCGGCACCTTCGCCGAACAGCAGCTTCTGCACCGCCTGATCGTAGGGTGCGATGCCGTCGATGGGCAGATAGCCCCGCGGGCTGTGCGCCGCCACCAGCCTGTCTTCTGCCTGACGCACGCAGGAGAGCAGGGGCAGCTTGCCATTCTCGTCATAGTAGACGCCGACGCCGAGGTTTGCCTTGGTGCTGCGGGTGTCGGCATTGAAGGCCTCGGTGATGCCCAGAATCGGGTCCCGGGGGGCGAGGGGGACAGAGGAAAACAGCGAACTGGCCATGAGGCAGGTCTCTCCTGGAGGGTGGGTTACGACGCGTGGGGATGTTTTTCTGATCGATACGCAACGGTGTGGCTGCGGAGCGACCAACCGACCCGATCGTGAGCACGGCAACGGCTCGGGCTCCCTGCCACGATTATCGTGTAGCACATCGCAAAACGCCATCATTTTCGGGACATGGCCCCGAATCCTGCCCTGAAACCTTCCGTATTGCGCCGTGTTCCATCCAAATAAAAGTCTGGTCTTTTCCTGATGAGCGGTCCATAATCGGCGACGATCGCTGCGGATGACCCTGGACGGGCCTCCCTCACGAGGCAGGTTCCTGCCTTTGCACTGCTTCGGGTTCCGTCACAGGCCTTGCCACCCCGTCGATGCGTGTGGCTGGTCAGATCGTCATGCCCGGCGGGGCAGACTCTTGCCCCGATGCTGCACCTGCATCTGTCTGGATGTCCGGTTCGTCAGTGCATTGAAACTCCGAAACTCCCACAGTCCATGGACTGCATCCTGATTCGCCTTCATCGCGCATCCGGCGGCGCAGCCCATGACGCAACCCATTACCTGCCTGTTTGATCGAGTGGACGACTGCATGGTGCCATCAACCCGCGAGCAGCATCTGTCGAGTGCGCAAGCCCTGATGGCTGTGTCTCGGGTAATGTGCGGCGGCCCGTGCCACCCGGCCATCGTTGCCGTGCCGTCCTCTGCCGATCCTGCAGCCTCGCCAGCCGCCCCGGCTTTCATTGCACGGATGATCGCGCGCCCCGGAGCGGCGGAACGCCGTCACTGTCGGAGGGCTGCATGAGCCGTGCAGCCCGCAAGCCCCAGCCTGCAGACACATCCCTGGCGCTCGGCCCCGAGTCGCTGGCAGATGTGCCTGCCCAGACCGCCAGCAACGCCACGGTCGTCACCTTCGAGGGCAGCCCCTATCGGCTCCACCAGCCTTTCCCCCCCGCGGGCGACCAGCCCTCGGCCATCCAGGGACTGGTGGAAGGCATCGAAGACGGGCTGTCCTTCCAGACACTGCTGGGGGTAACGGGCTCGGGCAAGACCTACACGATGGCCAACGTCATCGCCCGCACGGGCCGGCCGGCGCTCGTGCTGGCCCCCAACAAGACGCTGGCGGCGCAGCTCTACGCCGAGATGCGCGACTTCTTCCCCGAGAACGCCGTCGAATACTTCGTCTCGTATTACGACTACTACCAGCCCGAAGCCTACGTGCCGCAGCGTGACCTTTTCATCGAGAAGGATTCCGCCATCAACGAGCACATCGAGCAGATGCGGCTCTCGGCCACCAAGTCTCTGCTGGAGCGGCGCGACACCGTCATCGTCGGCAGCGTTTCGTGCATCTACGGCATCGGCAATCCCGACGACTACTTCGAGATGCGCCTGATGTTGCGCAAGGGCGACCGGATGGCGCAGCGTGACCTGCTGCGGCAGCTGGTGGCCATGCAGTACACGCGCAACGACACCGATTTCAGCCGCGGCACCTTCCGCGTGCGCGGCGACACCATCGACGTGTTCCCGTCGGAAAACGCCGAGCTGGCCGTGCGCATCGAGATGTTCGACGACGAGATCGAGATGCTGCAGCTGTTCGATCCGCTCACCGGGCGCATCCGCCAGCAGATCCCGCGCTTCGTCGTCTATGCGGCCTCGCATTATGTCACGCCGCGCTCCACCGTCATGCGCGCCATCGACACCATCAAGGCCGAGCTGAAGGAGCGGCTGGCGTTCTTCTACGCCGAGGGCAAGCTGGTCGAAGCGCAGCGCCTGGAGCAGCGCACGCTGTTCGACCTGGAAATGCTCCAGGAGCTGGGCTTCTGCAAGGGCATCGAGAACTATTCCCGCCATTTCTCGGGAGCGCAGGCTGGTGAACCACCACCCACGCTCATCGACTACCTGCCAAAAGACGCGCTGATGTTCATCGACGAGAGTCACGTCACCATCGGTCAGCTGGGTGGCATGTACCGTGGTGACCGTGCCCGCAAGGACACCCTCGTCCAGTATGGCTTTCGCCTGCCGTCGGCGCTCGACAACCGCCCCTTGAAATTCGAGGAGTTCGAATCCAAGGTAAGACAATGCGTGTTCGTCTCTGCCACGCCGTCCGAATACGAGAACCGGCATGCGGGGCAGGTGGTCGAGCAGGTTGTCCGGCCCACCGGACTGGTCGATCCCGAGGTCGAGGTACGCCCGGCCACCACCCAGGTGGATGACGTGCTCTCCGAGATTTCCGCCCGTGTGCAAAAAGGGCAACGTGTGCTTGTCACCACGCTGACCAAGCGGATGGCGGAAGATCTCACCGATTTCCTGTCGGATCACCAGATTCGGGTGCGATACCTGCATTCGGATATTGACACCGTCGAGCGGGTGGAGATCATTCGTGATCTGCGTCTCGGCGTGTTCGATGTGCTGGTGGGCATCAACCTGCTGCGCGAGGGTCTCGACATACCGGAGGTTTCACTGGTGGCCATTCTCGATGCCGACAAGGAAGGATTCCTGCGCTCCGAACGCAGTCTCATCCAGACCATCGGCCGTGCCGCGCGCAATCTCGAAGGCAAGGCCATCCTGTATGCCGATCGTGTCACCGACTCAATGGCACGCGCCATGTCCGAGACGGCCCGGCGGCGGGAGAAGCAGATCAGCTTCAACACCGAACACGGCATCGTCCCGCGTGGCGTGGTCAAGCAGGTACGCGAACTCATCGACGGCGTCTACGATCTCAGCGGTACCGAGTCGCGTCCGGGGCCAGCAGGTGCGGCGGCTGGCAGTGCCTCACCCGACATGCAGGCCCTGCAGCGTTCGGCCGACCGTCTGCAGGGGCTCGACATCAGCAACGAGAAACAGGTCTCGAAGGAAATCTCCAAACTCGAAAAGCAGATGGCAGCTCATGCGAAGAATCTCGATTTCGAAAAGGCTGCCCAGGTGCGCGACGAGCTGGCAGCCCTGAAGCAGCTGCTGTTCGGTGCAGGAGGGCAGGCTGCATGAGCGGAGATCATCACGACGCACGGCGCAGGCCAGGCACGCCTGCAGGCAGGACAGCCGCATCCGCGCGTCCACCGCCTCGACACCACCGGCGTTCCGTCAGGCAAGGCAGACATCGGATCACTCATCTGACCCGGTGATCCGGAAAACAGTATCCCGTATTCAAATATCAATCGACATCAGGTAGCGCAAATGGCAAAAAGAGAACCTCTGGCAATGGCAATGGCAACCCGCGTGCTGTTCGTCTGCATGGGCAACATCTGTCGCTCGCCGATGGCACATGGCGTATTTCGCCAGATGGTGCGTCAGGCCGGGCTGGAAGGTGTCGTCGGTGTGGGCTCTGCAGGTACCCACGCCTTCCATCAGGGCGAGCCGGCCGACCCCCGGGCCCAGATGGTGGCGTCGCGGCGCGGCTACAGCATTGCCGACCTGCGGGCACGTCAGGTCACGATGGAAGACTTCGAGACCTACGACATGATCCTGGTGATGGACTGGGAAAACCTCAGCCTGCTTCAGAATCAGGCCCCGAAGCGTTATCATCACAAGCTGCAGATGCTGATGCGCTTTGCCAGCGATCACGAATCGGCCACGGTGCCCGATCCCTATCAGGGCGGCAACCAGGCTTTCGAGCAGGCGCTCGACTATGTCGAGGATGCCTGTTCGGGCCTGCTCGAAATCGTCCGCCGCCGGGCCACCCAGGTCGCAGCGGCCTGACGCGGCAGCAGCCACGGCCTCGCCCGGGTAGCGGCAAGGCGGGCTGTCTGGCGAGGGGCTGCCAGAGTGGGCGCGTTGCCCACCCCGGAGCGGGCACCCCGGCCCGCTCGCGGAAGGCGGGCATTCTCAGGCCCGCCCGCCTCCAGACGGAGGCAGACCGTAACAACCCTTGTCATTAGTTACAGACAATCGGGTCGATCAATTTACCTGAGCAATAAACTCAACTAATTCAGGTATACTTCGGTATCAGATTCCTGACATCGGAGTGTTGTCATGAGGTTGACCACGAAGGGCCGGTTTGCAGTCACAGCCATGATCGATCTGGCGCTGCGTGAACACAATGGTCCGGTGACGCTGGCCGGCATCAGCCAGCGGCAGAAGATTTCGCTCTCCTATCTCGAACAGCTCTTCGGCAAGCTCCGCCGTCACCAGCTGGTCGAAAGCACCCGCGGCCCGGGTGGTGGTTACTCTCTGGCCCGTCCCAGCCAGGACATCAACGTCTCGTCGATCATCTTCGCCGTCGACGAGCCGCTGGATGCCACCCAATGCGGCGGCAAGCAGGACTGCTTCGAGGATGGCCCCTGCATGACGCACGAACTCTGGACGGCGCTGAACAAGCGCATGATCGATTACCTCGACTCCGTCAGCCTGCAGGATCTGGTCGAGCAGCAGCGCATGCGCGAACAGCAGCCCGCCACCCGGCAAATCTCCATCGTGCGGGAACACAAGGCAGCCCTGGAGCTGCCCACCTCGTCACTGCAGATCATCGACAGCGACGGCAACCGCGCCTAACTTCCACCTTTCTGTCAATACAGATGACCAAACCGATTTACCTGGACTACTCCGCCACCACGCCGATCGACCCCCGTGTGGCCGAGAAGATGATTCCGTTCCTTTATGAAAGGTACGGCAATCCTGCCTCGCGCAGTCACGCCTACGGCTGGGACGCCGAACAGGCCGTCGAGAACGCACGCAACGAAGTGGCCGCCCTGGTCAACTGTGATCCGCGCGAGATCGTCTGGACTTCCGGTGCCACCGAGTCCATCAATCTCGCGCTGAAGGGCGCCGCCCACTTCTACAAGCAGCGTGGCAAGCACCTCATCTCCGTCAAGACCGAACACAAGGCCACGCTCGACACCATGCGCGAGCTGGAGCGTCAGGGCTTCGAGATCACGCTGCTCGACGTGAAGGAAGACGGCCTGATCGACATGGATGTGCTGAAGGCGGCCATCCGCCCCGACACCATCCTGGTCTCGATCATGTTCGTCAACAACGAGATCGGCGTCATCCAGGACATCCCCGCCATCGGCGAAATGCTGCGCGAGCGCAAGATCCTGTTCCACGTCGATGCCGCCCAGGCCACCGGCAAGGTCAAGGTCGACCTGCAGACACTGAAAGTGGATCTGATGAGCTTCTCGGCCCACAAGACCTATGGCCCGAAGGGTGTGGGTGCGCTGTTCGTGCGCCGCAAGCCCCGCGTGCGCATCGAGGCCCAGATCCACGGTGGCGGCCACGAGCGCGGCATGCGCTCCGGCACACTGCCCACCCACCAGATCGTCGGCATGGGTGAAGCCTTCCGCCTGGCCCGCCTGGAAATGGACAAGGACATCGAGCATGCCCGCCGCCTGCGCGACCGCCTGCTCGCCGGCCTGTCGGAAATCGAGGAAACCTACGTCAACGGTGACATGGAACACCGCGTGGCACAGAACCTCAACATCAGTTTCAACTATGTCGAGGGCGAGTCGCTCATCATGGCGGTGAAGGACATTGCCGTGTCCTCCGGTTCGGCCTGTACCTCGGCCAGCCTGGAGCCTTCCTACGTGCTGCGCGCCCTGGGCCGCAACGATGAGCTGGCCCACAGCTCCATCCGTTTCAGCATCGGCCGCTTCACTACCGAAGAAGAAATCGACTTCACCATCCAGCTGCTCAAGGGGCAGATTGGAAAACTGCGCGAAATGTCCCCATTGTGGGAAATGGTGCAGGAAGGCATCGACCTCAACACCGTGCAGTGGGCTCATCACTGATCCTGCCCGCACAGGCCCATCATTCATTTCGACATCAAGGAATTTTTCTCATGGCATACAGTGAAAAGGTCGTAGACCACTACGAAAACCCGCGCAACGTCGGCTCGCTCAACAAGGCTGACATCTCCGTGGGTACCGGCATGGTGGGGGCACCGGCCTGCGGCGACGTGATGAAGCTGCAGATCAAGGTTGGCGCCAACGGTCTCATCGAAGACGCCAAATTCAAGACCTACGGCTGTGGTTCGGCCATCGCCTCGTCGTCGCTCGTCACCGAGTGGGTGAAAGGCAAGTCGCTGGACGAAGCGCTCGCCATCCGCAACACCGAGATCGCCGAAGAACTGGCACTGCCTCCGGTCAAGATCCACTGTTCGATCCTGGCCGAGGACGCCATCAAGGCAGCGGTCGAAGACTATCGGAACAAGCAGGCAGCTGCCAGCGCCTGAAGCCGTCACGGCTCGCACTCCCTGCACGCAACAAAGGATTGACGAACATGGCCATCACACTGACCGAAGCGGCTGCCCGCCACATCAGCCGGTACATCACGCGCCGTGGCAAGGGCATCGGCCTGCGGCTCGGCGTGAAAACCTCGGGCTGCTCCGGGCTGGCCTACAAGCTCGAATACGCCGATGATCAGCACGACACCGACATGGTGTTCGAAAGTCATGGCGTGCGGGTCTTCGTCGATCCCAAGAGCCTGGCCTACATCGACGGCACCGAGCTGGATTTCGTGCGCGAGGGATTGAACGAAGGCTTCAAGTTCATCAATCCCAACGTGCGCGGCGAGTGCGGCTGCGGTGAATCCTTTCAGGTCTGATGTCCAGGTACCGGGGGTTGTCGCACGCGCCCCCGGCATTGCTTCAGGGATCAGGGCAGGGCATCTTCCGTGCGCTTTCCCTGTCCCCGCAGCCTCTCTCCGACGATGGCCATGCGTCACAGGGTGCCCAGCCACCGCCATGTCCGGCCACAGCCCGAATCCATCCGCAGGATTTCTCCCGTGTTGACTGAGAACCCCGCCGGCCTCACGCAGCGCTCGCCCTTTGCACTGCTTGGCCTTCCCGAGCGCTTTGCGCTCGACGTGAGTGATCTGGAACAGCGATTGCACCGTTTTCAGGCCGTCGTTCATCCAGACCGCCACGTTGCTGGCACGGATCATGACCGCCGTCTCGCCCTGCAGATGGCCGCGCAGGGCAATGAAGCCTTCCGGGTGCTGTCCGACCCATGCCAGCGTGCCGCATGGCTCTGCGAGCGCCACGGCGCACCGGTCGATGCGGAACGCAACACGGCCATGCCTGCCGAATTTCTGGTGGCACAACTGTCATGGCGTGAAGACATCGAGGAAGCCGAAGAAATGGCTGATCGTGATGCAGCGCATGCCCTGCAGACCCGCCTCGACGCAGAACGCCAGCGCATCATTGCACGGATTGCCGAGCTGATCGACACACAGGCCGATTATCCGGGCGCTGCCCTGCAGGTTCGTCAGCTGATGTTCTTCGACCGGCTGCGCAGCAATCTTCTCGACGTGATCCGGCGAATGGGAAAAGGCTGAGACACCTGGCAGTCTGCGCACGGCCAGTTGCCCGGTCATTTTCCGGCTCCGGCATTCCTTGCGTGCGCAGGGCTGCGGTGTAGCCTTCCTGCAAGCGCCGCACTTCTGGCGGTAGCATTCATCCCCGTTCACCCGGACATTGACCAGAACAGACTTCCCATTGAATCACTATGGCATTGCTACAGATTTCCGAGCCGGGGATGAGTCCCGACCCACACCAGCACCGGTTTGCCATTGGCATCGACCTCGGCACCTCCAACTCGCTGGTGGCGGTCTGCCGCTCGGGTGTGGCCGAGGTTCTTCCCGATGAGCAGGGTCAGCATCTGCTGCCCTCGGTGGTTCACTATCGCGCCGATGAACCGCCCGTGGTCGGACATGCCGCGCAGAAAGCCATTCCCACCGATCCGGCCAATGTCCTCAGCTCCATCAAGCGGCTGATGGGCAGGGCGCTGGCCGACGCACACCGGATGGGATTGCCGCATCAACTGACGGTGGCGCGGCAGGGCGGGCACCATCATGTAGCGTCTGCTGGCTCCGCGTCGGCGAACAGCGCTCCTGCCGAGGAAAACACGGCTCATCAAGGTGACGACCCCGCTGCACGGCAGGCTGGCAGCAGCGCATCGAGTCAGGGCGCATCGGGCAGCCCGGCGCCAGCCCCGCAGGACGACCGTGGTGCCGTCGCCGTGCAGACGGCGGCAGGCGCCGTCTCTCCCGTCGAAGTGTCGGCCGAGATCCTGAAGGTGCTGCGCGACCGCGCACTTGCCAGCCTCGGCATCGACGAGGACGAACTGGTCGGCGCCGTCATTACCGTTCCTGCCTATTTCGATGACGGACAGCGGCAGGCCACCAAGGATGCCGCCCGCCTGGCCGGCCTGAACGTGCTGCGCCTCATCAACGAACCCACCGCTGCAGCCATCTCCTACGGACTGGATCAGGGCGAGCAGGGCACCTATGCCATCTTCGACCTGGGCGGCGGCACCTTCGACGTGTCGGTGCTGAAACTCACCCAGGGCGTGTTTGAAGTGCTCTCCACCGCCGGTGACGTGGCGCTGGGCGGTGACGACTTCGATGCCTGTCTGGCGGCCGAGCTGGCCACCCGCTGGCAACTGGGCGAGGCCGGTTCCCTGCATGCGCAGAAACCCGATCTCTGGCGCCAGTTGCTGCTGGCAGCCAAGGGCGCACGCGAACGCCTCACCAGCGAGACAGACACCGATGTCTCGATGACAAGCGATGCAGGGCAGGCATTCAGCACCCGCATCAGCCGCAGCGACTTCGAATCCCTCGTCAGGCCGCTGGTAGAGAAGACACTGGAAATTGCCAGCACCGCGCTGAGCGACGCCGAACTCGAAGCCGATGCCATCGACGGCGTGGTGCTGGTGGGCGGTGCCACCCGCATGCCCGTCATCCGCAAGGCAGTCGAAACGCATTTCGGCAAGGAACCCTACACCGGACTCGATCCCGATCAGGTCGTGGCACTGGGTGCCGCCATGCAGGCTGCCCAGCTCATCGGCCAGACCCGCGGAAACGACGCCGACTGGCTGCTGCTCGACGTGACCCCGCTGTCGCTGGGGCTGGAAACGATGGGCGGCATGGTCGAGAAGATCATTCCGCGCAATTCGCCCATTCCGCTCACCCGGGCGCAGGACTTCACCACCTTCAAGGATGGTCAGTCGGCAATGGCGATCCACGTGGTGCAGGGCGAGCGTGAGCGTGTCAGCGACTGCCGTTCGCTGGCCCGCTTCGAGCTGCGTGGCATTCCGCCGATGGTGGCAGGAGCTGCCCGCATCCGCGTCAGCTTTCAGGTGGATGCCGATGGCCTGCTGTCGGTATCGGCGGTGGAGCAGAGCACCGGCACCAGGGCCTCGGTCGATGTGAAACCCAGCTACGGGCTGGACGACGCGGAAATCGAGCGCCTGCTGCGCGAGTCCTTCACCAAGGCACGTGAAGACATGCAGTGGCGTGCGCTGCGCGAACAGCAGGTGGAAAGCGAGCGCGTGCTGGATGCCACCCTGGGTGCGATGAAAGCCGACGCCGACCTGCTGTCTGCCGATGAACGTGCCGCCATCGACGCCACCATCGCACGGCTCGACGGCCTGTTGAACGACACGCGCGCCTTGGCTGACGAGCAGGAAGAAACTGCCCTCATCGAGATGCGCGATGCGCTGGCCGACGCCACCAGCCAGCTGCAGAAAGATACTGAAAACTTTGCCGCGCTGCGCATGGATCGCGCCATCCAGCGCGCACTGGCCGGTCGGTCCATCGACGGCCTGACTTCCCTCTGAACGTGTCAGGAACCTGTTCGTCCCCGCGAAAGAACAGGTTCATGACACGCGCCAACCCTCAAGGAGAATCTCTTGGCAACCATCAAGGTGCTGCCCCACGAAGAACTTTGCCCCGAAGGGATGACCTTCGAGGCCACGCCCGGCATTTCGCTCTGCCAGGCATTGCTTGATCAGCACATCGAGATCGAACACGCCTGCGCCATGTCCTGTGCCTGCACCACCTGCCACGTCATCATCCGGGAAGGTTTCGATGACACCAACGAGCCCACCGACATCGAGGAAGACCTGCTCGACATGGCCTGGGGCCTGGAAGCCGAATCCCGGCTGTCGTGCCAGGTGCAATTGCGCGACGACCTCGATCTGATCGTCGAGATTCCCAAGTACACGATCAACCACGCCAAGGAAGATCACTGAGGCTCGGCTGACGAGGCAAATGCCGTCATCGGCGTTTGCCATCGTTGCCCGCGCAGCGGCAAATCCGCCCCCCTGTGCGCACCACAATCAGAATCACATATACAACAGGGCAAGGGCGCCTGGTGCACACAATGCGGTGAACAAGGCGCCTTTTCAGCCAGAAAGAACGCCATTTTCAAGACAAATTGGCTTGCCGGAAGATTGCAGGCGGTTTCAGCCCTCCGATCAGGCAACATCATGTCACAAGAATACTCGTTGTCAAAAGAAGTGACATTCATCGTCTGAAAGACTCACAGATTCTGCGTGATGCCGCTGCTAGACTGAATAAATGAGGAGAACTCGCCCTCACGCTGGAGCAGCCCGTCATCCTCGCCGATGGGCATCTCCTTGAAAAACAGCGGGCTCGTGTCGATCGGGGCAAACTTCCGGCAACGCACACAGTCTGGCCTCTCCCGGCATTCTTGCGGTTTCCACAGATATCCGCCCGGCCGGACAGGCAAGGTGAGCCCTTCAGGCACAGGAGTGTTTTGATGGCAACGTGGCAGGATGAACTGCTGGCCCTGATGGCAGAATCAGCCCCTGCGGAGGACAAGGTCCTGACATGCCTCGAACGGGCCACCCGTACACTTGGCTTTCGCTATTTTTCCTTCGCCCATCATCAATCGCTGCCGATCAGTACGCCGCGGATGATATGGCGCAGCAACTATCCTATAGCCCTGCAGGATCGCTATCTGAATCAAGGCTATGCGCTGTTGGATCCCGTGATTGCGCAGGCAAGAAGTTCGCAAACAGCCTTCGTCTGGAACGAACCCATGTTCGACAAGGCGCAGGCACTGCGCCAGGATCTGCTCGATCACGGGATACGCTTTGGCTGGACGAAATCCGTGCTCAATGGAGGCCCTGAAGGTCAGAGCATGCTGGCGCTGTCACGCGAGCACATGCCGTTGCTGCCACAGGAAATCGTGAACAAGACACCCGAGCTGGAAAGTCTGCTTCAGCTCTCGCATTCGATTTTTTCCAGAATCTGCCGGCAGGAACTTGCCTCCCATCTTCCTGAACTCACCAAACGGGAGGCCGAGATACTTCGCTGGACCATCGACGGAAAGTCTGCCCGGGATATCGCCGAAATTCTCGCCATTTCAAAGAACACCATCGACTTCCACATCAAGAACTCCATCCAGAAGCTTAACGTGCCCAACAAGACAGCGGCCTCGATTCGGGCAGCCATGCTGGGGTTGCTTCAACAAGATGAACTCCCGTCCGGAAAAGCCGGGGAGGGATCAGCCAACAAGCCGTGAAACGGGGTGGCGCAGAAGGCGCCAACATGCGTGCTGTTCAGGAGCCGCCGAGGGCTCCCGGTCCCGTCACCGGCTTCACGTAAGTGTCGTTACCCTGATCAATGCCACTGCCGTCGTCCGTGGGCAGCATCAGTTCACCCCAGGGCCGGGGAGCAGACGGCGCGCCGGCCGGCACACTGGCGGCAGGGTGGGAGGTGTTGGGCAACACGGCCGCAGGCGGCACGCCGATCACCTCGAAGGCGGCATCCAGCGGGTTGGCCAGACAGCGGGTATAACTTGAGATAAAGGTACCGTTTTCGCTGGTATAGGCGGGCACTTCGCGGCACTTGCCGCTCTGGTACTGCTTCTTGCTGAGCCCGCTGCATTCGTAAGAGGGCGGAACCCCTTCGCCGCGCGACGTGGCATGGGCAGGGACGAAATTGCACCTTGCCACCGGGGGTGGCGCTTTCGCCTCCTGCTTGCGTGCCGCCTCGACTGCGGCGCGCTGACGTTGCCGAACCTGTTCGATGTCATCGTCGAGAGCGTGAGGGGTGGCACAGGCGGAGAGGATGAAGGGCGCCGCAACAAGAAAAACCACCGTGCCAGTCGTCTGCATCGCCGACCTGCCTGACCACTGTCTGTGCAGCACGTTTTTCTGCTCACCCATGTTCTTTGCCCTGATCAAACACTTAACACCCCGTTCAGACGGATATTCCTCGACGTTCCAGCTCCGTCAACAACGACAGCCGGTCTTCCACTGGCCACCACGCGCCAGTCCCGGTCTGACAGCGCCCCCTCCAGCGCCCACAGCATGTTGAGGCTGACGGGAACGCCTGCACGTACCAGCATCTCGTAGGCACCGATAGAACCTGCTTCGCGTAACTGCGCCACGCTGATGATGCCAACCTGGGCAAGGGCTTCGGCACTTTTTGACCCGAGCCCGCGCAGTCTGGTCAGCGGTGCGTCATCGGCGGGGAAAGCGGCAGAGTCTGATACGGCGTGGGCCGATGGCGTGGAGCCCCTTGTCACCGGGGAGGCATCCGGTTCACCAGAGGCTTTCGTTTTCTAACGCATGCTCGCCCCTCATCGCCACTTGATCGCCCCTTTGTTTCATCTTCAGCGTTCGTTTCAGCCAGTGCATAGCCTAGCACGTCATTCATGCATGGCTGGCTGCAGGGTGGTAAAACGGGTAACGATGACAGGGGCAAAAGGAGCGGCCACTCATCCTTGGCCATATGCATGAAACGGAGAGGGCAGATGCTGCCGCCCTCCCTTGGGATGCACTCCCGGCCGCACCTGGGCGATCAGTTCTCCCGCTTCAGCGCCGGGAACAGGATCACGTCGCGGATGGTGGGGCTGTCGGTGAGGATCATCATCAGGCGGTCGATGCCGATGCCGCAGCCGCCGGTGGGGGGCAGACCATATTCGAGCGCACGGATGTAGTCGGCGTCGAAATACATGGCTTCGTCGTCACCGGCTTCCTTGGCTTCCACCTGCTTGCGGAAACGCTCGGCCTGGTCTTCGGGGTCGTTCAGCTCGGAGAAGCCGTTGGCCAGTTCGCGCCCGGTCATGAACAGCTCGAAGCGCTCGGTGAGTTCCGGGTTGCCATCGGCTGCGCGGGCCAGCGGCGAGACTTCGGCCGGGTAGTCGATGATGAAGGTGGGTTCCCACAGTTTGGCTTCGGCGGTTTCTTCAAAGAGCGCCAGTTGCAGGGCGCCAACGCCAGCCGCAGCAGGCGGCTCCACGCCAAATTCGGCCAGCTTTGCGCGCAGCCAGGCGGCATCGTCCAGTTTTTCTGCGGGCAGCTCGGGTGCGTGCTTCCGGATGGCTTCGACGATGGTCATCCGCGCAAAGGGTTTGGACAGGTCCAGCGGCTTGCCCTGATAGCTGAGCTGCGTGGTGCCCAGCGCTTCCTGCGCGGCACGACGGAACACCTGTTCGGTGAAGTCCATCATCCAGCGGTAATCGGTGTAGGCCGCGTAGAACTCCATCATCGTGAATTCGGGGTTGTGACGCGGACTGAGACCTTCGTTGCGGAAATTGCGGTTGATCTCGAAGACGCGCTCGAAGCCGCCCACCACCAGGCGCTTCAGGTACAGCTCGGGCGCAATGCGCAGGAACATCGCCTGATCGAGTGCATTGTGGTGCGTCTCGAAAGGCTTGGCGGTGGCACCACCCGGAATGGGTTGCAGCATCGGTGTCTCGACTTCGAGAAAACCGTTTTCCACCATGAAACCGCGGATGGCGCTGATGGCCTTGCTGCGCGTGATGAAGGTGTTGCGTGTGGACTCGTTGCTCATCAGGTCCACATAGCGCTGGCGATAGCGCATTTCCTGATCGGCCAGGCCGTGGAACTTGTCGGGCAGGGGCCGCAGCGACTTGGAAAGCAGGCGCACCTTGCTGCAACGAATGGAAAGCTCGCCCTTCATCGTCTTGAACAGCGTGCCTTCGGCGGCCACGATGTCCCCCAGATCCCAGCGCTTGAATTCCTCGTGCGCATCGGCGCCAATGCCTTCGTCGTTCATCCAGAGCTGGATGCGACCGGTGCTGTCCTGCAGCGTGGCGAAGCTGGCCTTGCCCTGCACACGCTTGAGCACCATGCGGCCCGCCACCGACACCTGCAGGTTCTCGGCCTGCAGGTCTTCGCGGGTCTTTTCACCGTGTGCTTCGAGCAGCGGCTGGGCGCGGTCGGCCGGCTGGCAATCGTTGGGGAAGGCCACGCCACCGTTCTCACGCAGGCGGGCAAGCTTGGCACGACGCTCGGCAATGATCTGATTCTCGTCGACCTCGGGCGTGGCGCCCTCGGCGTTGGCTTGTTCGGGGGAAGGGGAGACAGGAGTATTCACGATTTCAATCCGTTCGTTGCCGGACAAGGGAATTTCTGGAGGGATCAATCTTCAGGAGAAAGATCGGGGCAAGGGCAACGAGAGTACCGCTCCATGACGATACGTCTTCAAGACAGGACACCGGTCAGGCGGGCTTCTTTCAGCCCGCCTGCGTCCGGCTCCCCTGGTCTTACACGCCCTGTTTCAGGCTCTCGCCGATGAAGGGATCGAGATCGCCATCGAGCACCGCTCGGGTGTTGCTGGTCTCGTAGTTGGTGCGCAGATCCTTGATGCGGGACTGGTCCAGCACGTAGGAACGGATCTGGTGGCCCCAGCCGATGTCGGTCTTCGAGGCTTCGACCTTGTCCTGCTCGGCCTGGCGCTTGCGCAGTTCCAGCTCGAACAGGCGTGCGCGCAGCATCTTCATCGCCTCGTCGCGGTTGCGGTGCTGGGAACGGTCGTTCTGGCACTGTACGACGGTGTTGGTGGGCAGGTGGGTGATACGAACCGCGGATTCGGTCTTGTTCACGTGCTGACCGCCGGCACCGGATGCGCGATACACGTCGATGCGCAGGTCGGCCGGGTTGATGTCGATCTCGATCGAATCGTCGACCTCGGGGTAGACGTAGACCGAGGCAAAGGAGGTGTGACGGCCACCGCTGGAATCGAAGGGCGACTTGCGCACCAGACGGTGCACGCCAGTTTCGGTGCGCAGGTAGCCGTAGGCATATTCGCCCTCGACCTTGATGGTGGCACCCTTGATGCCCGCCACGTCGCCCTCGCTTTCTTCGAGCAGGGTAGTGGTGAAGCCGCGGCGCTCGCAGTAGCGCAGGTACTGGCGCAGCAGCATGGCGGCCCAGTCGCAGGCTTCAGTGCCGCCGGCACCGGCCTGGATCTCGACGAAGCAGGGGCTGGGGTCGGCCGGGTTGGAGAACATCCGGCGGAATTCCAGCCCCTCGACGCCTTCCAGAATGGTCAGGGAATCGGCATCCAGCGCTTCGAGCGTGTCGTCGTCGGATTCGTCCTTCGCCATGCCGAACAGGTCGGATGTGTCGCGCAGCGAATCCATCAGTTTTTCCATGGTGCCGACGACGTTGTCGAGCATCCGTTTTTCCTTGCCCAGCTCCAGCGCCGCCTTGGCATCGTTCCAGATGTCCGGCGCCTCCAGGGCGGAATTCACTTCGACAAGACGGTTTTTCTTGTCGTCGAAGTCAAAGATACCCCCTGAGGTCCTGCAGCCGCTGGCTGAGGTCCTCCAGGCGGGCTTCAAGCTGGTTCAAGCGCTCGACGTCCATCTGATTGCAGGTTGACTGTGGATGATGAAAACAACCTGCGATTATAGCCTGCGGATCATCACGGAGAACCGGCCACCACAGGCTGCGCAGCGCAGACGCACGAGCCCCGTGCTGCGCCAGGCTTCAGGTTCAGCGCTCCAGCTTCGTGCCGGTGCGATAGCCCACACCCTGGTGGTCGATGATGGTGAGGCGTGCCACACCCAGCGACTGCGCCTCGGCCAGCCGGGCCACGTCTGCTGCCGGGGTTTCGGCCGTGACGCCGTCGAGGCGTTCGGTCTTCAGCGCCCAGACCCGGAACTCGTAGGGGGTGGGGCGTTTGGCAGAAGGGCACACGCCCATATAGCCGGGCTTGCCGGCGCCGGTGCGGGTCTGCAGTGCGCCTTCGGGCAGGCGTGAGCCATCGGCACCGACATGGCCGGGCAATTGGGTAACGGAACCGGGAATGTTGACGACGGCCCAACGGCTGCCATCACTGCCCTTGGGCACGCCCTTGTCGGTGAAGACCAGCACGAAGCTGCGCGCACCGGCCGGCGCATTCACCCAGCTGATGGCAGGCGACTGGTTGTGCCCCTTGCAGGCAGGGTCGATGTCGCTGCTGGCCAGATGGGCCCTGGTGAAACGGCCGCTCTTGAGTTCGTCGAGCCGCAGCCGGAAGTGTTCGGGCTCGGCAGCCATGCCGTGCGTGGCAATCAGGGAGAGGCAAAGCAACGACAGCGGACGCAGGAAACGGGACATGAGTGGCTCCGTGGCAAGATATTGGAGCCCATGATAAGGGGAAGCTGTGCGGAAGCCGACCGACATCGGTCAAGTTCCGGGCAGGTACCGGAACAAGCCGGCACCTGCCCGTCATTCAGCGTCTCACCACTGGGAATTGGAGGAGCCGCTGAACAATTGCTGCGACTGCTGCATGCGGCGGTTGTTGAGCTTGGTCGCCATCGACGCGCCCAGCAGCAGGGTGCGCATCATCCGCTCGGAGGCTTCGCGCAGCAGGCGTTCACCCTCGCTGATGGCGCGGTCGAGCGTCATCGGAATGGGCACGATGGAAGCAATGGCGTCGATGCCGATGTCGTAGACATCATCGGCTCCCTTGCCCAGCGTGCCGGCCAGCGCCACCACCGGAATGCCCAGGTTGCTGGCGCGCATGGCCACTTCGGCCGGCACCTTGCCACGCGGGGTCTGGAAGTCGAGCGCGCCTTCGGCGGTGATGACCAGATCGGCCCCCGCCAGCAGCTCATTCAGATCGAAGCCGGCCAGACCGGAGTCGAGCAGGGCCTCGAAGCGCGAGACCAGCTGCGCACCCACCGAGGCAAGACCGGCCCCGAGGCCGCCCGATGCGCCCGTGCCGGCACCCAGCGCGAAATCGACGTGGCGCGCTGCGGGCAGGCAGTTGGCTGCCAGTTTTTCGGCCCAGTTCTCGAAGCCCTTGGCGAGCTGCTCGACCTGCTCGGGCGTGGCGCCTTTCTGCGGGCCGAAAACGCGGGCCACACCGCGCTCGCCGGTGAGGATGTTGTGCGCATTCAGCGCCATCACCATCTTGATGCGCCCCTCACGCAGGGCCGGATGCAGGCCGCTGTAGTCGAGATGGGCCACGTCGGCGAGACAGCGTCCGCCCTGACCGACATCCTTGCCATCCTTGTCGGTGATCTTCACGCCCAGCGCCTGCAGGGCACCCAGGCCACCATCACTGGTGCCAGAGTCGCCGCAGCCGATCAGGATGGTGTGGACATCATCATCCAGTGCGGTGGCAATCAGCTGCCCAACCCCGTAGGTGGTGGTCAGCGTCGGGTCACGCATGTCGCGCGGCACGAGGCGCAGACCGGCTGCGGCAGCCATTTCCACCACAGCCACGCCCTTGGCCTTGCCGCCGAGCAGCGCATAGTGCGAGTCGATCTCCTGACCCACGGGGCCGATGACGCGCTTGCGGACGATGCGCCCGCCCGTGGATTCGGCCAGCATCTCGGCGGTGCCTTCACCGCCATCGGGCATGGGCAACGCCTTCACGTGGGCACCGGGGATGGCGCGACGGACACCTGCGGTGATGGCACGTGCCACGGCGTTGGCGTCGAGGGATTCCTTGAAACCGGCGGGGGCAACCAGAATGTGCTGTGGGATCGCAGTGGACATGGTGTTTACCTCTCGGAAAAATTCAACGAATTCATGGGAAAAAACCGCGGTCGATGGAAAAGTGGGCGCAAGCTGGGGCGCAGCAGGACATCGACATCCTGCCGAAAAAAGCGGAAAGGAAGGTGAGCCAACCCTGAAAAAGGATGACTTCAGGACATCCGGCGGGATGGGGCTTCGGGGTATGCAACCGATTCCCGCCGGATGGATCACCTGTGATGACGCGGACTTGAATTGGAATTTGCTGTCGTCCGGTCAGGGTTGTACCTGCCAGGGCATGCCCTGCAGGGGCCAGATCACGAAGGAAAAGAGCAGCACCAGTGCCGCACTGATCGGCGCAAGCCATGCCGCCAGACGCAGCAGATCGGACCCGGAGTACGTGGGCTTGTCGTCGATGACGGAAAACAGCGCCATCGGCTTGGCCGAACTGCTCATGGTGTGGCAAAAACCTGCTGCCGCCGTCGAAGCAAAGGCCGCAGCCACCGCCGACACGCCGACCTCGGGCGCCATCGCCACCACCAGCGGGATGAGCACGGCCGAACGGGCCGAGCGCGACTGGATGATGAGGTGGGCTGCGGTCGAGATGAGCACGATGATGACCAGGAACAGGATGCCCGCCCACTGACCACTGTTGCGGATGGGGGCGAGGATGCCGGTCGTGGCCCAGGCTGCTGCACCGGAACTGACCAGTGCCGAGCCCATCGCCAGCGTGGCCGCCATGAAGATGAGCAAGGACCAGGGCACCGACTTGAGCGCCTTGCCCAGCTTGACCACGCCCAGCGTGCTGCTGGACATGGCAAGCCCGCCGGCCAGTGCCACCACGGCCGGGTGGAGATGATGCAGTGGCTCGGAACACCAGAGCACCACCACGGCCAGCACCAGCCACGACGCCTTGGTCTGCGCCATCGTCAGCTTGCCGGTAATGGGCAGCTCGGTATGGGCCTGCAAGTCTTCCACCGTAAGGCTGAGCGCACCACGGCGTTCTTCCCTGCTGGTGAACAGGAACAGGATCAGCTCCACGCAGATGACCGACGCCACCACCGCCAGCGGCAGACCGAACTGCATCCAGTTGGCGAAGGAAAAGCTGTCGTAGCCACCGGAGGTGAGGATCTGGCTGGTGATGAGGTGCGCACCGGCCCCGAGATACGAGGCTACCGCCGAGAGCAGGATGACGGACGGAAAGAGCAGGGCGAGCGCCAGCACGAGGGCCTTGCGTCCCTTCAGCACCGAGGCCAGGGCCATGAAGACCGGCATGGCAAGCGCCGCCCGTCCCGAGGTGGAGGGCACGGCAAAGGCGGTGGCCACCAGGGCGGCACTGCTCAGGTGCATCAGCTGGCGCGTGCTGCGGGCGCCGGCAATGATGAAGGCAGCAATCCGGGTTGCCAGACCCGAAGTGGTGATGCCCGCCGCGATGACGAAGGCGCCCAGCAGCAGCCAGACCGTGTCATCGCCCAGCGAGTCGAACAGGGTGTCTTCGGGTAGCACTCCCAGCGACACCAGCAGCACTGCAGCCCCGAGGGCCACATAGGTGTCGTCGATGGAGGTGAAGATCCAGAACCAGACGGCGATGGCAAAGACGGACAGGGTGGCCGCAGCCGGTGGGGTAAGTCCACTCGCCCCTCCGGCCAGCGGTTCGTGTACCGCGATGTTGATCCACCACGTGACCAGCCCGCCCACCACCAACGCGGCAATGATGGCGAACAGGTGGCTGAAGGCAATGTCGACACTGAGGCTGCGCGGACCTGCAGGCGCCTTCTCCTCGGCAGGAGCCTGGGCCTCGGGGCCGGGTTGGGGCAGGTTCAGCGACGCCGTGGTGCGGTAGTACACCGGATTCAGGCCGTCACTTCCATTGCCCTGCACGGCCAGATCCTGAAGGGTAGGGTCGGCCTTGCTCATGATTTCTCCTGGCTCATGGCATCGAGCGCATTTTCCTGCGTCTGCTCGCCACCACCCGTGGGCCGGGGACGGTACAGCGGAATGTCCACGCCGAACACCGTGCCACGCTGGCCACCGGATTCAAGCCAGGCATAGCCGCCGTGGGCGTGGGCCATTGCCTTCACCACGGCCAGCCCCATGCCCATCGCCGGGGTCTCCTGATTGATCTTCAGAGGCATCTGGTGGTTGCGGGCGTAGGAGTCTGGCGGTGTTTCGAACAGCGCCTTGGCATCGGCCTCGGTCAGGCTCGGGCCACGGTTGGCAATCCAGATGCTGGCCATTCGCTGCCCATCAGCCAGGGTACGCAGCGAGGAACCCAGCTCGATCCTGTCTCCCTCCTTGGTGTGGTCGAAGGCATTGGTGGCCAGATGCAGCATGCTCTGACGAATGCGTTGCGTGTCGAGCCTGACACGTGCCTCGGCCACGTCGGTGACGCGCCAGCTGCGGCCGGGCAGCAGCTTGCGGAAATCTTCGGCCATCGCGTAGACGAAGGGACTGATCTGCACCTCCTGCAGCTTCAGGAAGTCGGCCCGGCCGCTGTCCAGCAGCAGGGCCAGATCCTGGTTGAGCTGGCGCAGACTGGTCATCGGCTGCGTGAGGGCAGCGCCGGCATTGCCCACGACCGTGCGTGCAGCCTCCAGCTCGGTCGTCAGGATCTGCACCTGACGCAGGGTTTCAGAGAGCACATGGCGCTGGTCAGCATGCGCACCGCTGATGCGATCGAGCATCGCGTTGATGGAACGGGCCAGTTTGGAGAGCTCATCCCGTCCGGTTTCCGGCAGCCGGGTGCTCAGGTCAAAAGCCCCCACGCGGGACGAAATCTCGGAAAAGCGGGTGATGGGCGCAAGAATCTGACCGGCCACCATCCAGGCGATGACCGCCGTGAGCAGGACACCGACCAGCATGATGCCAAAGAGCAGCATCATGTTGCGTCGCACGTCTTCCATGCCACTCTGGACAAATTCGGCCACCAGCAACGTGCCGGTCTGGTCGCCTGCCGTGACGACGCTCTTGCCCCAATAGAGCTGACCATCGCCAGTCTTCAGAACGCCGGAGTTCTCCTTGTCGTCGAGCAGCTCGTTCAGGCGGTTGCGATCGCCGGCAAGACGCTCACCGGCGTCGTTCTTGGCGTTGTCCACCACCAGAACTTCACTGGATGTGACGGAAATGAAGGCTTCGCCCAGATCGGGGGTCTGGCGCTCCATGTAGCGCTCCATCAGCGCCGAGAGAGACGTGAAGGGCTTGTGCGTCTTGCTATCGATGGCCTGCTCGGCAAAGGTGCGGAACTCCTGCACTTCCTGCAGGATGGCGCCGTTGGCCCGGTAGAGCACGTCGTTCTGGAAGATGGCACGTGCCGTGAGGATGATGAGCAGCATCACCATCACCGTGGTCAGCATGATCCAGCCCAGAATGCGCCAGCGCGCGGTGACGGGCAGCACCAGCGAATCATTTGCCTGTTTCTTGCCACTCATCGCGCGGTCTCCTGGTTGTTGTTGTTGTTCTGGGGCTGGGCAGGCGCAGAGCGCTTGGCCGCATCCCGGGGTACACGGGGGCCGACAGAGTCGACATTGCCATGTTCGATGAGGCGCGGGGTGTAGCGCACCGGGGCATCATTGGCACTGTCATCGTTTGCTGCCGGCCTGGCATTGCGATTGGCCGATGATTTGCGCTCGGGGAGCAGTTTCACCTCGATGGGTGACGAAGGCAGCACCACCGGTTCGACAGTGCTGGCCATCCGTTGCGAGAGCAACGCAACTACGATGGGTAACAGAAGGAAAAGGGCGATGATGAAGAATCTTGAGATCATGTCGGATGGATTCAATCTGGTTGGGCCCTGCATCTCTTGAGGCGGGCTTTTTCAGGCTCGCTTGCGCATTTGGAAGGCCCTGCAAAAAAAACGGCGCTGCAGGGCGCAGCGCGCAGCGAGAGGCACAAACGGAACCACCAATCGTTAACTAATGATTCATGAACGATTCATGAATGCAGTTTAGCAGCCCCTGAAGCCTCGATTGACACAATGTAATCAACGGATTTTTTTGATACACACTAGAAACAAATGCAAAAAAAACCGGACAGGAAAACAGCAGTGAGGGGAAAGCATCGGCTGTGGCATGCGCGGGGCAGGGGCAAAAGCCGGCACACACGCCGTTGCTCCATGCCCACATTGAGTCGTGTTTTTTCGCCAGACGAAATCCGGATCAACCAAATACAACACCCCTTGGCCTTTTCTGCAGAAAGGTTATAGAGCAGCACCGGGCTTTTCATCACCGCGCAACGGGGCCAGGTTTCCACGCACAGAGAGGTCTGGCTGGCCTGACATCCCATAGATAACTACTTATAACAAAAATAACGATTTTTTATATTTAAGGGAGTGACGGATACATAAACATCACCACCTCCAGCGTTCCCCGACCGTTGCGCATGCCCCTTCATGAACAAGAGTCCGGAATCCGGCAGCAAAGCACTGGTCGGGGAGGGAGGTACAGTGATCAGGGCAACGGGAAGCCCTGGCTGGCTACATAGACTCGCAGCCAGTCTTCCTCGCTGAAGCGAATGGATTGGGCATCGACGGCATGACGGACACGCCCGATCTGACTGCTGCCAACGATGGGGATGATGCCTGCCGGATGATTCAGCAACCAGGCGTAGGTCAGCGTGTCGATACGGGTTTCATCGTGCTTTTCCCCGACGGCAAGCAATGCCCGACGCACACGGCCGGCCCGCTCATCGTCAGGGTCGAACAGTCGGCCACCAGCCAGCGGCGACCAGGCCATCGGATTGCGCCGCGTCTCCAGCAGGTGGTCGAGCGTGCCGTCCTCGAAAGGCGCCAGATGCAGGGGCGAGATCTCGATCTGGTTGGTGACGAGTGGCTGACGCACCCGACTCTGCAGCATGCGCAGCTTGTGGGCTGGATAGTTCGAGACACCGAAATGGCGGACAAGCCCGCGGGCCTGCAGGGCGTCGAATGCCGCAGCGATCTCATCGGGGTGCGCACAGGGCGAGGGCCGATGGATGAGCAGCAGATCGAGGTACTCACATTGCAGCTGCTGCACCGAACGCTGGGCCGACCAGACGATGTGATCGCGGGTATTGTCGTAGTGTGCGCTACCGATGCCCGGCAGCGTGTCGTTGGGAAAGAGGATGCCGCACTTGCTGACCAGGGTGAGGTGCTTGCGCAGGCTGCTGCGCCCGGCCAGCGCGCGGCCAAAGAGCCCCTCGGTGGCGAAGCCTCCATAGCAGGCGGCGTGGTCGAAGGTGTCGATGCCCAGCTCCAGCAACCCGTCGATCAGTCGCAGCGTGCCGTCGGTGTCCAGTTGCCATTCGTGTGCCCGCCACCAGCCATGCACGAGACGGCTCATGCGCAGGCTGTCGTTCAGGATGAGATGCTGCATTCAGTATGCTCCGGTAAAAATGGGGATAGGCCGGCTGCGGGCAGGCACCCCCTCGGAATGCGCGGCCGTGGGGGGCCTCCGTCCGGCGGCAAGAGCGGACGATGAATGATTCGTTCAGTTTCCTGAAGGCACCGAAGAAAGGGCGGCGCCGTCATCACGCAGCTTCTGCATCAGCTTACGGTTGGTTCGATGGGCAAATTCCACGAACCCCTTCCAGGGTACATCGGTGATCGAGACGAATCCCAGATGGCCGTTTTCTCCGTCGAGCCAGCGACCGGTCACGGGCTGGTCGAGATACTGGAACCAGTGCGCGCCGACGAACTGCGGATTGGCCATCACGGATTCGAGCATGCCACGGTATGCGGGCCCACGCTCGTTTTCGGTGTTCACCACCATCACGCCGGGCCAGAACGGGCCACGATCACTTGAGCCAAAGTGAAACTCGGTTAACATGGCGGGTTTGTCGAAGCGTGCGAAGCTCTGGTGCTCGAAGCCGTCCTTCACGTTCGGCACGTAGAGGTTGAAGCTGACGACATCGCACCAGCGTGCGCAGGCAGCCAGGGCTTCGGGCGTGCGCGAGGCAAAACGGCTGCCCAGATAGAGGTGATTCGGCGCGTGCCGATCGAGTGCCTGCGCAACCTGCGAATAATAGGATTCGGCATGCAGGCGCAGGAAGGCAGACAGGTCTGCCGACACGGCGGGCAGATTGCCGTCAGGACGTTTTTCCGCAGGCAGCCCGGCCTCCAGCTCCGACCAGTCCTTCAGGGGCTTCTGCCAGACGCGGGCCAGCTCGCCGATGTCGTCGTTGTAGCGCTCGCGCAGCATCTTCACGAAGGCACGCTTGGCGTGTGCCGTGGGCTGGGCCGCATCCTGCTGCAGCACCGACCAGGCCAGCGCGTAGCGGATCATCGGATCGGTGGCCGAACCATCTCCCCAGCCCAGTTCGTTGTCGATGAACCAGCCGATCAGCCAGCGGTCGTCATGCGATTTGCTGGCCGCCTTGCGCAGCTGAGCGTCCAGCGCCTTGCCGAAGGCGGGGTCGAAGGAATCGGGTATGCCCGACCACCAGTTGTGGCCGTCACTCAGGCGTGCAAACGGCCCCTCGACGTGCAGGATGCGGGTGTGCGGCACCTGGGCGCCCATGATGCTCTCGTCGCTCCAGGCGCCTGCGGTGTTGAAGCCCCAGTTTTTCAGGCGCTTGCGGGTGCGCGAGACCCATTTTTCCTGCCAGTCGGCACCGTCACGCCGGTAGAGGTTGGCGTGATAGAAATTGAATGTCTCGCCCTTGAGGTATTTGCGGTTGCGCTGCGCACCGGCATCGGCGGGCAGGGTCTCGGTGCTGTCCTTCGTGCTGCGGAAGGCATGGAGCGGCGAATCCTTGTCGGGCAGGCCGGTGAACTGCCATTCGCGCCCACCGATGAAGGTTTCGCTGTTGTCGCGCTGGATGGCATTGATGCCGAAGGAAAAGAAGGGATTGCCTTCGGGCGTGATCAGCACGTGACGCTCGCCACCGTTTTTAAGCCGGATCTTGCCGGTACGGAACCAGCCGGAGCCCTTGCCGGCTCCTTCGATCCCCTGGATGCCACCATAACGATCCTGCTGCAGCTTCGCGCCGCCGGCCTGCCTTGCATCGGCAGCCAGCGCCTTGTCGAGCGCCTGTTCGGCCTCGTTCGCGTGGCGCGCAAAGGCGGCCATTTCCTGCTGCTGTTCGGCCTTCTTCCGGCGTTCTTCCTCGCGCTCGGCCTTTTTCTTCTGGGCAGCGGTCAGGCGCTTCGCGCTCTTTTTCGGCTCGTCTGCCTTGTCGTCCTTTTTCTCGGGAGCGAGATATTTGCCCGGCCAGCTGCCGCGGGTGTATTGCCCATAGGCATCGACGATGCCGGTGTAGGCGGCCTGCAGATCATTGGCACGGTCTTCGGGCAGGAAGATCTTGCCCAGCCGGATCTTCTGCTCGGCGTCGGGCACCGGCATGCCGATGCGGATCTCGCTGATGCGCTCGGGATCGATCTGGCCTGCGGTAACGGGCACGATGCCTGCCGTCATACCCTGTGCCGTCCAGGGATTGGGCGGCGCGGCCCGCATGCCCATCTGCAGGGGCAGGGTGGCCGCGAGCGGCATGCTCAGCTGGAAGGGCACGCCCGGCTGCAGCGCCAGGTTGCCGGCAAGCACCTGGCCCTTGTCATCGCGCACCTCGATGAGCAGGGTGAGCGCCCAGGGCATGATGTTCTGGATGTGCATGCGCAGTGCGTGCTGCGATTTCCAGTTCCAAACGCCATTGCGCGGGCGCAGGCTGAGCCAGGCCGGCTGCGGTGAAGGCTTGCCGGGGCCGAAGCGCAGCGTGACGAAGCCTTCGCCATCGAGGGCACTGAGCCGGGGGGCCTGCGGTGCATCGGCGTTCACCACCCACGGGGCGGAGTCCTTGGTGTTGCCGGGATCGGCCACCAGCTGGGCGCTGGCCTGCGGCAGCCAGCACGCTGCCAGCAGGGGCAGGAGTGCGCGCATCAGCGGCGAGGCTGCAGTTTGAAGAAAAGGGGTACGGCCTTGATCGGTTCTGGACATGTGTCGACCTCCGGTCTCGGGTTGTCGGTTCGGGCGGGTGCTCTCAGGCGGCAGCAACCGGCGTCGTCTCGTCGTCGAGCACCCGGTCGATCTGCAGCGACACGCCTTCCTGGCCGCGATACTCGTCGCGCGCGATCCGGTAGGACAGCAGCGCTTCGGCCGGCAGCGGCGTGGTTCGCCCGAAGAAAATGGCGGAAATCCGTCGGCTGGGTTCATCACTGGGCGCCAGTTCCAGCTTCAGGTGACGGTTGTTGATGAGGCGCTGGGTGCGCACATCGAAGCGCCCGGAAAAGAGCGGGGGCGGAAAGCCCTGACCCCAGACCTGGGAGTCGAGCAGGTTGAGGGTACGGACGTGCCAGGCATCGGCAGGCAGCGGTCCGTCGGTGATCACGTCCGGGTCGAAATCAGCCGGCGTGGAAAGCGTCTGCACGGCCAGCTCGAACGCGCTGCGGAAATCGTCGAGACGGTCGGCGGGCAGCGTGAGGCCGGCTGCCATCGCATGGCCGCCAAACTTCACCAGCATCCCGGGGTGGCGCTTGTCGACCAGATCGAGCACGTCGCGCAGGTGAATGCCCTGGATGGACCGGCCCGATCCGCGCAGGAAACCGTCCTGATCGGGAGCGAGCGCGATGGTGGGGCGATGGTGACGCTCCTTGATGCGGGAGGCAACCAGTCCGATGACGCCGTGATGCCAGTTGTTGTCATGCACCACCAGCGAACACTGGCCGGCGTCGGGTTCGCCGATCAGCGACAGCGCTTCTTCGCGCATGTTCTGTTCCAGATCCTTGCGCTGCTGGTTGATCTGGTCGAGCTGTTCGGCAAGCGCGGTGGCGGCGTTCATGTCGGGGGCCAGCAGGCATTCGACGCCGATCGCCATGTCGGCCAGACGGCCGGCCGCGTTGATGCGCGGACCGATGGCAAAGCCCAGATCGCTGGCTGCCAGCGTGCGGGCGCTGCGCTTTGCAATCTGCAGCAGCGCCGCAATGCCCGGACGGGCACGGCCTGCGCGGATGCGTGCCAGGCCGGCATTGACGATCAGCCGGTTGTTGTAGCTGAGCGGCACCACATCGGCCACCGTGCCCAGCGCCGCCAGATCGAGGAGCGGCGCCAGCGGCGGCGGTGCGCCCTCGAAGCGGCCCACGTCACGCCGGTGGCCGCGCAGCGCGATCAGCACGTAGAGCATCACGCCCACCCCGGCGAGATTCTTGTCGGGGAAGGGGCAACCCGGCTGGTTGGGATTGACGATGGCCAGTGCTGCCGGCAGGGTTTCGGCCGGCAGGTGGTGGTCGGTGACGATGACGGGCAGCCCCAGCCGGTTGGCATGCTCGACGCCCGCCACCGAGGCGATGCCATTGTCGACGGTGAGCAGCAGGGCGGGGCGACCCAGACGCGGATGCTGCAGGGCGGCATCCACCACCTCGGGGGTGAGGCCATAGCCGTTCTCGAAACGGTTGGGCACGAGGTAATCCACCGTGGCCCCCATCATTCGCAGCCCCTCGACGGCAATGGCAATGGCCGTGGCCCCATCACAGTCGTAATCGCCCACGACCAGGATCGGCTCTGCATCGTCGATGGCCTGGCTGAGTCGCTTCACCGCGGCGGGCATGCCCAGCAGGGCATCGGGGGGGAGCAGGGCGCTCAGTTCCAGCCGGGTTTCGTCGGGGTGGCGGATGCCACGCGCGGCCAGCAGCCGGGCCATCAGCGGGTCGATGCCGGCCTGGATCAGGGTCTGGCGGGCACGCAGGTCAACCGGGCGGGTATGCAGTTTCATCGACAGGAAGCAGATTCTTCAGCCCGGTGGGCAGCTTGGGTTGATGGGAGGGAATGAAAAGGAGAACGGAACAGGACGGTGCCGGGTGGACGAAGACGGCGCAGGGTGCTGCGCATTGGCTTTCGCCGTCCCCCGGATCAGTCGTCTTCGGAAAAAACCCGCTGCAATGGCGATGGTCTTCCGTCTGCCGGTGACGACGAGGAGCGAGCAGAAGCAGCCAGCTGCCCCGGGAAGCGGGCCCGCAGGCGCTGCCACCAGCTGCCATCGGGCAGGGCGGACACCGGCTGCGGACGGGCGCCCACAGGCTGAAGGCTGGCCGGCAGGGCTCCCGGCGCATGCAGCCACCGCAGCCGGCGCTCTCCGGCCAGCAGCAGGGCAAACTGCGATGGCGCGGCCTGATACCAGGCATCGAGCACCGGAAGGCTGGCCAGCCAGCCCGTGGGATCGAGATCGGTGCGATGAGACAGCAGATCTTCGTCGATGCGAAGGCCGAGATCGTGAAGATCGGACCAGGCCTGCAACACTTGCGGATCAATCGGGCCGGTCAGCCAGACGCCGTTGACCGGCAGATCCGCCTCTCCCTGCTGACCGAGCTGATGCCAGATCATCTGAATCTCGTTGAACAGGCGGCGAAAGGCACGGGCATCAGGCCCCTGTGGCAGGTGGTCATCCACGTGCCGGTCACTGAGAACCTCGATCGGCGTGCATTGCAGCTGCCAGTCGGGATGTCCGGGCATGCGCTCCAGCAGCCAGCAATCGGGCGACAGCAGACGGATGGCGTAGCCCGATTCGGCCAGCAACGGCCGAATGAGATGAACCAGCCGGTCGGCCAGCGTGGCATCGAGCACCTGCCCGGGGCCGGGATCGAGCAGCATCCGGTCGGTGGTGAGACGGAAGGTGACTGGCTGAAGCAACCAGCCGGGCGCTGCCGGCGTGCCAGCATCAGCCAGGCGCGCAAGCCGGCGAAGTGCGGCCATCGAGCCCACCGACAGGGCGTGGCGGGCCATGCCCGGCTGTTGAGCAAGCCACACATCGTGCGCCCAGCCACTGCCCGCCGAGGCGTCACCGGCATCAGCAGGCAACGGGACTTCGGTGATGAGCAGCTGCCTGCCTGCCAGTGCTGCATGAATGGCAGGCAGGGCTTCTTCAAGTGGCATGCCGGCCAGCCAGCGCTTTGGCAGCAGGGCACCGGGCAGCAGCCGGTATTCCGGGGTGGGGATGACTTTCACGCCAGCTATTGTAGGGGGACAGGAAGGCACGAGACCTTGGTACGGAAGATAAAAGGGCTCATGTAATGAAGGATTTACATCGACGGGAACGCCGTCACTTCCCGACTGCTGGCTAGCGCCACGCCGCGCATCGCAAGCTGTGGCACACTGCCGGTCTTTGCTTTTGCAGAAACGGAGTCGATCCTTGCTTTCTCCATTCGAGTGGTTCGTGGGCTTGCGCTACACCCGCAGCGGCAAGCGGGCGGGCAAGAAGAACGGTTTCATCTCCTTCATCTCGGCGCTGTCTGTCGCCGGTATCGGGTTGGGGGTGGCAGCGCTCATCATCGTGATGTCGGTGATGAACGGTTTCCAGAAGGAAGTGCGAGACCGGATGCTGTCCGTGCTCTCGCACATCGAAGTCCATTCAGCCGAACCGCTCGACTGGAAGCCGCTGGCCGGCAAACTGCGCGGCACCGATCACGTCGTGGGCGCAGCGCCCTTCGTCTCCGGACAGGTGGTCATCTCCCGGGATCAGACCGTGCAAGGTGCGCTGGTGCGTGGCATCGACCCGGCCGCCGAGCCCGAGGTGTCCGAGATCGGCAGCCAGGTCGTGGAAGGCAAGCTGGACGTGCTCCAGCCGGGCGGCTTCGGCATCATCATCGGCCGGGTGCTGGCCAACCAGCTCGGGCTGTTCGAGGGCGACCGGCTGGCGCTGATCGCGCCGCAGGGCACGGTCAGCCCGGCCGGCGTCATCCCGCGCATGAAGCAGTTCACCATCCGCGGCATCTTCGAGTCCGGGCACTACGAATATGACAGCACGCTGATCCTGATGAACCTGAATGATGCGGCTGCGATGTTCCGCACGCAGGGGCCGATGGGGCTGCGACTGAAGCTCGACGACATGCAGATCGCGCCCGAGGTGGGCGAGCGTCTGCTGAACCGGCTGGGCGCCGGCTACATGGTGCGCGACTGGTCGCAGGAAAACCGCGTCTGGTTCGCTGCAGTGCAGGTGGAGAAGCGGATGATGTTCATCATTCTCGCACTCATCATCGCTGTGGCGGCCTTCAATCTCGTCTCCATGCTCGTGATGACCGTGACCGACAAGCGGGCCGACATTGCCATCCTGCGCACGCTGGGTGCCTCGTCACGCTCGATCCTGTCGATCTTCATGGTGCAGGGCTCGCTGGTGGGCCTGCTGGGCACCTTCGCGGGCGTAGCGCTGGGGGTGCTGGTCTCGCTCAATATTGGCCCGGTCATCGGCTTCTTCGAGCAGCTTTTCGGCTTTCGCCTGCTGCCACCCGGCATCTACGTGATTTCCGCATTGCCCAGCGACCTGCGTCTGGATGACGTGCTCTGGGTTGCCGTCATCTCCTGCGTGCTGGCCCTGCTGGCCACCATCTACCCCAGCCTGCGTGCCGCTGCTGTCCGCCCCGCGGAGGCGCTGCGCTACGAATGAGTCCTGCCATGTCTTCTTCCCATTCCACTGGCCACAGCGGTACGGCGCGTTCGGGCGCCCCGGGCACGCACAGGGCCGACGGCACTTCACTGCATGCCAGCGCCCCCCATCACTCCGGCATGCCGGTGCTGGAATGCCATGATCTCGGCAAACAGTACGAACAGGGCAACCGCCGCATCGACATCCTGAAGGG